>SKRI01000065.1 GCA_007118565.1 Gemmatimonadota bacterium | reverse complement strand
GGGGCGTGGCCGACTGGAGCCCGGACGGGCGCCGGGTGCTGGTCACCGAGTACGTCTCCATCAACGACTCCTACCTCCACCTGGTGGACGTGGAGACGGGGGAGATGAGGCGTATCGCCGGCAGCGACGAGGAGCTGCAGAGTTGGATCGGCTTCGCGCCCACCTTTGCGCGGGACGGGAGCGGGATCTTCGTGGCCACCGACGCCATGGGCGAGTTCCGGCAGCTCGCCCGCCTCGAGCCGGAGACGGGAGAGGCCGAGCTCATCACCGCCGACATCCCCTGGGACGTGGAAGAGCTCGCCCTCTCCGAGGACGGCCGGCGGGCCGCCTTCGTGGTCAACGAGCACGGCTACGGTCGGCTCTACCTGATGGATCCCGCCACCGGCCGGCACGAGCCGGCCCGTGGGGTGCCGGACGGCCTGATCTCCGGCCTCACCTTCCGGCCGGACGGCGGGGCGCTGGCCATGACGATCAGCGCCGCCGACCTGCCGAGCGACGTCTTCGTGCTGGAGCTGGGTGGCGGCGCGCTGGCGCACGCCGGGCTCGAGCGCTGGACGCACAGCGAGCTGGGCGGCCTCGACCCGGCCGGCTTCGTTGCGCCCGAGCTGGTGGAGTACGAGAGCTTCGACGGCCGGATGATTCCTGCCTTCGTCTACCGGCCGGCGGGGGCAGGCCCCCACCCCGTGATCGTGCAGATCCATGGTGGACCGGAGTCGCAGAGCAGGCCGGGCTTCGCCGCCACCTACCAGATGTGGATGGACGAGGTCGGCGCAGCCATCGTCCGGCCGAACGTCCGCGGCTCCTCCGGCTACGGCAAGGAGTATCTCCTCCTCGACAACGCCGAGCTGCGTGAGGAGTCGGTCTACGACATCGGCGCCCTCCTAGACTGGATCGCCGCGCAGCCCGACCTGGACGAGGAGCGGGTGATGGTGTACGGCGGCTCGTACGGCGGGTACATGGTCCTGGCCTCGCTGGTCCACTACAGCGACCGGCTGGCCGGCGGCGTCAACATCGTGGGTATCTCCAACTTCGTCACCTTCCTGGAGAACACGCAGGGGTACCGGCGCGACCTGCGTCGTGCGGAGTACGGGGACGAGCGCGACCCGGCAATGCGGGCGCATCTGGAAGCCATCTCCCCCACCACCAACGCGCACCGCATCGAGGCGCCGCTCTTCGTGGCGCAGGGGGACAACGACCCGCGAGTGCCGGCCAGCGAGAGCCGGCAGATCGTGGACGTGGTGCGGGCCAACGACCGGCCCGTCTGGTACATGAACGCGCTGAACGAGGGGCACGGCTTCCGCCGGCGCGACAACCAGGATCTCTTCGCCCAGCTGGTGCTGATGTTCTTCGAGGAGCAGTTGGGCGGCGCCGGGCGCGGGAGCCCCGAGTGACCGCGGACCGGCCGACCTCGGCGCGGGGCGGCTCCCGCTCCGGACCCGGTCCGCGACCTTTCGTGCTCCCGCTGGCCTGGATCGGAGTAGGCATGCTGGTGGGGCTGGGGCTGGGAGCGGCGGGCGTCGAGAGCGGGTTCCTCGCCGGGGTGGTGATCGGCTTCGCGGTCATCCTGATGATCGCCGCCGACGCGTGGATCGTCGGCACCCGCTTCTCGCTGATCCGGGCGGTGGCCATCGCCCTCTTCGTGGGGATGGCGAGCGGGGCCGGGATGGTGCTGGGGGGCTGAGACCGCCTCCCTCCTGCAGGTTACTCCAGAAGGCGCCCCGTGCGCCGCTTTTCCCATCTCCCGAAGCGCCGCCTCCCGCCGCGCCCGGCGGTCCGCCTCCCGTCCAGGGAAAAGCGGTCGAAGCCGGCCGAGCCGAGGAGGAGCCCGTAGATCCCCAGATAGACGAGCTGGCTCCCCGCCGTTCCCCAGTTCTGTAGCAGGCACGTTCCGAAGATCAGGACGACCATGAGCGCCATCCCGGCGGCCAGTACCGGGCGGAGGAAGAGCCCGAGGACGAGCAGAATCCCGATGACCGTCTCGGCGAAGACGATCCCGTAGCCGGAGAGGTGGACGAGGGCGCCGGGGAGGAAGGTCTCTGCGAAGTCAGCCTCGAGCCCGGCCGCGAAGCCCCGCAGGTCGGGGAGCCGGACGAGGCCGTGCATGGCGATGTTCACGCCGAGCCCCACCCGGATGAGGGCGTGGGCCAGCGACACGTCGCTCGGCTGGAGGCGGGGAACCGGGGTCGGATCGGGCATGGAAGCGGGAATCGGGGGAGGGTGCTCCGGGTCCGTTCCTGCAGAGGGTGGACCATTTGCCGCTGGCACGCAACCTGACGCCACGGATCCGCACCTTTCGACCTCTCCCAGACCCGTCCCCATGGCCAAGCGTCTCGTCCTCTGCGCCGACGGCACCTGGAACCACCCGGAGCAGGTGCGGGGGGACGATCCCTCTCCCACCAACGTCATCAAGATCGCCCGCTCCCTCCTGCCGCAGGACGAGGCCGGGGTCGAGCAGATCGTCTGGTACCAGTGGGGCCTGGGAACGCGCTCGCGCGTCGACCGCTTCCTGGGCGGCTTCTTCGGGAGCGGGCTGGAGGAGAACGTGGAGTCGGCATACCGCTTTTTGGCGGTGAACTATGCCGAGGGAGACGAGATCTTCCTCTTCGGGTTCAGCAGGGGCGCCTTCATAGTACGGAGCCTCGTGGGAATGATCCGCAACGTGGGGCTCCTCCGGAAGGATTCCATCGACCTGCTGGATGAGGCGTACGAAAGGTACCGGAGCCGGAGAAGGCGCGACCGGCCCCGGAGCGCCGAGACCGAGGCGTTCCGGGAGGCGCATTCGCGCGAGGTGGAGATCCGATTTCTCGGTGTCTGGGACACGGTGGGGGCGCGCGGGATCCCGCTCCGCGCCCTGAACGTCTGGAACCGCCTCCGCCACGGCTTCCACGACGTGACGCTCTCGCGCATCGTCCGGAACGCCTTCCAGGCGCTGGCCATAGACGAGCGGCGCGGGCTGTTTTCACCTGCTCTCTGGGAGATGAAGGGCTCCGGCCCGGTTCCCGGGCAGCGGATCGAGCAGACCTGGTTCCCCGGCGTGCACGCCGATGTGGGGGGCGGGTACGCCGACACCGGCCTCGCGGACGGAGCGCTCCTCTGGATGGCGGAGCGTGCCGCGGAGTGCGGGCTCGCCTTCGACGACCGCGCCCTCTCCGCGGTGGCGGATCCCGACTTCCGCGGCACCCTCCACCGGTCCCGCAAGGGATACCACCGGCTGACCTTCCAGCGGGTGAGGGAATTGGGCACCGCCTATCCGGAGACGGAATCGGTGCACGCGAGCGCCCTTGCCCGGATGGAGGCGCCGGAGCTCGGATACGCGCCGGAGAACCTGCTCGAATACCTGCGCGAGCGCGCGCGATCGGGACCCGATGCTCCCCTCGAGGTGTCCTAGAGAGGAACCCGACTCCGGAGGCCCCCATGACACGACGCAGCTGGCTCGGCCGCGCGCTCGCCGCCGCCGCCGCTACCGCGCTCCTCCCGGCATCGCTCGTCGGATGCGCCCGCCGCGAGGCGGGACATGCCTCTCCCCCCACCGTGCAGAAGTCCGCGGCGGAGTGGCGGGAGCTCCTCACGCCGGAGCAGTACGACGTCCTCTTCCGCGAGCGGACCGAGCGGCCCCACTCGAGTGCGCTGAACGGGGAGACGCGGGAGGGGAGCTACCTCTGCGCCGCCTGCTTCCTCCCCCTCTTCACCTCGGAGACGAAATACGAGAGCGGCACCGGATGGCCGAGCTTCTGGGCGCCTATCGAAGGGCGGGTGGGCACGAAGCCGGATTACACCCTCTTCATGCGGCGCACCGAGTACCACTGCATCCGCTGTCACGGTCACCAGGGCCACGTTTTCGACGACGGCCCTCCGCCCACCGGACAGCGCTGGTGCAACAACGGCGTCGCCCTCGAGTTCGTTCCGGCGGGCGAAGACCTTCCCGAGCTCAGGAGCTGAGGTGAGAGCCATCATCCTCCTGCTGGTCGCGCTTGCAGCGGGGGCGTGTGCAGGCGCGGGGAACGGGCTCGGGGATGCCGAGCGGATCGCCCGCGCGGAAGCCTCGGGCGCGGCGCTCGACACCGCCCTCTTCGCTGGCGGATGCTTCTGGTGCATGGAGCCCCCCTTCGACGCGCTGGAGGGCGTCATCACCACGACCTCCGGCTTCACGGGCGGACATCTGGAGAACCCGACCTACCGGCAGGTCATCGCGGGCGGCACCGGTCACACCGAGGCGGTCCGGGTGATCTTCGACCCGGCACTGATCTCCTACGAAGAGCTCCTGCCGGTCTTCTGGCAGAACGTCGATCCGCTCGACGGGGGTGGACAGTTCTGCGATCGCGGTGCGCACTACCGGAGCGGCATCTTTCCGCGGGACCCGGAGCAGCGTCGCGCCGCCCGGGCGTCGAAGGCGGCGCTCGAGGAGAGCGGGCGGCTCGCGGGGCCCGTCGTCACCGAGATCACCGACGCCACCGCATTCTGGGAAGCCGAGGATTACCACCAGGGCTACTACCGGAAGAACCCGGTGCGCTACCGGATCTATCGGGCGAACTGCGGGCGTGACCGCCGGCTCGCCGAGCTCTGGGAAGACGGCGGCTGAAGCCGGTGCGGCCGTCGTTCCCTGCCGACGCCCTGCCGGATCGCCCCTTGCGGCACCGCCCGCCGACCCCGCCCGCTTCGAACGCCATGACATTCCCGCGAATCGCCGCGCCCCAATCCCGTGTTTGACCGCCCCGCCACCGAGCGGAGGCGGACTCCGGACGCTCCTCCGCCCGGCTCCATCGAGAGGATCCTCCGGATCGCGGACCGGGCGCTCGCAGTCCTCTTCTTCCTGGGTGGCGGTCTCATGGCGGCGATCGCCGCCCGCTTCGCCTGGCTCGTCCACCGTCGGGGGGATGTGCCGGGCGCCGAGAGCTGGGAGGTGGTGGTGGTGGCCGCTGCCTTCTTCCTGATCGGCCATCTCTTCCTGGTGGCATCGCGCGCCGTGGCCACCATGCACCCGAACCGCTGGCTCTACCAGCTGGCCCCGCTCGCCACCTTCCTCTTCTTCAGCGTCGTCTTCCTCCTCATCGTCGGCGGCGGCTGACCGCTCCCCGCACCCCCGGCAGGCGCGGCCGCTTCGCCGGGGACGCGCTTCTTGCAAGCCCCTTCCCGCTCGCCGAACGCTCCGCACGCCCGGACTCCCATGTCACGCACCAGCGAACCCGACCAGAGCTCCACGACGACGGATCCCCTCTGGCAGCCCACCGACCAGGCGGCGCGTCTCGCCGAGCTCACCGGCGGGGAGGGGGAGAAGGAGGCGCCCCTCCGCCGCGACGTGCGGAACCTCGGTGTCCTCTTGGGTCGAGTCCTGGTAGAGCAGGGGGGCGAGGGGCTCTTCCAGGTCGTCGAATCCCTCCGCCGGCTGATGATCGAGCACCGGGAGAGCGGGGGAGGCGAGGACGCCCCGCTCTCCTCGGATCGGGAGGACCAGGAGCGTATGGAGCGTGGGGAGGCCACCGTACGGGCGCTCACCGTGCACGAGGCGCATCGCCTCACCAAGGCCTTCGCCACCTACTTCGAGCTGATCAACCTCGCCGAGACCAACCACCGGAAGCGGCGGCGGCGGGCGCGGGCGCTGGAGCGCGACGGTTCTACCGAGGACGGCACCCTCCGAGGAACGATGGCGCGGCTGAAGGAGGAGGGGGTGGAGGCGCACGCGGCGCTGGAGCTCCTGCGCGACGTGCTCGTCATCCCGGTCTTCACCGCGCACCCCACCGAGGTGACGCGCAGGACCGTGCTCGGCAAGCACCGCAGGATCGCCGCCGAGCTCGAGCGGCTGGATCGACTCCCGCTGACGGGGAGCGAGGCGGCTGACGCCCAGGAGGCGCTCTCTGCCGAGATCACCGCCCTCTGGCAGACCGACGAGGTTCGGAGACGGAAGCCGACCGTGCGGGACGAGATCCAGATGGGGCTGGACTACTACCCGCTGCTGATCGCCGCCGTCCCCCTCGTCTACCGGGAGATCGAGGAGAGCTTTCGCCAGATCTACGGGGTGCCGATCGATTCGACCGCGCTCCCCGCGGTGATCCGCTTCGGCTCCTGGATCGGGGGAGATCGGGACGGCCATCCGTACGTGACGCCGGGCGTGACGCGGGATGCCCTGCGCATGGCGCGGCACCGCATCCTCGACCACTACTTCCGGGCTACCGAAGCGCTCGTGGACCACCTGAGCAGCTCGGACGCGCAGGTCGGCGTCTCCGCCGAGCTCCGGACCGAGCTCGACCGGTACGCCGAGGAGTTCCCCTCCCTCGACCCCCACCCGGAACGTCGCTCCCCGCCCGAGGTCTACCGCTCCTTCCTCGGGTACGTGGGGCGCCGGCTGGTGGACACGCGCCAGGAGCCGCCCGGGCCGGCGGCGTACCCCTCGCCCGCCGGTTTCGCGGCCGATCTGGGACTGATCGGCTACAGCCTCGCGGTCCATGGCGGCGGCAGGATCGCCGAGCGGGTCCTCGATCCGCTCCTCCTCCAGGTGGAGACCTTCGGCTTTCACCTCCACACCCTCGACATCCGACAGCACGCCGGCGTGCACGCCGCGGCGGTGGAGGAGCTGGCGACCGATCCGGGAGACGGGGAGGATCTGCCGGGTCCGCCCTCCGACGAGACCCGCGCGCTTCTCGAGACGCACCGGGTGGTGCGCGAGCTCAAGGAGCGCTATCCGCCGGAGTCGATGCGCAGCTACGTGATCAGCGGCGCGGAGACCGGCGCGGACGTAGCTCGACTGGTGCGGCTCCTCGAGCTCTCCGGGATCGACGTGGAGGGTGATCCGGAGCGGGGCGATCCCGGCCTGGCGCCGGTACCCCTCTTCGAGTCGATCGAGGACCTGCGCCGCGCCCCCGAGGTCTGCCGGAAGCTTTGGAGGTCGGAGACGTACCAGGAGTTCCTCGACTGCTGGGGACGGAGGCAGGAGGTGATGCTCGGCTACTCCGACTCCAACAAGGACGGAGGGATGCTCACCAGTACCTGGGAGATCTTCCGCGCGCACCGGGCGCTGCACGAGGTAGCCGAGGAGTGCGATGTCCGGCTCACCCTCTTCCACGGACGCGGCGGCACGGTGGGGCGCGGCGGCGGCCCCACGCACCGCGCCATCACCGCCCAGCCTGCGGGCGCCTTCCACGGGGAGCTCAAGATCACCGAGCAGGGTGAGGTGATGAACTGGAAGTACGGTGATCCGGTTCTCGCCGAACGCAATCTGGAACTGATGGTGGCAGCCGCGCTCGGCTCGCTCGCCGGCGCCACCGGTGGCCGGGAAAAGGACAGCTGGACGGAGGCAATGGACGGGCTGGCCGCGGACGCCTTCGCCTTCTACCGGGAAAGGGTGGCCGAGAACCCCGACATCCCTCCGTACTTCGAGGCCGCCACCCCGGTCTCCGAGCTGGAGCACGCCCGCATCGGCTCCCGGCCCAGCAAGCGCGCCGGTGGTGCCGGACTGGAGGAGCTACGCGCCATTCCGTGGGTCTTCGGGTGGATGCAGAGCAGGCACGTCCTCCCCGCCTTCTTCGGCGTGGGCCACGCGCTCGAGAAGCTCTGGAGCTCGGGGCGCGAGGCGCAGGAGCTGTTGGGGGAGATGATGTCGGACTTCCCGCTTTTCCACGACCTGATCCGCAACGTGGAGATGGGGATGGCAAAGGGGGATCTCGGCATCGCACGCCGCTACGCCTCGCTGGTCGAGGACGACGCGCTGCGCGAGCGAGTATTCGGGCTGATCGAGGAGGAGTTTCGCCGCACGCGGGACGTGCTGCTGCGGATCACCGGCCAGTCCCGCCTCCTGGAGGCGAATCCGGTGCTCGCACGCTCGATCCGCCTCCGAAACCCTTACGTCGACCCGATGAGCCTCATCCAGGTCGAGCTGCTGCGAAGGAAGCGCGCCGGGGAGGAGGGGGAGGCGCTGGATTATGCTCTCGCGGCCACGATCAACGGAATTTCCTCCGGGCTGCGTAACACCGGGTAAGCGGCGGATCTGCGCGCGCACTTGTTCATCCTCGCAAACCGAAACTCGATTTGCTGCCATGCTCGACCGTCCAACCTGGGCCGAGGCGGCCCGCTACGGTGCCATGTACGAGGCCGACTTCGCCCGCGCCACCCTCGAGGAGGTCGGAATCCCCGTGCTGATCCCGGATCGTGAGGACGGCATCTGGGGGCCGGGGGCGATGGGCCCGGTCAGCCGCGGAGGCATCCGGGTAATGGTCCCCTCCGACAGGCTCGATGAGGCGCGGGAGCGGCTGGCCCCCGTGGAGGAGGATCCCGAGGTGTGAGGCAGCACAGAAGTCTGCCTCCTCCGAATGAACGGAAGCCCCCGGCGCATGGCCGGGGGCTTCCGTTCTCATCGAGTTCCCGCTCCGGCGGGTCTGTCCGCCTATGCCGCGGTCGGCAGGTGGTTCAGGAGGCCTGACCCGTCGCCTGGTCCACGTAGCTGTCCAGGTCGGTCATCACCTGGACGATCTGACCGCGGCTCTCGGCCTCCGCCAGGTCGCGCGCGAACTTTAGGAATGCGGTGCGCACCTGCTCCCGCTCCGCGCGAGCCTTCCGTGACCGTGCCCCGGTTGCGGGTTGTCCCGTCCTCCGCTTCCGCGGGCGCTTCGGCGCGTTCTCCCGCTTGATGGGAAGCACGTAGCGCGCGTGAAACTGCTGGACGGACAGATCCCCGATCGACTTATCCACCTTCTGCATCTGCTCGTACAGCGGCTTGGACTTGCGTGTGGGATCGGCCTCCAGCTCCTTGCGCACCTTCTCCATAACCTTCTCGTTCCGCTCCGCCATCGTGCCTTTTCAGTCAATGGGTAGATACTCGTCACTTAGGACCCGTAATACCTACTACATTTCGTAGGCTCGCACAATGGGGCGTGCTATAGGGAAGATTATGCAGCGATAATCGATCAACCCTGGCCGGGAAGGATCTTCTTCACCCGGTCCACGGCCTTTT
Organism: Gemmatimonadota bacterium; assembly: GCA_007118565.1. Lineage (GTDB taxonomy): Bacteria > Gemmatimonadota > Gemmatimonadetes > Longimicrobiales > Longimicrobiaceae > SKRI01. Next base: position 13,590 of record SKRI01000065.1, on the reverse strand, counting down.
CCGGCGTCGATCTGGTGGACTGCCTCATGACCGGCTCGAAGGTCTCGGTGTTCTCGTCCACCGAATCCATCGCCCGCGCGATGATCGTCCGGACATGATCGAGATAGATGTTGAGGTGGGCCTCGGCCCGCACCCCCTCGATCTCCAGGTTCACATCCCGGATATGCGTGTCCACGCCTGCCTGCAGCTTCAGGAAACGGCCCAGCCTCGCATCGAGCGAGACGCTCGCCTCGAGATCCTCGACCTCGACCTCGACGCGCCCGACCGTGACGTTGGGAATGTCGAGGAGGACGTCGGGCTCCCCCGACGTCGGCTCGACCCGGGCTCCCTCGCTTCGATTCTCGTTATTTCTCTCACTCATGACTCACTCCTCGTTCTCGTCGCTGTCGCTGGCCGCCTCGTGCCAACTCTCCTCCTCCGCCTCGGCCGCTTCAACCATCACGTCCCGGAAGATCTCCGCGTTCCTGTCGACCGAATCGAAGACGCGGGTGACGATCGCGGCCACATGGTCGAGGTGGACGCGGAGGTGGGCGGTGGTGTCGACCTTCTCGACGAACGCGCGCACCTTGTCGAGGCGAATGTCCACGCCCGCCTTGAGCTCGAGCAGCCCGGCCGCCTCCACGTTCAGGGAAACGTGGGCCTCCAGGTCCTGTGCCTCGAGGTCGACCTTGTCGACGTGGAGCTCGGAGACGTCGAGGACTACGTCGGCCTTGCCGCGCTCTTCCTCCCGGCGCTCGTCTTCGGATCGGAAGGGCCTACCGGAGTGGGCTGCCATGGCGAATCAGGTTCGGGGAAACGGATGGCCGGGCGGGCGCAAGAAGGGTTCCGGCCCGCTTCAGTGGGCTTGGACCGGTCCAACCCGCCACCGGGCGCGGGCACGGACGACGACGTCGCCTTCCCCGTCGCGGATCTCGGCCTCGAGCGTCATCTCCCGATCCTCGCGGGCGGAGCCGGGAGGAGTGCACCGGCATTCGGCGGTGAGGGTGCCGCGCGCCTTACGGAGGTAGTCCACCTCCAGCCCCACGAGAATCGCCCGGGCGTCGTCCGGCAGCGCGTAGATCATCGCCAGCCCGGAGGTCACTTCGGCAAGGTTCGCGAGGGCGATGGCGTGCACGGAGCCGAGGTGGTTGCGGACCCGCCGCCGGTCGCGCAGCCGGACCACGGCGTGGCCGGGCGCGAGCTGCTCCACGCGCGGACGGATCGAGCCGCTGTAGGGGACCAGGATCCCCAGCGCCCGGGAGAAGGCGAGGCGTCCGGGTGGGCTTCCGCCGAGCCGCGTCCAGAGCGTGCGGATGCGTGCCTGCGGTGAGGTGGTCACTTTGCGGGAGGGATCGAGCGAGGGTCCAGCAAAAGGGGAGCGCGTACTCATCGGGGCCCCGGCATTCGCCGGAGCCCCGTCGAAGTCATCCGATAAGTAGTGCGAGGATGAGGCCCGCCACGACGATGCCACCCACCAGCCACCACCAGCTGCGGTTGTCCGGCTGGATCGCGGTCGCATCTACCTGGTCCACGGTCTCCACCTGCTGGAACTGAATTTCCCCGGCGTCGAAAGCCTCCGCGCTCGGCAGCACGATTGTCCCTACCTGCTCTGCGGGCACATCGACGGCGTCGGGTCCGGGATGCTCCACCTCCTGTGCCGCGAGCGGAGCAGAGAAGAGGAAGAGGGTCGCGAAAACGAATACGAGTGCTCGTCGCATAGGAATCTCCTGCGTGGGGAAGAAATGGTCGATGAGCGGAGCGGGGCTCGCAAGAAGCGTGCATCATGGGAACATCAGCCGGGCTCCTTCCCCGAACGGTCCGGGCGATGCAGGGAGGAAGGTGCCTTTCACACTTCGTACAACGAGAGCCACTCATGCGAATCCTCGTACTCGGCGGAACCCGCTTCGTGGGCTGGCACCTGGTCCAAACCCTCCTGGACTCCGGCCATCACGTGACCATCTTCCACCGCGGTCGGCACCCGAGCCCCTTCCCGGAGGTGGAGGTGCGCACCGGTGATCGCGACGGTGATCTCTCCGCGCTGTCGGAGGGAAGCTGGGATCGGGTGATCGACGTCTCGGGGTATACCGCGCCCCAGCTCCGCCGATCGGTGGAGTTGCTCGGCGGCCGGATCGACGGCTACGTCTTCGTCTCCACGACCTCGGTGTACCGGATGCCGGCCCCGGCGGGAATCAAGGAGGAGGGGGAGCTGAAGGAGGCGGATCACGGCACCTCAGCGCCGTACGGCGAGGCGAAGGTGGCCTGCGAGGAGGTGCTCGCGGAGGAGCTGCCCGAGCGGCGACTCGTGGTCCGTCCCGGCATCCTTTCCGGGCCCCGGGACTACACGGACCGGCTGTCGTACTGGTGCCTGCGGGTGCGAAAGGGGGGAAGGGTTTTGGCGCCGGGTGGACCGGAGCGCCCGGTGCAGCTCCTCGACGCCCGCGACCTCGCCGCCTGGACGGTCGGGATGGTCGAGGAGGAGATCGCCGGGGTCTTCAACGCGGTCGGTCCCGCCGAGCCCACCACCATGGGATCGCTCCTGGATACCATATCCCGGGTGGTGGGCAACAACGCGGAGATCGTCTGGGCGTCGGACTCCGTGCTGGATGCGGCCGGAGCGGACCGGAGCCGTGAGCTCCCTTTCTGGGTACCGGAGACGCATACCGCCTGGTTCACGATCGATGCATCGCGCGCCCGGCGGCGAGGTCTCCGCCCCCGCCCGCTGGAGGAGACGGTTCGGGACACGCTGGCCTGGCTGGACGAGGAGGGACGGGAGCTGTCCGATCTGGAATCGGGTCCCGATCCCGCGCGGGAGGAGGAGCTGATCTCCCGAGCGTCCTGATACGCAAAAGGGCCCGACCGGCATGGTCGGGCCCTTCGCAGCCTCGGAAACGGATGCGCCGCGCTACTTGTAGCGGTAGACGATCCTGCCCCGGCTGAGATCGTAGGGGGAGATCTCCAGCTTCACCTGGTCTCCCTGGATGACCCGGATCCGGAACTTCTTCATCTTCCCGGCGAGGGTGGTGAGAACGGTGTGGCCGTTCTCGAGCTCGACGCGGAACCGGCGATCCGGCAGCACTTCCTTTACCTCCCCTTCCATCTCAATGGGCGCTTCCTTGGCCATGTAATCTCCTTGGTGACTGTTGAAATCGAACCGCGCACGGCGGCCTTCGACATCCGATGTTTTCGGCGGCGAAACCCACGTTCCGGAAGGCCTGCTTCCGATGCGTGGCGTCCGCTGCTCGCGGTGCTCCTGCGGTGGAAACACCATCGCAACGTCTGATGATAACAGGGAAACACCGTTTTCTCAAGTCGGGGCGTCCCTCCGCGAGAGCCGTCGGGACCCGCCTCAATCCATGACGGCGAGCGCCCGGTTCCGCAGCTGGTGCCCGTACCGCCGCCGGTGAGCCACCTTCCGCTCGATCAGGCGCAGGACCTCGCTCCCGAAGTCCACGCCTTCCAGCTCCCCGGCCGCGTTCAGCCCCCCGGAGCTGATGGCGTTGATCTCCACCAGCTTGTCCCCCACGATGTCGATCCCCACATCGAAGATCCCGTCGGCGAGCAGGCGCGGGCGCACGATCTCCGCGATTTCGAGGATCTCGTCGGTGATCTCCGCCTTGTGCGGTTTTCCGCCCGCGGAGAGGTTGCTGCGGAAGTCCCCCGTGGCGTTCACCCTTCGAAGCGCTGCGTACTTCCCCTCCACCACGAGAGGCTTTCCGTTGAAGAGGAAGAGGCGGATGTCCCCGTCCTTGGCGGCCGGAAGGTACTCCTGCGCGATCACGTAGCTGGAGCGGCTGATCGACTCGACGATCTGCTTGAGATTGGTGGTGTCCTTCTTCAGGAGATAGACGTCCTTGCCACCGTACCCGAGCAGCGGCTTGAGGACGATCTTACCCTTCTGCTCCTCGTAGAAACGGAGGATCTCCTCGTATTCGCGGGTAATGATCGTCTTTGGCCGAATGGCCTGAGGAAACTGCTCCAGATACATCTTGTTGACCGCATACGCGAGTGTGTACGGATGGCTCAGCACGATGACTCCCTGGAGCACCGCCATCTGTCCGAAGACGATGCCGGCGTCGTACTCCCACCGCCGGCTTCCCTCCTCCTCGGCCGGATTGTAGCGAAGGTAGAGCACGTCGAGGTCGGCGGAGGTCACCTCGGTCCGCTCCGCCTCGCGCCCCTGCATCGACTTCAGGAAGTCGGCCTGGCTCATCTCCTTGCCGGAGGGGACCTTCCGGCTCACCGCACGGAGGTGTCCGTCGGAGTAGTAGGTCAGATCGCCAATCCCGATCAGGTACACCGTATGCCCCCTGCGGGCCGCGGCGTGGACCATGACCGTGGTCGCCGCCGTGGGGAACTCCGTGTCCGGATCGTTCACCAGGAAGGCAATCCTCATCGGCGCTTCAGACTGCTGCGGCATCGATCATCTCGGTCAGGGAAATGCCTCGCCGCACCGTCTCCAGACGGCGGCGAGCTTCGGGATATTCGAGGAAGCGCGGGGTCAGCGGCGGCTCGCGCAGCACCTCCCGATAGCGAAGCTCCTCGATGACGGGGATGTGCTTCTGGGCGATCTTACCGACATAGAGCGGCTCGAGCTCGGCCCCGCCTTGCAGGAGCTCGAGCAGCCTCACCAGCCCCCGGAGGTAGATGAAGTCGCGGGTGAAGCCACCGCAGGCGTGCACCCGGGTGGCGATGTGCCAGGCGCCCTGGGCGGAGTAGCCGTGCTCGCGGGTAAGCAGGCGGAAGGTGTCCACGAAGCTGCCTCCCTCCTCCACCGATCGGGCCGCTACCACCCGGGCCGCGAGCAGACGCATGCGGAGCGCGTTCAGCCCGCCCACCAGGTACTCGGATAGCACGGCGAGCCCCTCCTGCAGCTCGTCGTAGTGCGCCAGCCCGAGGGCCAGCTGCTCGAGTGGCTGGGCGCTCCCGTTCACGTAGGTTAGGACGTGCGTCCCCACCTCGTGGTGGATGAGCGCCTCCACGCGGGCCGGGTCCAGCCGGAGCTCCTCCCCGATCAGGAGGTTTCCCTCCGACACCATGAGCCCGGTGAGGTCGGGGCGGAGCTGCACCTCCGTGTCCAGACCCGGATAGCGCTCGGCGTAGTAGGCGAGCTCCTCCACGGCCGCGTCGCGGAATGCCGGGGCGTCGATCGAGTCGACCTCTTCCCCCTCCGGCACCTCCACCTCGTCGAGCAGCTCCCGCGCGAGCGCCAGGAGATCGTCGTCCACCGTTCCGTAGAGGCGCTGGCTGCTGTAGCGAAAGCTGTCGGAGCCGCGCTCGTGGAGCATGCTGAAGCGGGTGTCGAGCTCCACCCGCTTCTCCTGAAAGAGGTCCGCCAGCGCCGGGTCGTCGATCGCCTCCATGCGGATGGAGAAGAGCCGCCGCTTCAGCAGGTCCGGATCGACGGGGAGAAGACGGTAGTGGAACTCGGGATCGCGCTCGCACCCGTTCGCCTGGAAGCGCTCCCACGCCTCCCTGTCGTTCACCGGGGCGGTGACCAGCAGCATGTCGAAGGACCGCTCGATGGCCACCAGCGAGCGGTCGACCTCCCAGACCGCGTCCGGCACGGTGCGGGTGCCGAGCGCGAGAGGGTTCTCCACCCGGAAGGTGGTCTGCACCCTAACGAACTCGTACAGCGCCTTGCGCAGGACCTGCGAGAGGGCCCGCTGCAGATCGCGGAGGAAGTTCGGGCCCACGCGCTCCGAGTCCGGATCGCGGTAGATGGGTGGCACCTCGAGCCCCAGCACGAGGACCTCGTGCTCCCAGCTCTCCTTGATCGAGAGGAGCGGAGGGAGATCGGGCGGGTGGCGCACGTCGCTGACCTCGCGGACCACCTCCACCTCCGGGTGAAGCGAGCGGAGCTCGGCCAGCGAATCGATCAGCTTGCCGACCGTCTCGGGCGCCGGACCATCGGGCGCGCGGACGGTGAAGCAGCGGCTCTCCTCGTCCTCCGAAGACCAGATCTCCAGAATCAGAAAGGCGCCGTAGGCGGTGGAGCCCGCCTCCGCCAGCGGACGGACCACGTCGCCGGCGTCGCCGTCGCCCCGCCGGGAAAGGAGGTAGGAGGCCTCTCCCGAGACCAGCCGGGCCGTGCCGGGATCGTCCCGCTCCGGCGGCTGGCGGTGCACGAGGAGGAATGGGAGTCCCCGGTCGAGGCTGAGCACGCCGCCGCCGGGCAGGGTCTCGCGCACGCGCTCATGGCGGCGGACCTTCTCCAGCACGTCCTGCATCATGGCTCGGGAGCGTGAGGGTGTGCGATCGGCTTCGCTCAGCTCGCGGCCGCCAGCGCGCCCTCCCTCACCACCTCCGCGAAGGCATTGAAGAGCCGGATGTTCGGGTCGGTGTCCTCGGCCCGAGCCTCGTGGCGCTCCGGGTGCCACTGCACCCCCACCACCCAGTGGTGGTCGCGCGATTCGACCGCCTCGATCAGCCCGTCATCGGCTCGGGCGGTCACGTCGAGGTTTGGGGCCAGCTCCTGTATGGCCTGGTGGTGGAAGGAGTTGATCTCCAGCCGATCCCGGCCGATGGCGTCGGCCAGCCGCGACCCCGGCTCGATGGAGGCGTCGTGGTGGTGGGAGCCCCAGGGCGAGGTCTGCTGGTGCGATGCTGCGTTCCCGGCCATGGCCACCTCGATGTCCTGGCAGAGGGTTCCGCCGAAGAAGACGTTGATCAGCTGATGTCCACGGCAGATGCCGAGCACCGGGATGTCGCGTTCTACGGCCGCGTTCAGCGTCCGACACTCGGCTTCGTCGCGGGGCGGGTTCACCGTTCCCAGCTCCGGAATCGGATCCTGGCCGTACCGGGAGGGATCGATGTCGTCCCCGCCGGAGAGGACGAGCCCGGCGCAGGCGTCGACCAGCGTGCGGATCGATTCTTCGCTGTGGGCGGGGGTGATGAGTACCGGGGTGAGGCCCGCCCGCTCGAGCACCGCCAGGTAGTTGGCGTAGATCGCCACCCGGGCCTGCCGGTAGTAGCCTCCCTTCGGATCGATGTCGGTGCTCAGTGCGACGAGCGGTCTCATTCCCCTTCCCTGGTTCGATTCGCGGCAATGCTCTCGTTCCTGCGCTCGGCTCTCCGATCCATGCCGGCGCCCGATCGGGTCTCCTCGACCGTCCACTGGACGAGGTCGCGCAAGCTGCCTGCCGTCTCGTGACGCGCACGCATGCGCTCCGCGCCGTTCCCCCGCTCCAGGATGGTTCCCACCCCCCGGAGCGCATCGCCGTCGCCGAGCGAGTCGGCGATCGGCCCGACCGCCGCCAGCAGCTCGTGGATGGCGTCGCGTATCGGAATGCTGCAGGCGCTCCTCTCGGGAGCGACGATGTTCGCCTCGAGCCCGTCCCGCGCGGTCAGCCACTCGTTCTCCCGCAGCACCACGTCCTGGAGGGAGGGGCTGAGCGAGGAGCCGGTGGGCTCGAGGCGCCCCTCCGCCGCGGCCACCACCACGGCGCGGCCGAGCGCGGCGATGGCCACCGCGTCCGAGATGCGCGGACAGACGTCGCACATCCGCAGCTCGATGGTGGGGTAGCGCGGGCTGGGCCGCGTGCTCCAGTACACGGTTCGCTCGTCCGGGATCGTTCCGGCCTTGAGCAGAATTTCCATGAACCCCCGGAACTCCTCCGCCGAAGTGAAGGTCGGCGGCACCCCCGTGGTGGGGAAGCGCCGCCACGTAACGGTCCGGAAGGAGTCGTACCCGGTGTCCTCGCCCGCGTGGAAGGGTGAGCTGCAGGAAAGGGCGAGCAGGTGCGGCGTATACGCCCGCACGGCATCGAGAAGGACGAGCCGGTCCAGCTCCTCGGGGACCGCCACATGGACGTGCATCCCGCAGATGTGCTCCTGTCGGAGGATCTGACGGAAGAGGTCCTTGAGCATGCGCGGCCGGTCCGCGTCGGTCAGCTCCTTCCCCTTCCAGCCGCTGAACGGGTGGATCCCCGCGGCCATGATCTCGAGATCCTCGGCGGCGGCCGCGGCCCCGGCCTGGAACCGCCGTTCCCGCAGCCGCTCCATCACCTCGCCGGCGTTCGTGCAGACGGGGGTGCCGATCTCGAGCATGGCATCCTGAACCTCGCCCTCCACGACGCCGCTGCGGTCACCCGCCCGCACCACGCCGCCGGAGCTGCGCAACTCTCCTGTCTCCGGCTCAACGAGCTGGTACTCCTCCTCCACGCCGAGCGTGAAGGACTCCCGCGCGATTGCTGCCCCCGGTATAGACACGTTGCCGTTCAGTCGCGCCGCACGTCGTCCGGCTCGTCTCCCTGGGGGACCGGGTCGGCGTCGGGGAGCGTCTCATCGCCCTCGATCGGCCGGATCTCCGGCTCGGTGCCCTCCTCGTGGCGAAGCCTCGTGTCCCCCTCGGCCCGCGACCCATCTCCCTCCCTCTCCGCCTCCGCGTTGGACTCCTTGTCCTCGTCGTGCTCGGCGAAGTGGGTGATGGAGGCGGCGCCGGCCTCGTCCTTCTCCTCGCGCTCCCGCCGCTTCCTCGCGGCGCGGTACCACTGCTTCAGATCCCCCTTGTCCAGGTCCTTGACCGGAGTGAGGGAGGTGTACTCCTCGGTGAGGACCTCGTCCCCGGAGCGGAAGACGATCTGGGCGGCGAGGTGGGGGAGCTGGGCGCCACTCGTCTGGAACCGGCCCATGCTCTCCTCGGTGAGCCCGAGCATCTCAAGGCTCACCCGCCACTCCCGACCCGATTCGTCGGTGAAGCGGTTGCCCATCTCCATCTCCAGCGCGTCCGTGAGCGCGTTCTCGCTCAGCTCGACCTCGTGGCGGTGCACGGTGAGGCGGTCGATCCTTCCATCCAGCCTGTCCACGAAGTAGTCGGCGACATCCTCCAGATCGGTCCCCTCGGTGAGCTCGAGGACGAAGCGGTGCACCTCGGGCACCTCGTGCTCGGACTCCGGGAGCACCGGGCCGTGGTAGATGATGTCCGCATTCGGGACGATGCTCACCCGATCTCCCGCGCGCCCCGCCAGCTCGTGTGGCGTTTCGGGGGTGATGGTATGGTCGGTGGAGTAGTAGACGATCAGCTCGACTCTGCGCACGGAAGCTCTGAGGTTGGAGCGGATGATGGAGGATGGCCGTCCCTTCGCAGCCCTCTCCGGGCGCAAGGAACGGACCGATGCGGCGCCCGCTTGCCGGGCCGTGCCCCGGCAGCGCATTATCGTGGGCCCCTGCACGCCCACTCTGGCCCGCCGACCCCCGTGGACCCGCTCCTCCTCCCCATCGTGACCGCCTTCGCCCTCGGCGCGGTCCACGCCTTCGACCCGGATCATGTGGCCGCGGTCACCGCCTTCGTCTCACGGCGGCCGCGGCCGAGGGAGGCGGTCGGCTTCGGGGTCCGCTGGGGCGTCGGCCACTCGGCTGCGATCCTGGCGGCCGGAGTCTTCCTCATCGCCCTCGGGGTTCGCATCCCCCCGGCGCTGGACTCGGCGCTCGAGCTGCTGGTGGGCCTCATCCTCATCGGCCTCGGTGTCTGGCTCCTCCGCGAGCTGCGCCGGAGCGACCGGCTCCCCGGCGGACCCGCACGGGCCGGGACCGTCTGGGTGGGGGTGGTGCACGGGCTGGCCGGCACCGCCGCCCTCCTGGCCCTCCTCCCGGTGACGCTGATCGCCTCCCCCCTCCATTCGGCTGCGTACCTCGCCTCGTTCGGCGTGGGGACCATCATGGCGATGGCCGCCTACGGGCTGGCCGCGGGGTGGCTCTTCCGCCGGGCCGGACGGGTGCACCCGCGTTGGACCACCGGGATCCGCGCCGGCGCGGCGGTTGCGAGCCTGGTGATCGGCGGGCTCTGGATCGGCATGGTGCTGCTGTAGGCACCCGCCGGCCGGACCCGCCCGCTGCCGACTCCCCTTGTCCACCCGGCGCCTGCCACCGCCCAGCCATGAACGTCCTCGTCCTCAACGTCGGCTCCTCGACCCTCAAGTTCCAGCTCGTCCGGAGCGATGCCGAGGCCATCGAGCAGGACCGCGACGAGCGGCTGGCCCGCGGGCAGATCGAGCGGATCGGCGGGGAGGCGCTCACCGTCTTCCGTGCGGGGGATGGCCCGGCGAAGCGGGGCTCGCGGCGGATCCGGGATCATCGGGCAGCGGTCTCGGCCATCGTGGAGTGGCTGATCTCGGAGGAGTCGGGCGTTCCGGTGGGGAGCGTGGGGGAGATCGACGCGGTGGGCCACCGGGTGGTGCACGGCGGAGAGAGCTTCTCCCGCTCCGTGCGGATCGACGCCGAGGTGATCCGCGGGATCGAGGACAACATCGAGCTGGCGCCGCTCCACAACCCGGCCAACCTGCGCGGGATCGAAGCGGCCCGCGATATCCTGGGATCCGACGTTCCGCAGGTGGCGGTCTTCGACACCGCCTTCCACCACACCCTTCCCCCGCGCGCCTACCTCTACGCCATCCCCTACGGGTACTACCGCCGGCACAAGGTCCGGCGCTACGGATTCCACGGGACCTCGCATCGCTACATCGCCTATCGCTACCGACAGCTCACCGGGACGCGGAGGAATGGGACGCGCATCATCACCCTCCACCTCGGCAACGGCTGCTCGGCGTGCGCCATCGAGGGCGGGGACTCGGTGGACACCTCGATGGGCTTCACCCCGCTCGAGGGGCTGGTGATGGGGACCCGCTCGGGAGACGTCGATCCCGCGGTGCTCGACTACCTGGGGCACAAGGAGGGGCTCTCGGCCGCCGAGGTGGAGGGGGTGCTGAACAAGCAGTCCGGGCTCCTCGGGGTAAGCGGGCTGACGCACGACATGCGGGAGCTGATGGAAGAGGCGGAGGAGCACGACGACCGGCGGGCGCGGATCGCCATAGAGCTGTTCTGCTACCGGGTGCGTAAGTACATCGGCGCCTACCTGGCCGCCCTCGGCGGGGCGGACGCCGTCGTCTTCTCGGGCGGGATCGGGGAGAACGCTCCCGAGATCCGCGCCCGGATCTGCGAGGGGCTGGAGTGGACGGGGATCAGGGTGGAGAAGGAGGCGAACACGGAGGCGGTGGGGGGATGGGAGGGGCGGATCAGCACGGAGGGCGTATCGCCCGCAGTCTGGGTGGTGCCGACCAACGAGGAGCTGCTGATCGCCCGGGACACGGTGCGCGTGGTGGGGGAGTAGGGGCGAGGGGGCGAGGGGGCGAGCGACGGCGGACTCCCACCCTCACGCACTCCTCCGGCTTGCGGACGGCGCTTCCGCGTGCGACCATCCCAACAACACCCGTTCCTGCTCGATCCCGCGCCCCCATGTCATCCTCATCTCCCGGCCCCCTATCCCTCCTCGCCGATCGGCGGAGCTTCCTCGCCTACTTCGGCGCGCTGGGGCTCGGCTCCACGCTGCTTCCGGGCGTCCTCTGGGCGCGCACGCGGGAGTCGGCGGAGATCACCGTCGAGACGGTGCGCTGCGCCGAGGAGATCGCGGGCGTCTCCCTCACGTCCGACGCCCGTGAGTCGATCGTGGACGACATCAACCGCCAGCGCAGGAGCATGGAGGCGCTGAAGGCGGTCCCGCTCGCCAACCACGTTCCCCCCGCCCTCGTCTTCCGGCCGCTCGGGCCGGTGAACGCCACGCCGCCCGTGGTCCGGGCGGCGGACGAGCCCGCCCGGTTACCCATGCGGGACATGCCCGGGAGCACGGCGGAGCTGGCCTTCGCCCCGGTGCACGAGCTCTCCGCGCTGCTGCGCGAGCGGCGGGTTGGCTCCCTCGAGCTCACCCGGATGTACCTCGAGCGGCTGAAGCGGCACGATCCGGAGCTGGAGGCGGTGGTGACGCTGACCGAGGAGCGGGCGCTCCGGCAGGCGCGTGCCGCGGACGAGGAGATCGCGGCCGGCCGCTGGCGGGGGCCGCTGCACGGGGTCCCCTGGGGCGCCAAGGACCTGCTGGCGGTGGAGGGCTACCCTACCAGCTGGGGTGTTGGAGTCTACCAGGACCGGGAGCTGGCGGGCGACGCCACCGTGGTCCGGCGGCTCGACGAGGCGGGGGCGGTCCTGCTGGCCAAGCTGACCCTCGGGGAGCTGGCCTGGGGAGACGTCTGGTTCGGCGGGGTCACCAAGAATCCGTGGAGGACGGAGCAGGGGGCCAGCGGCTCGTCGGCCGGGTCGGGCGCGGCGACCGCCGCCGGGCTGGTGGGCTTCGCGCTGGGGACCGAGACGCTCGGCTCCATCTCATCTCCCGCCACTCGCAACGGCGTCACCGGACTGCGGCCCACTTACGGCCGGGTGCCGAAGACCGGAGCCATGGCGCTGGCATGGAGCATGGACAAGATCGGGCCGATGTGCCGGCACGCCCAGGACTGCGCACTGGTGCTGGAGGCCGTTTCCGGCGCGGACGGAGCGGACTTCAGCGCGGTAGACGCCCCCTTCTCCCGGGCGGCCCTCCCCCCGCCGGAGCGGCTGCGGGTGGGGTACTTCCGGGACGCCTTCGAGCGGGACGAAGCGGACTACCCCTCCCGCCCCTTCGACCACGCCACCCTCGACGTCCTCCGCTCGCTCGGCGTGCGTCCGGTGCCGGTGGAAATCCCCCCGCTCCCGTACGAGACGCTGAACCTGATCCTCGGCCCGGAGGCCGCGGCCGCCTTCGAGGCCTTCACCCGCGCCGGGCGGGTGGACGACATGGTGCGGCAGGGGCCGAACAGCTGGCCGGTGGTCTTCCGCGCCGCCCGCTTCGTCCCCGCGGTGGACTACATCAACGCCAACCGGGTGCGTACGCAGGTCATGCAGCGGTGGAACGAGCTCTTCACCGATTTCGACGTGATCGTCACCCCCACCTCTGCCCCCCACCAACTGCTGGCCACCAACATGACCGGTCACCCGGCGGTGATCCTGCCCAACGGGTTCCGGGAGGACGGCACGCCGGTCTCCATCACCTTCCTCGGGGACATTTTCCGGGAGGAGGCGCCGCTCGCCCTCGCCCGCGCCTACCAGCAGGTCACGGACTTCCACGCCCGGGTGCCGCCGGGATTCGAGTAGGACAGACAGAGGACAGGGCGGCCATCGCCCGGCGTTCCCACCTCTTCCCCGGTCCGGCGCTTGCGGCGCTCGCTGCACCCGTGAAGACGTCCACCGAACAGCGAGAGGAAGATGTCGAATCCCGGAGGAAGTGACCGCGACCCCAAGGATCTGGGAAGCCGCTCCCCCGTGAGCGAGGAGGCCAAGGAGCAGAACGCCGCCGGACAACGCGGCGGCCCACGCGCCCCGAAGGAGCAGCCGGAGAAACAGAAGCAGCCGCCGCAGACTTCCGGCCGGCGCGGGGCGCAGCACGAGCAGCCGCCCCAGGAGCGCAGGAGCTTCGAGCCAGGGCAAGCCCCGTCGGAGCAGGGGGAGGGATCACCCAAGCCGGGGACCGTAGCGAAGGAGCAGGGACAGCAGGGGGTCAAGCGCCAGAGCGGCTCCCACAGCGCAAAGGGGGAGCGGACCGAGGAGGAGGCGCAGAAGGGGGAGGGCGGCTGAGGAACCGACGGGTCTCCCGGCTGCGCAGTCAGCGCGTCGTGAGGATCTCCACCGCCGTAGAGGTGCTCACCACCGCAAACGGCAGCACGAGGAGATAGTTCGTGTCCCACGGCGTGCCCATCAGCAGGACCGTGCCGGTGGTGGCTGCGGCGGCCCCGAGGACTACGAGCCACGGATTCC
>SKRI01000122.1 GCA_007118565.1 Gemmatimonadota bacterium | reverse complement strand
TCTCGAGAGAACCGCCGTGGTCCGGCGTCAGCGGTGAGTCATCGGCCAGCGACTCGATCTTCCGGCGGTAGGCATCCTCGTTCTCCATCTCCTGTTGGTGGAAGCCATAGAGCGAGGCCATGGTCGCGAGCGTGATGGCGGAGTCGATCCTCTGGATTGCCTCCGTCATCTCCCGACGCGATCCGGAGACCTCCTCGAAGTACTCCCAGAACGCCTGACGGAGGTAATGGTACTCCCGGTAGATGAGGTCCTCATCCACTCCCTGCTCCCGCCTGTGCTCGCCGTGCACGGCTGCGGCGTGGACATCCGTGCGGTATTCGGCGGGATCGTACGGCTCCTTGAGTGTCACCTCGACGAGCCGGATCACCACCCGCGGCAGGGCGTCGATGCGCTCGTCACGCTCGAGGTGCGACCAGGGCTCTTCACCGATCATTTCCTCCCACCGATCGATCACCAGGGCAGGATTCTCGATGATCCGGCCGGCGATCGCTTCGAAGCCGGGGGATTCGCTCATGTTTGGGAGATCATTGTGAAGCTTCGCACGCGCATCATTCCACGCCCACGATGCGGGAGGCGACGATGAGCGCCCCGAAGAGGAGGTAGGAGAAGACGCCGACGATGAGCAGGGAGCGCGCCGCCTGCATCTGCCGAAGGCCGGTCTCGCTGAACGGGCCGGTCTCCGGCCTCCAGAGCGCTCTCAGGCGCACCTTGGATCCCGGCGGGGTCTGCCGGAACCAGGCGATGATCTGCAGGATGGCCGATCCCAGGCAGCAGATGATGAAGCCCAGCATGAAGGTATAGGCCAGGACGGTGTAGAGCTCCCGGCTCACCCTGCCGCCTCTCCCCAGTGGAGCGCGGCGATCCCGCCGGTGAGCGGCTCCCATCCGACCGCGGCGAAGCCTTCCTCCCGCATCATCTCCGCGAGCGCCTCTGGATCCGGGAACTCGAGGACGGACTCCGGGAGATAGCTGTACGCCGATCCGTGCCGGGAGACGAGGCGGCCGACCCGCGGGAGGATCTGACGAAAGTAGGCGAGGTAGAGGCTCCGGAGGGGCTGCCAGCGGGGGGTGGTGAACTCCAGGATGACGAAGCGCGCGCCGGGGCGGAGGACGCGGCGGGCCTCGCGAAGGCCCGCCCCCAGATCGGCCAGGTTGCGGACACCAAAGCCGACCACAGCGCCGTCGAAGGAGGCATCGGGAAAGGGGAGGGAGAGGGCATCGGCGCAGGTGGCGGTCACACCCGTGCCGGCGATCTTCCCTCGGCCGCGGTCCAGCATCTCGTAGGTGAAATCGGCCCCGACCACACGTCCCCCGAAAATATCCCGCCCCGCCAGCTCCACCGCCAGGTCGAGCGTTCCCGCACAGCTGTCCAGATAGCGCCCGCGCGGCTCCCTCTCCCATCCGAGCCGATCGACGGCGCGGCGCCGCCACCGCCGGTCGATACCCGCCGAGAGGAGGCGGTTGAGGAGATCGTACCGCGGAGCGATGGAGGAGAACATCTTCCGCACGTACCCCGCCTTCTCGGCTTCGGACGGGAGGACGGACGGCGGGTCTCGAAGCTCGGGCATCGCGCCGGTGCAGGAAATCGTGTAGACTGGACGTGGACGGTCGCTATCCGGCCATCCGGTCCGGGAAGCTACCCCGATCCCCCCTCGAGCGGCAAGCGGCTCCACCCGCTTCCGCCGACCGTGAAACTCCTCGTCCCGTCGCTCCGTAGGGAGGGCTGAGATCGCGGTCACCTTCACCCCAGCACTCTGGCGTGGACCTCCATACGGCCACAGATCCGGAGCTCGTCGAACGCGCCCGCTCGGGGAGTGAGCAGGCGTATCGCGTGCTGCTCGGCCGCTATCAGCGGCCGGTCTTCGCCCTGATCTTCCGGATGGTCCGCAACCGTGAGCGAGCGGAGGACCTGGCACAGGAGACCTTCGTGCGGGTCTTCAACAACATCGACCGGTACGATCCGAAGTACAAGTTCTCGAGCTGGATCTTCAAGATCGCCAACAACCTGACCATCGATGCCCTCCGTAAGAAGGGGGTCAGGACGGTCTCGCTCGACGGCTCCGCCTATGCGGAGACGGACGACGAGACCGAGGGATCCCGGATCGACCCGGAGAGCGGGAGCGAGACCCCCGAGGAGGAGCTGGAGGCGCGGGAGATGGGGTCGGAGATCGAGGCAGCCATCGGCCGCCTCCGTCCCGAATACCGGAGCGCTGTCCTCCTCCGGCACGTGGAGGGCCGTCCCTACGACGAGATCGCCGAGATCCTCGATCTGCCGCTGGGCACGGTCAAGACGTACATCCACCGCGGGCGGGGCGAGCTGAGGACCATGCTCGCTCATCTGCGTGAAGCCTGAAACTCTTGAGCCGCTCCCTGCGTAGGGACGGACGGAAGGACCGACACAGGAGACGAACGAACGTGACACATCTGACGGATCGAGCAATCGAGCAGCTGGTCGAGCGGGAGCTGCCGCCGGAGGAGCGGGAGGCGGCGGAATCCCATCTCGACAGCTGCGTTCGCTGCCAGGAGGCGGTGGCCACCACCCGCGCATTCTTCGCGGAGCTGGAGGGTCTGCCCGCCTTCGACCCGTCTCCCCTCTTTGCCGAGCGGGTGATGAGCCAGCTTCGTATCCAGCCTGCCGCTGCGCCCTTCTGGGCCCGGCTGCGTGCCTGGATTCCTTCCACCCGGCGGGGATGGGCATGGGTTGCGGCGGCGTCGGCCGTGCCGGCGCTCCTGTGCTCGGTCCTCCTGGTCTGGTGGCTCACCACCCCCGCCCTCTCGCCCGCCTCGATGGCGCGCTGGGGCTGGGTCTGGCTCGCCGAGACCGGCTCCATGGCCGTATCGAATGCCGTCTCCGCCATCGGCGGCGGCATCGGCTCGGTGATCATCGCATTCGTCGACATGGGCGCCGTGGCTCCGCTCGCCGCGCTCACGATGTTCCTGCTGGCAAGTCTGCTCGTCACGCCGGTCTCGGCGTGGTCGCTCGCCCGTCTGCTCCGCACTCCGCATGAGGGAGCCCAACATGCTTAGAACCCCTCGATCCGACATCCCGAGAGAGCGTCCGCGTCTGACCGGAGACGCGCTGACGCCCACGATTCCCCGGCACGCCGCCGCCCGACGCAGCACACCGCTGCGAGCCGTGGCACCGCTGGCCATCGCGCTGTCCGCGCTCCTCGCCTTTCCCGCCGCCGCCAGTGCGCAGGACGATCCCGACACCGTGGAGGATACGGTGGTGGTGGACACGGTCGAGGCGGAGGAGCCGGCCGCGGAAGCGCCCCCGCGGGGAAGGACGCAGAGAGGGGGAGATGTTGTCTCCGTCTTCGGCGGATCCCGGACCATCGGTCCGGACGACGTAGTGGGCGATGCCGTCGTCCTCGGCGGCTCGCTCCACGTCCGTGGAACCGTGACCGGCGATGCGGTGGTGCTGGGCGGCAGCCTCACCACCTACGAGGGGAGCAGCATCCACGGCGACGTGGTCGTGCTCGGGGGCCGCCACCGGAACCAGGGCGGCACCATCGGCGGGGAGCGGGTGGAGGGTGTCACCTTCACCGGCCCACGCACCACGGAGACGCGCACCGCCACGGCGGCGGCGACGCGCGGCCCCTTCCACCGGGTGAGCCGGGCGCTCGTGCGGATCATCTCCACCACCGGCCTCTTCGCAGCGCTGATGCTGATCGGCGCCGCCCTCGTCTTCTACGGCCGGCGCTACCTCGAGACGGTGAGCGACACCGCTCGTGGCTCCACGCTGCGCGCCGGCGCCACCGGCCTGGCAACGGGGCTGCTGGCCTTTCCGGCCTTCATCTTCCTGATCGTGGCGCTCGCGATCTCCATCATCGGAATTCCGCTCCTCCTGGTGGTCGTCCCGCTCTACCCGGTCGTGCTCGTCCTGGCCATCGGCTTCGGCCTGCTCGGCGGCGCCCACGCGCTCGGAGAGCGGACGGCGGAGCAGCGGGGAGGCGCATTTTCCGGCCACCGGAACTCGTACGCATACCTGCTCACAGGGCTCGCCATCCTCTTCCTCCCCGTGGTGGTGGGCCACCTGGTCGGCATGGTCGGCTTCCTCTCCTTCGTGGGGTGGCTGCTCCGCTTCCTGGGGTGGGTCGCCATCTGGCTGGCCGCCACCGTGGGTCTGGGTGCGGTGGTCCTGTCGCGCGCCGGAACCCGGCGCACCTTCGTGGCACCTCTCCATGATGTGCCTTCCGAGCCGGACCCGATCATCGACGAAGAGTTCGCGGATCGTTGACAATCACCATTGCAAAGGAGCCGTCATGGCAAAGCTATTCACACTACTCGTCCTGGGCGCGCTCGCCGTCGGAGCGCTCTGGCTCGTGATCACCCTGGTCGGCGCGCTCATCTCCGGGGTGCTCAGCCTCACCGCCTTCCTACTCTTCACGGTGGCTCCGATCATCCTGGTGGGGTGGGTCGCCTGGAAGGTGTTCGGGGCGGTGCGCCGGCCGCAGCGGCTGAGCGCGGCCGACCGGCGCTGGCTGGAGCGGGGAGACTGAGCCCGAAATAACACGAAAAAGACCCGGTGCCGCGGCACCGGGTCCCTCCCATTCAGAGAACCTGCTGAAATGAACTTCTATCCGATCGACCTGACCACCGTCATCATCGCGGGCATGGGCCTCCTGATCATCCTCATCCCGGTGTTCGGGCTGACTGTGCGCTTTGCCCTGAAGCCGACGGTCGAGGCCCTCATGCGGGCCCGTAGCGATCCGAGTGGGCGCGACCGGGCCGCGCTCCACGAGCGACGCCTGCAGCTCCTCGAAACGCAGCTCGAGCAGACCTCGGAAGCATTGACGCGCCTCTCCGAGGAAGCGGAGTTCCGCCACCAGCTCGCCATGAGCGAGCCGGCGAAGCCGGAGCCCCTTCCCGTAGCCTGACCGGCGCCGCGTCGGCCGTCAGGCCGACGCGGCAGCCTCCACCGGGAAGTGCTCGGCCACCCGCCGGGCAATCTCCAGAAAGGCCAGCCCGGAGGCCGAGTCGGGCGCCGCGGACACGGCCGGCTCCCCCCGATCCCCCCCCTCCCGCACCCGCACCTCGAGCGGCACCGCTCCCAGGAACGGGAGATCGGCGCGCTCGGCCAGCCGACGTCCCCCACCCTCTCCGAAGATGTCCACGGACTCTCCGCAACACGGGCAGACGAAGCCGCTCATGTTCTCGACCACACCGAGAACGGGCGTATTGACCTTCTCGAACATGCGTATGGCGCGGAGCACGTCCCCCGTGGAAACGTCCTGCGGCGTCGTGACCATCACGACTCCGTCCACGTTTACCGTCTGGACCAGCGAGAGCTGCGCGTCACCGGTTCCGGGGGGCATGTCCACCACCAGGAGGTCCAACTCTCCCCACTCCACCTGGTCGATGAACTGCTTGAGGATCCCGGAGATGAGCGGCCCCCGCATGACCGCGGGCTGGTCCTCCTCGAGGAGGAAGCCGAGGCTCATCAGGCGGACCCCGTGACTCTCCAGGGGAACGATGATCTCCTTCCCCTTGGTCCCGCCCACACTGGGCCGGCGGCGCTCCCCGAACATGGTGGGAATGTTCGGACCGTAGACGTCCGCGTCCAGGAGGCCCACCCGGTGGCCCTCCTGCGCGAGCGCCACGGCCAGGTTGGTCGCCACCGTGCTCTTCCCAACGCCCCCCTTCCCCGAGCTTACCGCCACCACGTGGCGGACGCCGGGAAGGACGTCCGGACGGGGCGTCGGCGCCGGCACATTGCCGGGGCCGAGGGGCGACTTTTTGCCTCCCCCCGGCTTTGGCGTGCCCGCCCCCTGCCCCTCGGTCGCCGAGGGGAGGCCCACATCGATCTTCACCCGCGAGACGCCGTCCACCGCCTCCGCCGCGGCGCGCGCCCGGCGAACCAGGGTGCCCGGATCCTCCTTGCGCAGGGCGAAGCGGAACTTTACCACGCCGTCCGGCTCCGCACGGAGCTCGCGGACACGACCGGACGAGACCACATCCTCGCCCGATTCCGGATGCACGACGCTGGTGAGTGCCGCGGCTACTCGCCGGAGCAGGCCGTCGGTCTCCACGCTCATATCTATCGCTGGCTGGTGTCTGTGTACTCGGAGGGGCACGGCGCCCGGGCCGGTGCCGGAAGGGACGGGATGTTCGCGGGAGATGGTCGTCCTGCCGCGCGCGAAGATTACAGCGCGCGAACCTCCTTCACCTCGGGAACCATGTCCCTCAGCCTTCGCTCGATCCCGAACTTGACCGTGGTCGAGGAGATCGGACAGGACCCGCACACGCCCACCAGACGCACCTGGACAACGCCGTCGGCCTGGTCGAAGTCGACCAGCTCCACATCCCCCCCGTCCACATGGAGGGCGGGCCGGATGGTGTCCAGCGAGTCCTCTATTCTGTCCAGTACCGTCATCGATCCTCCCGGGCGCCGCAGCTCGAACGGGCAATCTACATGTGCCGACCGCTCCGGCCAAGAACCGAGTGGCTCCGCACCTTCTCGTACCGAGCGGGTGGCGTGTCGTTCCTCGCCGGCGGCCCGACCGCGCGCCAGGCTTCGCCGGTGAGCATCCCGCCAGGAATGCCCGATCCCGGGTGGCGAAACGAACGGCGATGCCGATACTTTCCAGGGGCATTGTGTACCCGAACGCTTCAACCCGAGGAGATCATGGCAAGCATTTCCCAGGCGCCCGCGCCCTTCAACGAGCCCATCCAGTCGTACGCCCCCGGCACCCCGGAGCGGCGCACCCTCAAGGAGACCCTGGAGCGCATGTCCGGGGACCGGATCGAGATCCCGGTCGTGATCGAGGGAAAGGAGATACGGACCGGCGACACCGCCGAGGCGGTCATGCCGCACGACCACAGTCATGTGCTGGCCACCTGGCACGCCGCGGGGCGCGAGGAAGTGAAGAAGGCGGCCGAGGCGGCGGTGGCCGCCCAAAAGGACTGGGCCTCCTGGAAGTGGGAGGAACGGGCGGCGATCTTCCTCCGCGCGGCCGAGCTCCTCTCCGGCTCGTGGCGGGACGTCCTGAACTCCGCTACCATGCTCGGCCAGAGCAAGACCGCGCACCAGGCCGAGATCGACTCGGCGTGCGAGCTGATCGACTTCCTCCGCTTCAACGTCCACTTCGCCGAGCGGCTGATCAGCGAGCAGCCGGAATCGGACGTGGGCATGTGGAACCGGCTGGACCACCGCCCGCTTGAGGGCTTCGTATACGCGGTCACCCCTTTCAACTTCACCGCCATCGCGGGCAACCTCCCCACCGCGCCGGCGCTTCTCGGCAACACGGTGGTGTGGAAGCCGTCGATCTCGGCCATGCCGAGCGCCCACTGGGTCATGAAGCTGCTCGAGGAGGCCGGCCTCCCGCCCGGAGTGATCAACTTCGTCCCGGGGGACCCGGAGATGGTTACCGATGTCCTGCTGAACGACCCGAATCTTGCCGGCATCCACTTCACCGGATCCACAACGGTCTTCCGCTCGCTCTGGCAGCAGGTAGCCAACCGGATGGACCGGTACCGGACGTACCCGCGGCTGGTCGGGGAGACGGGGGGCAAGGACTTTATCGTGGCGCATCCGAGCGCCGACGTGGAGACGCTGGCCACGGCCATCGTCCGCGGCGGCTTCGAGTACCAGGGACAGAAGTGCAGCGCCGCCTCGCGGGTCTACGTTCCCGACAACCTCTGGCCCGAGGTGCGTAATCTCGTCGTAGGGATGATGGAGCGGATCCGGGTGGGGCACACCGCCGATTTCCGCAACTTCATGGGGGCGGTCATCAACGAGGGAGCATACCGGCGCATCACGGGCTACATCGAGCACGCGAAGCGGACCGACGGGCTCGAGATCGTCGCCGGGGGAAATGCCAGCGACGAGACCGGCTGGTTCGTGGATCCGACGCTGGTTAAGGTGGACGACCCCTCGGACAAGATCATCTGCGAGGAGATCTTCGGCCCCGTGGTCTCGGTGCACGTCTACCCCGAGGGGCAGTGGCAGGAGACGCTGCGCCTGGTGGACGAGGGGGGGCCGTACGGCCTCACCGGCGCGGTCTTCTCCAACGACCGGGCCGCGGTTCGCGAGGCGACCGAGGTGCTGCGGAACGCCGCCGGCAACTTCTACATCAACGACAAGCCGACCGGAGCGGTGGTCGGTCAGCAGCCCTTCGGCGGCGGGCGGGCCAGCGGGACCAACGACAAGGCGGGCTCGATCCTCAACCTCATGCGATGGATCTCCCCGCGGGTCATCAAGGAAACCTTCGAGCCGGCGCGCTCCTTCGAGTACCCCTTCATGGAAGAGGAGTAGCGGTTAGCGAGCGGGGCGGCCTATGCCGCCCCGCTTCATCTCCCTCTCCCATCCGGGTCACACCAGAACCCTCGTGCCCTACCGCCCGCGGGCGGCCCCGAATCCCGTCTCGCTCACGACTCCCGCGCCCCCGAGCTCTCGGCGGGAAGGTCACGCCGCCACCCGGTGAGCCGGTCCATGGCATCGAGGATGAGCCGCAGCCGGGCCGCCGACCGCTCCACCCGTTCCCCTTCCTCCTCCACCGCGCCGCGGTCCAGGGATTCGATCCGACGCCGGATCTCCTGGACGCGCTCCCGGTCCGCCGCGGTAACCTCCGCGGCAAGAATCGTCCGCTCCACATCCGCGGGGAAGTACTGGGCAGCGAGCATCTCGATGAGGTCGTCCACGGCCCGCTGCAGCTCATCGGCCGCAAGGTGGAGCCCGCCACCCCCGGGAAGTCCGGCGGCGAGCGAGGCGCCCAGGGCGGCATTCCCCGACATCTTCAGCATCCGCTCGGGATCCCTCGCCGGATTCCGGGATCGATAGTAAATGTCGAGGATGGGGAACTGGTACATTCGCTCGTAAACGCTCTGCAGCGAGACCGTCAGGGAGTGGATGCGACGCTGGAGATCGGATGCACCGCCGTGCCGGAGCAAACGGAGCGCGATCTCCTCACCGTCTCCGGTTCCACCCGTCTCGGCATGCAGTCGCATGCTCAGAGTGTTCCTCTCGGATACGCCGCCCACCACGCTCAGGAGGTACGCCACCACGCTGGTGAAGAGCGCGAACCCGAGCCCCGCCTGCAGGAAGGAGAGGATCCGGAGGGCGGGAGTTACCGGCGTGATCTCCCCGAACCCGAGGACGGTTCCCACCCCCACGCTGTAATAGAGCGAGTCGAGAAATCCGGCCGCAGTCACTCCCGGCTCCAGGCGGAACCCCCCGGGCATGTGCGGCAGGTAGAGGAGGGAGAACCCGAGGACGAACAGTCCGATCCATGCTGCAAAGGTGGCCACGATCATGATCGGGCCAGCGAGCGCCAGCGGCGTGCGCCGGCGTCGCCCGGAACGATTGGCGACGGCCACGATCCCTTGCCAGATCGAGCGGTGAAGCAGGGGTGCGATCATTCCCCCGTTGTCGATGTGGAGGACCCCAAGGAACACCTCGACCAGCGCGAACAGGACGAGGGCGGTGCCGAGAACCGTCCAGATGATTCCCACGATGTCCATGCCTCCCCTCCTCACTTTCGGCTCTCTTCGTGCACCCCGGAGCGCTCCCCCCGCACCACCGGTGCCGGAGCGCCCACGGACAGTCCGGGAAGGCCGTCATCGGCTTCATTCTTGCCTTCCCCGGAAATCATCTCACCGGCGTTGCAGGCGCCCGAATGCGGCGCCGCCTGACATTCCTCGAAGACGATCCGAACCGACATGGCGGAGCGCTACGTATACTCCTTCGGCGGCGGCGAGGCCGAGGGTGGCAAGGAGCTCAAGCAGCTGCTGGGCGGCAAGGGGGCCAACCTCTGCGAAATGACGCGGATCGGCGTGCCGGTTCCCCCGGGATTCGTGCTGACGACCGACGTCTGCCGCGCCTACCTACGCGACCGGAGCTATCCGGAAGAGCTGCGGGAGGCGGTGTCCGGCTCCCTGAAGCGTGTCGAGGCGCTAACCGGAAAGGGTTTCGGGGACGAGGACGACCCCCTACTGGTCTCGGTCCGCTCCGGAGCCTCGGTCTCCATGCCGGGAATGATGGACACCATCCTCAATCTGGGGCTCAACGACCACACCGTGGAGGGGCTCGCGCGTCAGTCGGGGGACCGCCGCTTCGCTTTCGATGCCTACCGGCGCTTCGTGCAGATGTACGGAAACGTGGTCATGGGAGTCCCGAACCACGATTTCGAGCGGGACCTCGAACGGATCAAGGCGGAGGAGCGGGCGCACGAGGACACCGACCTCTCCGCGGACGCCCTGGCCCGGGCCGTCCGGATATTCCGGGAGCACGTGGAGGAGGTGACCGGGCGGGACTTCCCCTCCGATCCCGCGGACCAGCTATGGGGCGCGATCGACGCGGTCTTCGATTCCTGGGACAACGCCCGAGCGCGCGCCTACCGGCGGGTCCACAACATTCCCCGCGACCTGGGCACCGCAGTAAACGTGATGGCCATGGTGTTCGGCAACCTCGGCGAATCGTCCGGCACCGGGGTCGCCTTCACGCGCGATCCCTCCACCGGCGAGCAGACGCTCTTCGGCGAGTTTCTGGTGAACGCTCAAGGGGAGGACGTGGTGGCCGGAATCCGCGACCCGCTCCCCCTCGATCGGATGCGAACCGATCTCCCCGATGCCTATGCCGAGCTGAACGAGGCGGCATCGACCCTGGAGCGTCACTACCGGGACGTGCAGGACCTCGAGTTCACGGTGGAGCGCGGCACCCTCTACATGCTGCAGACGCGGACCGCCAAGCGGACGGCGGCAGCGGCCGTTCGGTCGGCGGTGGACATGGAGGCCGAAGGGCTCATCAGCCGCGACGAGGCCGTGCTCCGGGTCGATCCCTCGCAGCTCGACCAGCTCCTCCACCCCGGGCTGGACCCGGAGGCGGAGGTCGAGGTGCTGGCTACCGGTCTCCCCGCCTCTCCGGGAGCGGCCGCTGGCCTGGTCGTCTTCAACCCCGACGAGGCGGCAGAACGGGGCACGGCGGGCGAGGACGTCATCCTCGTGCGGCGGGAGACATCTCCCGAGGACTTCCACGGGATGGTTGCGGCACGCGGGATCCTCACCGCCCGCGGCGGGATGACCTCGCACGCCGCCGTGGTGGCGCGGGGAATGGGCAAGTGCTGCGTGGCCGGAGCGCGGAACGTGCGGGTGGACGAGGCATACGGCCGCTTCGAGGCCGGAGGCGCCGTGGTGGAGGCGGGAGACTGGATCACCCTCGACGGCGCCACCGGCCGCGTAATCCTGGGACGGGTGCCCACGGTCGAGCCCCAGATGTCGGAACAGTTCCGCACCCTGATGAAGTGGGCCGACGAGCGGAGACGACTCCGCGTGCGTGCCAACGCGGACACCCCCCACGACGCGGAGACCGGCCGCGGCTTCGGTGCCGAGGGGATCGGCCTCTGCCGCACCGAGCACATGTTCTTCGAGGACGGCCGCATCGACGCCGTCCGGGAGATGATCCTGGCCGAGAATCCGGCGGACCGGAGCGCAGCCCTGGAGCGGCTCCTCCCCATGCAGCGGGCGGACTTCGTCGGGATCTTCCGGGCGATGGACGGCCTTCCCGTCACCGTCCGCCTGCTCGATCCCCCGCTCCACGAGTTCCTCCCCTATGGGGCCGCCGAGATCAAGTCGCTGGCGCGGAAGACGGGCCAGGATCCCGCCAGGCTTCGGGCGCAGGTCGAGGCGCACCGGGAGAGCAACCCGATGCTGGGCCACCGTGGCGTGCGGCTCGCCATGTCGCTGCCGGAGCTCCCCCGGATGCAGGCGCGCGCGATCTTCGAAGCGGCGTACGCCGTTCGGCAGGAGGGGATGGAGGTCATCCCCGAGATCATGGTTCCTCTGATCGCCACCGAGGAGGAGTTCCGGCGGCAGAAGGAGATCATCGACGCGGTGGCCGCGGAGGTGCACGCCGATGCCGGCGGCGAGCCCCTCCCCTACCTGGTCGGGACCATGATCGAGCTACCGCGCGCCGCGCTCATCGCGGACCGGATCGCGGAAACGGCGGAGTTCTTCTCCTTCGGAACCAACGACCTCACGCAGACGACCTTCGGGCTGTCGCGGGACGACGCCGGATCCTTTCTCCCGATGTACGTGGAGGAGGGGATCCTGTCCGCGGATCCCTTCCAGACGCTGGACATCGACGGGGTGGGTCAGCTGGTGGAGATGGGCACGCGGGAGGGGCGGCGAGCGCGACCGGGGCTCAAGGTGGGAGTCTGCGGCGAGCACGGTGGGGATCCGAGCTCTGTGATCTTCTTCGATGGCGTCGGGCTGGACTACGTTTCGTGCTCCCCCTACCGCGTCCCGGCCGCACGGCTCGCGGCGGCGCAGGCGACGCTGAAGGGACGGCCGGTCGAGTCCAGCGAGCGCGCCACGGAGAAGGCGCCGGCCCTGGCCTGAAGCAGGTCAGAGCGTCCGGCTTCCCCCCGGGTCCCGCCCGCGGAGGCGTTCGATGCGGGAGCGCGCCTCGGCCCGCCCCTGTTCTGCGGCCGCATCGTCCCGGCGTAGATGAACGCGTACGCCATCGGGTGATGCACGCTCCCGGCGCACGGTGATGTGATCACCCTCGCGGAGCCCCTCCGGCAGGAGGATCGAGGGGAGCTCGAAGATCCGGCCGTCCTCGGCGTGGACGGCTACGCCGCCCTCGGTGCGGCGGTCCACGATCCACGTCCCCTCGACGCGTCCGGTCATGCGGCCACGTCGCCGTCGACCTCCTCGCTCAGGATACGCTCGGCCAGGTCCACATACTCCTTCGACCCGATATAGAGCGGAGAGCGCTCGTGGAGCGACTCCGGACTGATGGAGAGGATGTCGCGGGTCCCGTCGATGGCTCGCCCCCCCGCCTCATTGACGATCATCGCCATGGGAGAGCACTCGTAGAGGAGCCTGAGCTTTCCGCGCGGGCTCTTCCGGTCCGCCGGATACATGAAGAGCCCCCCGTACATGAGGGTGCGGTGGATGTCGGCCACCATTGAGCCGATGTAGCGACCGCTGAACGACTTCGTCTTCCCCCCGTCCAGCCCCTTGAGGTGCCGGATCAGCCGCTTCTGCTGGTTACTCCACCGGCCCTCGTTCCCCTCGTTGACGCTGTAGATCCGCTTGCCGGGCTCCGGCATCCGGATGTTCGGGTGGGAAAGGAGGAACTCCCCGATCGAGGGATCGAGCGTGAAACCATGGACACCGTGCCCGGTGGTATAGACGAGCATGGTGGACGATCCGTAGACCACGTATCCAGCGGCAATCTGACGGAAGCCGGGCTGGAGGCAGTCCTCGATGGTCCCCCGCTCCCCCTCGGAAACCTTTCGATGGATGGAGAATATGGTCCCGACCGTGACGTTGACGTCGATGTTGGACGATCCGTCGAGCGGATCGTAGAGCAGGACGTAGTTCCCGGTATGGAACTGATCAGGAATCGGCAGCACGTCCTCGGCCTCCTCGGAGGCCATCACGCAGAGATGGCCACAATGGTCGAGCGCCTTGTAGATGACGTCGTGCGCGAACACGTCGAGCTTCTTGACGGTTTCGCCATGGACATTGGTGCCCCCGGTTTTCCCGATGATGTCGACGAGCCCGGCCTTCCGGACTTCCCGGCTGATGAGCTTCCCGGCGAGCGCCAGATCGTACAGGATGCTGCTGAATGCCCCGGTCGCATCCGGGAACTGGCGCTCCTGGTCGATGATGTGCCGCTCGATGGTGACGATTGATTCGGGCACTCGTCTCTCCCTTTGCGTGTAAGCTTCTCCCGTCAGCGTCGCCGTGTGCGCCGCCAGGCGGTCCCACCCGGATCCACGTAGACCGAGATCGTTCCCTCCCGGTCGGTCCGGGCCACTGCCGCTCCCTGCTCCGCGACACGCTCCAGCACCTCCCGGTGCGGGTGACCGTACCTGCTCTGGCGTCCGGCGGAGACGACCACCAGCTCCGGCCCGACGGCCGCGAGTAAGGCGCGGCCGGTGGAGGTGCGGCTTCCGTGGTGTCCAGCCTGCAAGACGTTCGCCCGCAACGCCGCTCCGTGACGGCTCACCAGGAGGTCCTCCTGGGCAAGATAGGCATCTCCCGTGAAAATCGCCGCGAAATCACCGTACTGGAGGTGCACTACCGCGCTAATTTCGTTCGCGTCACCATACTCGTCAACCGAGCGCTCGTCTGGCCAGAGTAGGGAAAGCCGCACCCCGTCCGCCTCCACCACCCGCCCGCTCCGGGCAAGCATCCACCCGACCTCCAACTCCTCGACCAGCTCCAGGACCTCGAGGTAGAGAGGGCTCCCGGTCGCGTATCCGGGATCGATGACCGTCCCTACCTCGAATGCCCGCAGGACTGCGGGTGCCCCGCCGATGTGGTCGGCGTGCGGGTGCGTGAGGACCATCGCCTCGACCCGCTCCGCGCCGCGCTGCCTGAGGAAGGGGACGACCCGCCGATCCCCCGCGTCGAAGTCACCCCAGCGGGGGCCGGCGTCGATGAGCAGCCACCGGCCCGCCGGGGTGCGGATCGCCGTCGCATCTCCCTGCCCCACATCCAGGAAGTGCAGCTCGAGACCGCCGCCCCGCTCCACTGCCAGGAGGGGGATTGTCAGGAGGACGGCGAGGGCGGCCGCACCCGCGCTTCCCCAGCGGAGGATCGGTCGCGCGCGGCGTCCGGCGTGGATCCCGGCCGCGAGCGTGGCCGCCGCCGCGAGCGCTGCCAGGAGCGCCGGCCTGCCGATGGTGAAGTGTCCGCCCGGCACGACCGCCATCCAACCTGCCCAGCCGTGCAAGAGGTCGAGCACCAGCTCGGTTCCCCCGGCCGCGAAGGCGGCGAGGCTCGGCAGGAGCGGATGAAGGAGGAGCGAGGCGCCGACGCCGAAGAGGGCGACCGCCAGGATCGGGATGGCCGGGAGGTTGGCGATCGGAGAGACGGGAGCGATCAGCCCGAAGTGGTACACCGCCACCGGTGCAGTCGCCAGGAAGGCGGCCACGCTCACCACCAGGCTCTCCACCACCGCGCGTCGTCCGCCCTTCTGCCGCCAGTCGGCGGGGATCCGTTTGAGGATGGTCTCGCGGATGAGGAGGATGCCGAGGACCCCGGCGAACGAAAGCTGGAACCCGATGTCCAGCACCGTCGCCGGATTCAAGGCCACCAGCGCGAGGGCGGCGGTCACCACGACCGGGATCGGGGAAAAGGGGCGCTGCAGGGTGAGGCCGAGAAGGGCGAGGGAGATCATCACCCCGGCGCGGGTGGCCGAGGGGGGCGCGCCGATCAGCGCCAGATATCCCCCGAGCACGGCGATCGTGCCCCAGGCCAGCCGGCGGCGCGGGATGCCGAGGATCGTGCCGAAAAGGTAGAGGCCGCCGGCGATCAGCCCCACGTGCATCCCGGAGATGGCGAGCAGGTGCGCGAGCCCTGCCCGGGCGTACCGGTCGCGGAGGGCGGGGTCGAGCGCCTCCCGGCGGCCGAGCACCAGCGCGTCGGCCACCGCACCGTGCCGCGGGAAGAGGTCCGCCACCGCGCCTTCGGCCATGCCCCGCATGGCGAGCACCGGGGTCCGGAGTATCGACGGATCGGACTGCTCGGCAATAGAATCGACCACCAGGTACCCGGCCCGCAGAGGATCGCCGGGCCAGCCATCCCCCGGCTCCCCGTCGTGAAGGCGGGAGCGGAGCCAGCGGCCCTCCACCGTGAGCGAGCTGCCGCTCGCGATCCGCTCCGCCCCGTCCGGAAGGCGGACCCGCACGGCGGCCGTGCACCGGAGCATGCCATCCCCGTCGCTAATGGCGGCGGAGGCGAGCGGCAGGAGCGGCGCACGCTCACCCGCATTCGCTGCCGAGGAGGCGGCGAGCGTTCCCTGCGCCCTGATCTCGAGACGGTCCGGAAGATGGCTCCGGCAGTCGAGGTCCCGGGTCTGGGCCGCCCCGCTCCCGAGGGCAACGCCGACCAGGGCAAAGAGCGGCAGAAGGAGCCAGCGGTCCGTCGGGGTGACCGGGGCCCGCCCGGCCTGTCGCGACCGATAGGCGCGCACGCCGAGAGCTGCCAGTAGCAGGGCGGCGGCGAGGGCGAAGGGGAGCGGTGAGGGGCGGAGGCGGAGGCCGGGAAGGAGTCCGACCAGCATGGCGAGAAAGGAGACCACCAGCGGGCCGGTGAGCCACCTCACGGAGGGCGGGGTGCGGTGTGTTCCTCTTCCCGCGGGTATGCGTAACGCTCTTCGGGCTCGAAGCGGGACGAACGATTTTGCGGCTCCGGGTTGCTACCGATCATCCCGGACTCGCGCAGCGCCCGCCGGATCCTGAGATCCTGGCGCAGGCTGACCCCGAACATGACCAGCATGCCCAGGATGAAGGCTACGAAGACGACGATGGTCAGCGGAACCCGGTAGAGCACGGTGAACCCCAGATGCACGCTCACCCGCTCCGCTCCGTTCAGGTAGGCGAAGCCGGCCGCGAGCAGCGCTACCGCGACAAGGGGGAGCCAGCGCGCCGCTATCCTCACGCGACGCGCGCGACCTCGTCGATACTGCAACGCTCGCCGGCAAAGGTGGCCCCGGTGGTGCTCGTCAGCCGCACCCGCTCGAAGCCGCCGATCAGCGAGGCGGGCCCTTCGAACACCACCACCTTGTTCCCATCGGTCCGCCCCTGGAGACCGCCGCGTCGTGCGGGACGCTCCACCAGGACCTCCTCCACCTTCCCCACCTGAGCAACGTTGATCTCCTTCTGGATTTCCCGGTGGAGCTCGATCAGCCGCTCCAGGCGGGCCTGCGCCACCTCACCCGGAACGAACTGGTCCTCCGGGAGGCGGGTGGCCGGGGTGCCGTCCCGCAGCGAGTACTTGTAGAGGAAGGCGTCGTCGAAGCGTACCTCCCGCATGAGGTCGAGGGTGGCCTCGTACTCCTCGTCGGTCTCCCCCGGGAAGCCCACGATGATGTCGGTGGAGAGGGCGATGTGGGGGATGGCCTCCCGCACCCACGCGACCTTCTCGTGGAAGGCGTCCACCGTGTAGCGCCGGAGCATCCGCTTCAGCGTGCGATCGTGGCCGGACTGAACCGGGAGATGGAGCTGGTCGCAGACGTGCGGCTCCGTGGCCATCACCTCCACCAGCTCCCGGCTGAAATCATTGGGGTGGGGCGATGTGAAGCGCACCCGCCGGATCCCGTCCACGCGCGCGACCGCCCGCAGCAGGCGCGGGAAGTCCCAATCTCCCGCCACGTATGAGTTCACGGTCTGGCCGAGGAGCGTCACCTCGGGGATGCCGTCCTCCGCCAGGGCGCGCACCTCGTCCAGGACCTCCCGCGCGTCGCGGTTCTTCTCCCCGCCCCGAACGTAGGGGACGATGCAGTAGGTGCAGCGATGGTTGCAGCCGCGCTGGATCGGCACCCAGGCCGAGACGGCCGAGGTCCGGCGCGCCCGCACCCCCTCGTAGTTCTCGAGGGGGTCGAAGTCGAGGACGGTGAGGCCGCCGGAGAGCCCGGAAGAGCGCGCGGGGGGCGCGGCGGGAGCGACCGGCGCCTCGACCTTCGGCTCGTCCTCCTTCCAGAGCGACCGGAGAGTTTCCGGGAGCTTTCGATAGCCGTCCGGACCCATGACCAGGTCCACCCCACCCGATCGGTCGAGCAGATCGCTTCCCATGCGCTGGGCCATACAGCCGGTCACGCCGACCAGGACGTTGCGCTCACCTCCCCGGTACTGCTGGAGCTGCCCGATCCGACCGATGACGCGCTGCTCCGCATGGTCGCGGATGGCGCAGGTATTGACCAGGATCACGTCCGCCTCCTCCGGTGTCTCGGCGGAGGCGTATCCGTGCTCGCCCAGGATGCCATGCATCAGCTCGGTGTCGCTGATGTTCATCTGGCACCCGTAGGTCTCGATGTAGGCGCGCTTCGTGGTCATGGTGCTGCGGGTCGAACGGATCAGGTCGGGAGATGGGAGACGACACCGGGCAGGCGCCGCTTGTTCCCTCAGACCGCCGCGCCGGCCGGGTAGAGGGGGAAGCGCCCGCACATCTCCCGCACCTCGTCACGGATCCGCTCGAGTGCGTCCTCGTCGTCACGGCCGGCCACGGCGCGCTCCATCAGCCCGGCAATCTCCCGCATTTCCTCCGTGCCGAAGCCGCGGGTGGTGAGGGCGGGGGTCCCGATGCGAACGCCCGAGGTCACGAAGGGAGATTCCGTCTCCCCCGGCACGGTGTTCTTGTTGACGGTGATGCCGGCGCGCTCGAGCGCGGCCTCGGCCACCTTGCCGGTCACCCCCTTGTTGCGGACGTCGACCAAGAGGAGGTGGGTGTCGGTTCCCCCGGAGACGAGGTCGAACCCCTTCTCCCGAAGCGCCTCGGCCAGCGCTCGCGCATTGTCGATGACTTGCTGTGCATACTCGCGGAACTCCGGACGGAGCGCCTCCCCGAAGGCCACGGCCTTTCCGGCAATGACGTGCATGAGCGGCCCCCCCTGGATCCCGGGGAAGATCTGCCGATCGATCTCCTTGGCGCGGTCGGCCGGGCAGAGGATCAGCCCGCCGCGGGGGCCCCGCAGCGTCTTGTGGGTGGTGGTCGTGACCACGTCGGCGTGCGGAACGGGGTCCGGGTGCAGCTTCGCCGCCACCAGCCCGGCGATGTGCGCCATGTCGACCACGAGCGCAGCCGAGACCTCGCGCGCGATCTCTCCGAAGGCGGCGAAGTCGAGCGCACGCGGGTAGGCGCTCGCGCCCGCCACGATCACCCTGGGGCGATGCTCCCTGGCCAGCTCACGGAGACGGTCGAGATCCACACGGTGGTCGTCCTCCCGGACGCCGTAGGCCACCACATTGTAGGTGCGACCGCTGAAGTTCACGGAGGATCCATGGGTGAGGTGCCCGCCCTCGGAGAGGTTCATCCCCAGGAGGGTGTCACCCGGCTCCATGAGCGCATTGTACACCGCCATGTTTGCCTGGGAGCCGGAGTGCGGCTGCACATTGGCGTGCTCCGCGCCGAAGAGCTCGCAGGCGCGCTGCCGGGCGAGATCCTCGACCTCGTCGACCACCTCGCACCCCCCGTAGTAGCGCCGGCCCGGATATCCCTCGGCGTACTTGTTGGTCAGCACGGTCCCCACCGCCTCGAGGGTGGACCGGGAGACGAAGTTCTCCGAGGCGATCATCTCGAGCTGGTCCTCCTGCCGGGCCTCCTCGCGGCGGATCAGATCGTGGATCTCAGCGTCGGTACGGGCCAGGGTTTCCATGCGGCGGTTCGTGAGGGGTGAGAATGCGCGAAAAACGTAACGCCGCCGTCACCGGATGTCGAGACGGCGGCCGCATCGAACAGGAGGCGCGGTCATGTCCGCAAAGACGGCGTTTCCGCGGGCCCGCGCGGAAACATCCAGATGGATAGGGTATCGAGTTGGGGCAAAAACGGCCGAATGCGCCTGCCCCGCCACTGCTCCGGCAGCCCTCGGAAACGGACTTATCAACTTTTCCACCATGTTTTCCACAGCATGCCGGAACACGACCGTCCATCACCTTCCCCCGCATCATCACTGGCCTCCCGAAGTCGGCAGTGAAGAAACCATGTCATGGCGTCACGACCGGGTCTCCGTCCTGTAACGATTTACGAGGTCATGGCCGCAAAGGTCTGCTCCTATCGGGGAAGGAGATCGACCCCGGTCGGCTGGTAGCTCAGCTCCACCTCCGCAACCCGCTCCGCCGTACGGAGATCGATGGCCTCGAGCGTTCCCGGGGTGCTCCCGATCGCCTCGTTGGTTACGAAGGCGTACCGACCGTCTTGGGAGATGACCACACCGTGCGTGATGGGCCGAGTGGTCCGCAGGGTGCGCACCTCATCCCCGGAGTCGAGGTCGAAGATCGTCACGCCCTGATCGCCCCGCAGGGTGACGACCAGGGTGCCTCCGTCCGGAGTGATATCGGAGTTGTACGGGTTCTCCCCCGTGGGAAAGCGGCGGAGGACCTCCCACTCCCGCGTATCGATCTCGAGCACCTCCCGGTTGCCGTTGCATGGCACGTAGACCAGGTGCGCTCGTTCCCCACGGCCCGGGGTGGCCCAGGTTGGCCGGCAGTCCGCCACCGCCGGGGGATGATCCCCGTGGTGGTCGGCATGCTCCTCGGCGGGCTCGTGGATGGGCGCATGATCGCCGCGATCATCGAGGGCCAGTGAACCCTCCGCGCCCGGCCGCACGCTGAACCGCGCGGCCACCTCGAAGGTCCGGGTGTCGATCCGCACGAGCTGCTCGCTGTGCATGCAGGTCGAGTAGACATAGGCCCCGGACTCGTCCACCCGGTTCCCATGTGGCATGACGCAGGTCACCGGACGGGCCACCTCCTGCATGGTCGGCCCGTGGATCACCGACACGTCGGAGGGGACGTGGTCACCGTGGAGGTTGAAGTTCGCCACGAAAACGTGCTCGCCGTCCGGGGTGACGTCGAGCGAGGCCGGGAACCGGCCGAGCTGGACCCGATCCACCAGGGTGTCGCCTTCTACCGCGAACTTCCAGAGGTGACCGAAGGGAGTCCCGTGCCCCAGGGTGACGTAGTAGAACTCTCCATCCGGAGAGACGGCCACCCCATGGGGTGAGTCGAGCTCGGTCGGCATCATGCCCACCCGGATCTGGCGCACCTCCTCGAAACCCGTCTGAGGATCGAAGGTTACGCGGCTGACGACGTCGGCGGATTCGTTCGTGACGTACATCTCGTACGCCGGGGCCTCGGCGGGCGGTGGCGCGGGAGCCACAGCCGTCGCGGGCGCACAGGAGATCAGAAGGAGCGAAGCCGTACCCGCACCCAGCATCCAGCCCGCCTTCCTACCGGTTCGCTTCAGCATGCCGTTCACCATCTCCATTCGTCGTTCCTGACATTTTGAGGTTGGCATCCACCGACCCCGCATTTCCCGATCCGCTCCGCACTACCCTTATTACCACCGGGGAGATCCGGCCGCGGGAAGAGGTACGAAACGTGCAACTGTGCCATCCCTTACCCTCCCTGCCCCTCCCCTTTGCCCCCGACCGCGAAGTGCGGTCATGTACTCGCAACGCCGTCCGTTCCTTCTGTTGGAACGCGGCCTCTCCCCATCGTGTCCGACCTCGCTTCATGACCTGCGCACGAGCGTGTCGGGAGGGATCGCGTCTGCTCCGCGGAGGAGGAGCGCCAGCAGGGTTATCAACATGCCCGACCCTTTTCCACTGAGTTTTCCACACATCGCATCGATAAGGCAAGACGTTCATCCATAACCATTTATGGGGTCACCCTGTCGTTGCCTCTCCGTGGTCAGCTGCAGGATGAGACCCAAGGCGCGAGTCTTGCTTTCCCGACACGCAGCGGTCGGGCTCCTCCCGGCCATGGACACGCCTCGAGAATGGAGGAGAAGTGGCCGAGATTCGAGTAGAACAGAAGAAGCCCCAGGTGTGGATCTGGATCGTTGCCCTGCTGGTCATCGCCCTGCTCGCCTGGCTCCTGTACGAGATGTTCGTCGGCGGAAACGGCGTGAACCTGCCGGGTGACAACAGCCCCGCCGGTGCCGTGCTCCTCCTGCTCTGACCCTCCACCCGTACTCATCATGGCATCCAGCACTGATCGCGACCGCCTCATCCCGCTGAAGCAGGCGAAAGACATCCGGGTCAAGAAGGGCGACAGGGACGTCCGCGGGTGGGAGGTGGTGGCCTCCGACGGCAAAACGGCCGGCAAGGTTCATGACATGCTCATCGACCTCCGGGCCGGCCGCGTCGCCTACCTCGACATCGAGCTGGCCAAGGGAATCGTCCAGGCCGATCGCAAGGTTTACGTGCTGGCGCCCATCGAGAACGCCCGCATCGTCGAGGACAACAAGCGGGTGTTCATGGACGGCATCTCCACTGCTGATTTCGCCCAGCTACCGGAGTACGGCCACGAGCCGCTGACCCGGGACCAGGAGGAGTTCACCCGTCAGAAGTTCGATCAGATCGGATCGGGAGATCGAGCACAGGCGCGGCCGGCCGAGAGGCCGCCGGAGGGCGGAGCCCCAACGGGCGACAACGCGCCACCGCCGCCGGAGGAGCCGCCCCCCGAGGATCGGCCTACGGGGTGAGCTACTGAACGAGCGAGCAGCACGAGAAAGCCCGCGCCCCCGAAAGGGAGCGCGGGCTTCTTTTCGCCGAAAAAGTAGCTGGGCCAGGGGCAGACAAACTTCAGCGTAGAAATCTACCGTGCTACGCTCCTTGACAGAATTTGATCGTTGCCGCTGATTCCAAGATGGCGACGTTACGATCGGACGTTCGACCGCCACGCCTCCAGCAGTCCTCATCCCTGGCTCCCCGCCCCAAGGAGGTAATCATGACCCGACGTTTCGCGTTCCTTCTCCTTCCACTCCTCGTCGTTGCTTGTCAGGACATGCCGGAGCCGACGCTACCGGCCGACGACACTGGCGCCGCGCTTGGCTCGCTCGAGCGAAGTCCCCACGCGCCGCAGGACCTGGCGGTCTGGTTTGCGCGATCCTCGCCCGAGGTGCTGGCGCTCCCCCAAACAGTGTTCGCCGACCACGACGAGGCGGGGAACCGGTTGGTCTTCGGCGTGGAGCATCCCGGAGTCACGCGCGGGGTGGAAGGGGTATTAGCCCGCCATCGCGTTCCTGGATCCGCCTATCGAATCCAAATCGTGGAGCCGATCCACTTCATGAGTGATAACCTACGCTCTG
>SKRI01000141.1 GCA_007118565.1 Gemmatimonadota bacterium | reverse complement strand
CCGCCCGTTCGCATGGTGGGTATTGAATCTGGCCGCGGGAAAGGGCATCTTGGCCGATCACGATCCGCTTCCGCCATCCGACCTCCATGGCCAAGAAATCATCCTTCGACGTAACCTCCGGAATCGACCTGCAGGAGGTCGACAACGCCGTGAACCAGGCGCGCAAGGAGGTCTCCCAGCGCTACGACTTCCGTGATGTCACCGCGGAGATCGAGTTCGACCGCGCCGAAGGCAGGCTCACCCTCCTCGCCGAGGACGATTACCGGCTGAAGGCGCTGGTGGACGTCGTGGAGTCGAAGCTGGTGAAGCGGGGGGTCCCGCTCAAGAACCTGTCGTACGAGAAGGAGGATGCGGCGTCCACGGGAATGGTCCGCCAGGTGGTCAATCTCCAGCAGGGGATTTCGACCGAGGTGGGGAAGAAGATCGTGCGCTCCATCAAGGACGCAGGATTCAAGAAGGTCCAGGCCCAGATCCAGGATGAGCAGGTGCGGGTCACCTCTCCCTCGATCGACGAGCTGCAGGACGTAATCGCCCATCTGAAGAAGGAAGACTTCGGGCTCGAGCTCGAGTTCGGAAACTTCCGCTCCTGAGCGCCGTGCCCAATTCCCCCGCCCAAGTTGCCGCAGAAATGCCCCTGATCGAGGAGCGTCCCCGTTCGGCCGAGTGGTTTCGGCGCGGGCGGAAGGTCCTTCCGGGGGGGGTGAACTCCCCGGTGCGGGCCTTCTCCGCGGTGGGCGGCGAGCCCTTCTTCACCGCCGAGGGAGCGGGCGCACGGATCCGCGATGTGGACGGAAACGAGTATCTCGATTATGTCCTCTCCTGGGGACCTCTCATCCTCGGGCATGCCCACCCCGCGGTGGTGGAGGCCGTTCGGGAGGCGGCCTCAAGGGGAACCTCGTACGGGACCCCGACGCCCGCGGAGGTCGAGCTGGCGGAGCTCACCCGGGAGACATTCCCCTCCATGGAGCGCCTCCGTTTCGTGAACAGCGGAACCGAGGCCACGCTCGCCGCGGTCCGGCTGGCGCGAGGCTTCACGGGTCGGGAGCTACTCCTGAAGTTCGAGGGGTGCTATCACGGCCATGGCGACTCCTTCCTGGTCAAAGCCGGCTCCGGGGTGGCGACATTCGGACTGCCGAACTCGCCCGGCGTCCCGGCGGAGCTGTCGAGGCTCACGCTCACTGCCCCGTTCAACGACCTCGAGGCGGTGGAGGAGGTCTTCCGTGCCCATGCGGGACGGATCGCCGGCGTGATCCTCGAGCCGGTTGTCGGCAATTCCGGGCTCATTCCCCCGGTGGACGGGTTCCTCGCGGGCCTGCGGGACATCACGCAGCGCGACGGCTCCCTCCTGATCTTCGACGAGGTGATGACCGGCTTTCGGGTGGCGGCCGGTGGGGCGCAGGGGCGCTTCGCCATCCGGCCCGATCTCACCACTTTGGGCAAGGTCATCGGCGGCGGGCTGCCGGTGGGGGCGTTCGGCGGAAGGCGGGACGTCATGGAGATGGTCGCGCCGGAGGGGCCGGTCTACCAGGCAGGCACCCTTTCCGGGAACCCGCTCGCCATGGCTGCCGGGCTCGCCCAGCTGCGGGCTCTGCGTGACGCCGCTCCGTATGCGGAGTTGGAGCGCCTCGGCACCCGTCTGGTCGAGGGGATTCTGGCTGCGGGGGAGCGGCTCGGGGTGCCGCTCTCGGGCACGGCGCTGGGGTCCATGTGGGGCGTGTTCTTTCGGGAGGGGCCCGTCAGGAATTTTGCCGAAGCCGGTGAGGCCGACATTCCGCTCTTCCGCCGGTTCTTCCACGAGATGCTGCGACGGGGCGTGTTCCTTGCCCCGTCCCCGTTCGAAGCGGGATTCCTTTCCACCGCGCATTGTGAACAGGACATCGATGAGACGATCGACCGTGCAGGACACGCTCTCCGCGCCGCGCTGGAGTAGCGCGGCGCTGATCGCGCTGGTCGCCGCGGCCGCCTGTGCGCCCGCGGTGCCGCCGGAGGCGCCCTCGCCCCTCGACGAGCTTCCCGCCACCGAGCCGGAGGTGCGGGTGGCGCTCGTCGTCGACACCAGCGAGAGCCGGATCGAGCACCGTGGCGGCGTGGTGATCCGCGATGTGGAGACCGGGGAGCGGCTTGCGGAGGCGCCGACCAGCGGGCGGATCGAGGTGACCGCGGAGGCCGAGCAGGTCCGGCTCTCCATCGCCGGACGGAGAGTGGGGCCGGCGCGGGCGCTCCGCATCGAGCCGGAGCGCGATGGGAGCCTCATCGTCGACGAGCGCCCCTACCGCGGCACGGTGACGATCCGGGCCGAGGCCGGGAACAACATCGCCGTGATCAACCATGTGGACATGGAGGCCTACCTCCTAGGTGTGGTCCCGCGGGAGCTGGGCCCCGTCGGCGAGGATCTCATCGAGGCGTCCAAGGCGCAGGCGGTGGCGGCGCGCACCTATGCCATCTCCCGTCTGGGACGCCGCGAAGCGCGCGGATTCGATGTCTATGCCACTGTGGCCGATCAGGTCTACGGCGGTGTCCGTGACGAGCACGAGCCGATCACCCGCGCCGTACTGGAGACGGCCGGGGAGATCCTCACCCACAATCAGGTGCCCATCGAGGCCTACTACCACTCCACCTGCGCCGGACAGACGGCGGCCATCGACGAGGTGTGGGACGAGGACCCGCGTGCATACCTCCAGTCCGTGGTCGACATCAATCCCGAGACGGGGCGGGCGTGGGACCACTTCTCCAGCCGGTTCCGCTGGACGCAGCGATGGACCGCCGAAGAGATCCACGAGATCCTCTCGGAGACGCTGGCGGATTCGTTAGACCTCGGCCCGGACGGGGTCGGGGAGCTGCTCGACATGGAGATCCTCGAGCGTACGCAATCGAACCGGATCCGTCGCATGCGCATCGAAACCGAGGCCGGATCGGTGGAGGTGGGGGGAGATCGCGTTCGCTGGATCCTGCGCACGCCGGAGGGCCCCATCCTGAACAGCTCACTCTTCGACGTCAGCCTGATCCGCGACCGCGACGGCGAGCTCCGCGAGGTGGTGGCCGACGGGCAGGGGTGGGGCCACGGGATCGGGATGTGCCAGGTCGGGGCGATG
The DNA here is from genome assembly GCA_007118565.1 of Gemmatimonadota bacterium. Classification (GTDB taxonomy): domain Bacteria; phylum Gemmatimonadota; class Gemmatimonadetes; order Longimicrobiales; family Longimicrobiaceae; genus SKRI01. Next base: position 4,396 of record SKRI01000141.1, on the reverse strand, counting down.
GGCCGTGCCCGCGACGGCGGACAGGATTACCGCACGATTCTCGAGACCTACTATCCGAACACCACCCTGCGTCGCCTCTACTGATCGATGACGCACAACCACCGTCTCCAGCGCCCATGAATCCCGTCCGTATCGCACTCTCCGCCCTGCTCGTCGGGGCGGTCTCCATCTCCCTTCCCCATGCGGTGGGAGCCCAGCAGATCGAGGACTACGACTACGAGAACCTCGAGTTCCGCGGGGTGGGGGTGGACTTCGGGATGGTCTGGCCGGCCACGATCGAGTCGACCATCGTGATGGGGATCCGGGCCGACCTCGGCTTCCTCGGACCGAACCTGCGCATCGTCCCGGGGATCACCTACTGGTCCTCGTTCCTGCGCGCGGACGAGGTCAGGCGTCTCGAGCTGCAGATCGCGGACGTGAGCGGCGTAAGCCGGGTGGATCTCGGGCAGATCCGGCGGAGCGATCTCACGATGAACGTGGAGGCACACTACTTCTTCGACCCGGAGCTCATCGTCCAGCCGTACGCGGGAGGCGGCTTCGGCCTCCACTTCCTCAACGGCCGTGGCGAGGTGATCAGCGGGACCTTCGTCGAGGACCTGCTCACCACGGTTGCCCCGAGCATCAACGTGGTCGGCGGTCTCGAGGTTCCAATGGGGCCACACCTCGCCGTCTTCACGGAGGGGCGATACTCCCTCTCGGCGGATGTGCGCTACGGCCAGGTCTACCTGGGAGGAATCTGGCATCTGCAGGGGCCCACGGCGGGAACGCCGGCGCCGGGTCAGGGCTCCCGATGAGCCGGACGGTGCGGATCGGGGTGCTCGGGGCGGGGGCCATTGCCCAGGTGGTCCACCTGCCGATCCTGGGGCGGATGCGGGGTGTGGAGGTCGCCTACCTCTGCGATACGGATCTCCGCCGCGCGCGCACGATTGCGGAGCGGATGGAGATTCCGAAGGTGTACTCGGACGACGAGTGCGTGGCGGACGACGATGTGGACGCGCTCGTCATCTGCACGCCGAGCGACCTCCACGAGGAGCAGTGCGTGACGGCGCTCGAGGCCGGGAAGCACGTCCTCTGCGAGAAGCCGCTCGCACTCACCGACAAGGGGGTCCGGCGCATTCTCGAGGCGGCGGAGAAGAGCGAGGGCACCGTGACCGTGGCCATGAACCAGCGCTTCCGGCCGGACGTGGTTCCGCTGAAGGCCTTCCTCGAGGGGAAGGAGCTCGGACGAATCATGCACATGTCCGCCGGATGGATCACTCGCCAGTCGGTCCCGTCCCGCCCCTCCTGGCGGACGGATCCGGAGCGTGCGGGCGGCGGAGCGCTGATGGACCTGGGGATCCAGATCCTCGATCTCGCCATCTGGCTCCTCGGGGATCCGCGCCCGGAAAGGGTCAGTGCGAGCGTACAGCGGATGACGGGGATGAAGGTCGAGGAGTTCGCCTCCCTCTTCGTGACATTCGCCGGCGGGACCTCCCTCCATTTGGAGGCCGGGTGGAACGGAAGGACCAACCGCGACCGCCAGTTCTTCAAGCTTCTGGGGACGGATGGGTCCGCTTCGATGACCCCGTTCGAGGTGCACAAGATCATGGACGGGAACCTCGTCGACCTGACCCCCACGCTTCCCCCCCGTCGCGAGAATCCGTATACCCTCTCCTACCGGCAGGAGCTTCAGTACTTCGTCGAGGTGGTGCGCGGGCAGCGGAGCGGGGAGCTCCCGATCGAGCAGGCGGTGCTGATGCAGGTCATCGCCGGCGCATACGAATCGGCCTCGACGGGGAAGGAGGTCGGACTCGGGAGCTAGTGCACTGGAGCAGAAGTGACGTTGCATTCAAGCGCCGCTGCATCCCGTCTGGACGGCGTCGCTCCTCGTTGAAATAGCGCTGCTATTCCGCCTCGTCGCTCCTTGTCAGCCGGGCGCTTCGGCGCTCTCGGTGCGGACACGCAACTTCTGCTTCAGTACACTCGGTATTCCTCTTGCGCACGGGAATGGGCGCATCAACGACGATCGAACCCAAGCCAATCGACATGTCCAACACTAAGAAGCTCATCGACGGTCTCAACGAGGACTTGAGCGCCGAGTACCAGGCCGTGGTGATGTATCAGACGTATGCGAGCCTGGTAACGGGGCCTTACCGCCAGGAGCTTCGTGCCTTCTTCGAGAGCGAGGTACCGGACGAGCTCGGGCACGCAGCCTTCCTGGCCGACAAGATCGTGGCGTTGGGGGGCGACCCCACCACCGAGGTGCCGAAGGTGCCCTCGGCGAAGACGAACAAGGAAATGCTCGAGAACGCGCTCCAGGCGGAGATCGAGACCATCGACCGCTACATGAAGCGGATCGACCAGGCGGACGAGGCGGGAGAGCTCTCCGTGAAGGTGAGGCTGGAGGATCTCGTCGTCGACGAGAGCCAGCACCGTGACGACATCCGGCGGATGCTCAAGGACTGGCAGTAGCGTCGCGCGGTTGATCGCGCAGCGCGATCGGGTTATCTTTCCCGGCTGTTTACCACGCTGCATGGGGAAGGCGCCCCGTCGGCGTACGCATCACGCCTCGCTAAGCTCGTCGGAAACCATGAAGCAGAATATCCATCCCGAGTACGGACCCGTGGTGTTTCGCGACACCGCCACCGACACCATGTTCCTGACGCGCTCGACCATGCGCTCCTCGGAGACGGTCAGGTGGGAGGACGGGAACGAGTACCCGGTGGTGAACCTGGAAATCTCCAGCGCGTCCCACCCGTACTACACCGGCAAGCAGCAGCTGGTCGATACGGCCGGTCGAGTGGAGCGTTTCCGCCAGCGCTACGCCAAGAAGTAGGCGTCCGCTCCACCGGCGGACCCGCAGGGTCGGAAAGCCGGGGCAGCTGCCCCGGCTTTCTTCTTTTCAGCAGGATTGTCGCACCCACCGAAGGAGCACGACCAGATGGGAATGGACGAGCGGCTTGCAGGCTTTCGCCAGCGGCACGCCGAGCTGTCCCGCAGGCTCACCGACCCCGCGGTGATCGGGGATCCGAACGCGCTCCGCGAGATATCCCGGGAGCACTCGCGTACCTCGGAGGTGGTGAGCGCGGCGGACGAGCTCGATGGGCTTCGCGAGGAGCTGGCGGGCGTGAACGAGATGCTCGAGGCCGGCTCCGACGACCCGGAGATGACCGAGATGGCCCGAGCCGAGCGTACAGGGCTGGAGGAGTCGATCCGGATGCGCGAGGAGGCGCTCGCACGGCTGGTCGCGCCGCGGGACCCGCTCGATGATCGGGACGCGGTGGTCGAGGTGCGTGCCGGAACCGGAGGCGACGAAGCGGCTCTCTTCGCCGGAGATCTCTTCCGCATGTACCAGCGCTTCGCCGACCGCCAAGGCTGGAGGATCGAGCTGCTCGACCAGTCCGAGGGCGCCGCGGGCGGGGTGCGGGAAGCCGTCTTCGTGGTCCGGGGCGAAGACGCCTTCGGTCAGCTCCGGCACGAGTCGGGGGTGCACCGAGTGCAGCGCGTGCCGTCGACCGAGAGCCAGGGCCGTATCCACACCTCGGCCGCAACGGTGGCCGTCCTCCCCGAGGCGGAGGCGGTGGACGTGGACATCCGGGACTCGGACCTACGGATCGACGTTTACCGCTCCTCCGGCCCGGGCGGTCAGTCGGTCAATACCACGGACTCCGCCGTTCGCATCACGCACGAGCCCACCGGCGTCGTGGTGACCTGCCAGGACGAGAAATCTCAGCACAAGAACAAGGATAAGGCCATGCGGGTGCTTCGCTCGCGTCTCCTCGACCGGAAGATCGCGGAGCAGGAGGCGGCGCGCGCGCGCGAGCGGAAGATGCAGGTGGGAACCGGCGATCGCTCCGGGAAGATTCGCACGTACAACTTTCCCCAGAGTCGGGTCACCGACCACCGCATCGGATACACCACCCACGCGCTTCAGCAGGTATTGGACGGCGAGCTCGACGAGCTGGTCGATGCGCTGCGCTCGGCCCGGCGCGAGGAGATGGAGAACGAGGCATAGGAGAATGCGCCGCCCTGCCACCCCATCTCCCTCCGAGAACGGCCGAAGATCCGCTCGGCGTCTCCGGTGACTGATCGCCTCTGGACGGTCATGGAGCTCGTTCGCACCACCGCCGAATACCTGGCGGGGAAGGGGGTGGAGAGCGCGCGGCTGGACGCTGAGCTGCTCCTGGCCGGCATCCTCGGCGTCCGCCGGCTCGATCTCTACCTCCAGTTCGACCGGCCGGTGGAGCCGACCGAGCTCGACGAGTACAGGAGCCGGGTACGCCGTCGTGCGGCGCGGGAGCCCCTCCAGTACATTGAGGGGAAGGCCGCCTTTCGCGATCTGACGCTGACGGTGGATCGGCGGGTGCTCGTTCCCCGCCCCGAGACGGAGGTGCTCGTCTCCGAGGTCCTGGCGTGG
>SKRI01000174.1 GCA_007118565.1 Gemmatimonadota bacterium | reverse complement strand
TCGCGGTGGCTTCCTCGGGTGAGACGCCCTCGAAGCGGGAAACGTGAATCTTGACCAGGTAGTCGTGTGAGCTCCGGACCGCCCACGGTGCGACATCGACGGCGCGGACCGACGACCGGGCTGCGAGGTGACGCGCCACCGCGCGGTTGATTCCGTCTCGGGGGTCTTCGCCCCAGCGGTGGAAGTCGGAGGTCATGATCTGACGTGGCCCTCGCCTCACCACGATTGCGGGCGTCGCGAGATACGGCTCGAGATCCAATCGACGCAGCCCGATCGTGAGTCCGTCCACCTGCACGGACGACCGCGCTTCTGCCGTCGTCCGATCTCCGCCCAGCACGTACTGCTCGAGCGGCGGGCTGTCGCGGCCCAGGCTGAAGCACCCGACCAGCAGGAACAGCACGAGCGGGATCGTCGAGCCTGTCGCTATCGACCTTCTGTTGATTTCGATCATGATCAGTTCCCCGGCGGCTTCCTGCCGCGAATCAGCATGTCTGGATTCTGCTCCAGCGAGTTGGAGAGCAGGCGAATGGCCTCGGCCGCGTCCCGCAGGCTTTCCAGCGCCTGCTGCGCGCCATAGCCGAGTTCGGAGTCGGTCGACAGCAGGCCATGCGTCTCCTCGAGCGTGTATCGAAGCGCCTCGAGAGTGGAGACCATCTCATTGGTCGTTCCCTCGATCTGCAGCTGCAGGGGATCGATGGCGGCACCCGCCCGCTCGGCGAGGAGCTGGACCTCCGCCATGGTTCGGTTCATCTGCGAAGCCAAACCCGGCACCTGCTCGAAAGCACCCCGGATCTCCGGGGAATCCACCAGCCGCTCGACAGCTTGGGCCGACGCCACGACGGCGGCGTTGATCGCTGGCATGTCGACATCCGCCAGCATCTCGTTGACCTGGAAGAGGACCCGCATCATGTCCTCGACCAGGCTGCCCGCACCAGTACCGAGGGCGGCCATGAGCGACGGCGTGGTCGGAATCTCCGGCAGCGCGATCGGTCTCGTCTCGAGAACGGCCGGGGCGGGGTCGCTGCGATAGCTGAGCTCGATGTAGAGCTGGCCCGTCACCATGCTCTCTGCCTGGAGCTGCGCCCGGAGCCCGTCCCCGATCTGCTGCTCCAGGACGGCGGGATCGTCCATATCGACGAAGCCTCCGAGCTGCGTTGTCAGGCGGGTCAGATCGATCTCGTACTCCACGGGCACCTGGAATGTCTTGTCGCGCTCGTCGATCTGGATCAGGATCCGGGTCACGGTGCCAACCGGTACGCCCTGGAACTTCACCGGGGCGCCCCGTTCCAGACCGTTCACCGACTCCTGGAAGAAGCTGACGAAGGTGGTTCGCTTCTCGAACCAGGTGGCCGACGCGAGAACTGCGGTCGCGCCCACGGCCAGGACGATTGCGCCGATCAGGAACAGCCCGATGGCGGTGGGATTGGCGCGGATGCTCATGTCTCTCCTTCGCTACTGCGTGTAAGGAACCGATGCACTGCGTCACTCGGCGGATCATCCCGAAGCTCATCGGGACTCCCGAGCGCGGTCATGGTCTTCTTCTCGATGTCCAGAAACAGTGCCCGGTCGGCGATTCTGAAGATGCTGGCGAGGTCGTGGGTCACCACGACGATGGTCGTGCCGAAGCTCGCGCTCAATTCCAGGATCAGGTCGTCGAGCCGGCTCGCGCTGACGGGGTCCAGCCCGGAGGACGGCTCGTCGAAGAAGAGCACCTCCGGATCGAGCGCGATTGCCCGGGCCAGAGCCGCACGTTTGCGCATGCCGCCGCTGATCGCGTCCGGGTAGAACGTTTCGAACCCCCGCAGGCCTACCAGCGCGAGCTTCAGCGCGACGACCTCCTCGATTGCCGCGGCGTCCAGGCGGGTGAACTCTTCCAGTGGAAGCGCCACGTTCTCCGCCAGAGTCAGCCCACTCCAGAGCGCCCCGTTCTGGTAGAGCACGCCCATTCGTCTGAGGACCTGCTTCCGCGTCCCGGCGTCGGCCGCGAAGAAATCTTCTCCGTCGAACAGGATCTCCCCCCGCGCGGGCGGCTTGAGGCCGATCAGATGCTTCAGCAGCGTGCTCTTCCCGCTGCCGCTGCCGCCCATGATCACGAACACTTCGCCCCGCTCCACCGAGAAGCTGAGATCCTCCATGATGACGCGCGCCTCGTACATCATGGTCAGATCCCTGACCTCGACGGCCGGCGCCACGTCCGCGCCCCGGGTGGCCAGCAGTGCGCCGGTCATATCTGCATCAGGACTGCGAGCCAATCGATCACGGCGTTGGCTACGATGATCAGCGTGATTCCCATCACCACGGCGGAGGTGGCGGAGCGGCCCACCGCGCCGGCGTCGGATCCGGTCTGCAGCCCCTTCATGCATCCGGCAAGGCCGATGATCACGCCGAAGATCGCTCCCTTGAAGACCCCGAGGAGGCCGTCGGAGAACGTGACTACGCTCAGCATTCCCCCCATGAACTGGGTCGGAGTGAGGTCGAGGAGGGTAACGGCGACGATCATTCCCCCTGCGATGCCGACGGCATTGGCATAGATGGTCAGCAGTGGCATCATCAGGAAGAGGCCCAGCACGCGTGGAAGGACGAGATGGTCGATCGGCGATACGCCGAGCGTGGAGTAGGCATCGATCTCCTCGGTGATCTTCATGCTGCCGAGCTCGGCGGCGAAGGCGGCGCCCGTCCGTCCGGCGATGATGATCCCTGTCATGAGGGCGCCCATCTCCCGCAGCATCCCGTACCCGACCAGGTACGACACGTAGTAGCCGGCGCCGAACCTTCGGAGCACCACGACTCCCAGGAAGGCGATGATTACGCCGAGGAGCAGGGCGATCAGGGTGACGATCGGAAGCGCGCCGGAGCTGTTCCGCTGCACGACGACCCAGAAGTCGCGCCAACGCATTCGCCCCCGGCGTAGCAGCAGCCGGCCGAACCCCTGGGTCACCTCGCCCGTGAAGGTGACCGCCGCGAGCGCCTGTTTGCCCACCGACAGGACCCCTTCCCCGAGCTTCGCGAGAGTCGAGATCTTCGGCTCGGCATCGTCCACCGCCCGCTCGGGCACCGCCCGCGCAAGAGCGAGCAGGCGGGTGAGCGAATCGGGTAGACCCGCCGTGTCGAACTCCATCCCATGCGCCTCGCAGTAGTCGAAGCCCTGCAGGAGGAAGATCAGCAGGCTGCTGTCCCATTCGCCGAGCTCGGTCGTGTCGAAGCCGACGGCGCGCACCCGCTGGCTGCTCGTTGCACCCGCGGTCGATCGGGCGGCGATCAGCTGCTCGAAGCGCGGGGCGGCGTCCTCAAGCTCCCACACACCGGCCAGCACCGCGACGACTGTGTCGTCCTGTTGACACATCGCAACGCTGGCACGGCCCGCGGTCGCCCCCTTCGCTGCGGTGGCCGGAGCCACGGCGGCGGCCCCGCTACCCGTGATCATGCGCCACCGGCAGCCAGAGCAGGAAGGTGGTGCCACGGCCAGGCTCGCTCTCGAGCTCGACATCGCCGCGCAGGAGCCGCGCGTATTCGCGGGCGGCCGCCAGTCCGATCCCCATCCCGCCGGCCGCGCGGGTCGAGCCGCTCCCGACCTGCCAGAACCGCTCGAAGATCTGTGCGTGGTGCTCGGCCGCGATGCCGATTCCGGTATCGCGAATTTCAAAGATTACGCGGTCCGCCTCGGCGCGCAGGCTCAGGCGAACTTCGCCCGCCTCCGTGAACTTCACCGCGTTGGCGCACAGGTTGATGAGGATCAGTCGCGCCTTGCCGCCGTCGGTCGTGATCTCCACCGGCGAGTCGGGAAGCTCGAGGACGAAGGCGAGAGCCTTGGCGTGCGCCGCCTGCTCCACCAGCGCGCCGGCCTCGCGCGCGATATCCCGCGCGTCCAGGGGCTCCACCTGGACCACCTCCTGACCGCCGTCCAGCTTCGCGAAGCTTAGAACCTCGTCGATCATGGAGGCGAGGTGCCGACCTCCCGCCTTGATCCGCTCGACGCTGCTCACCTGCTTTGCGGTGAGCTCCCCGTGGAGATCGAGATTCTCGGCGAATCCCAGGATCGCGTTCAGCGGGGTTCGGAACTCGTGCGACAGTGTGGAGAGGAAGGTGCCCTTGGCCTGGTTGGCCGTTTCGGCGGCCACCTTGGCCGCTTGCATCTCGTTATTGATGCGGTGCTGCACCGTGTTGTCGAGCAAGGTCAGAACGGCGCCTTCACTGACGCCGTCGAGCGAACGGTAGGGATTGATGCGGACGATGTACGACTCACCCGTGTCGCTCTCCACCTCCCGCTCGGTCCGGTCTAGCGAGTCGAGCACGGTCGCCACGTCCTGGACGAGCTCCTCGTAGTTCAGGCGGTGCGTGATGTGGGAGATGGGGCGCCCCCGGTCCTCGGGGACGAAGTTGAAGACCGCGCACGCGGTGGGGGTGAAGCGTCGGATCCGCATCTCCCGGTCGAGAAAGATCGAGCCGATCTCCGTCGACTCGATGAGGTTCTGCAGGTCGGCATTGGTCCGCTTCAGCTCCTCAATCGTGCTCTGGTGCTCCTGATTGATCGTGGTGAGCTCTTCGTTGATCGACTGGATCTCCTCACGGCTCGTCTCCAGCTCTTCCGTGGCGGCCTTCTGCTCCTCGTTGACGGAGCGGAATTCCTCGTTCGCCGCCTGCAGCTCGGCCACCGTCCGGTCGTGCGCGACGCAGGCAGCCTCGAGCAGTTGCCGGGTCTCGCTCAGCTCTGCCTCGAGCTCGATCTCGGCGGCGGGGCGCCCGTCCGTCTCGCGCACGATGCGGAGCGTGCCGCGCTCGGCATCTTCGTTCTCATCCTCGAAGAAGACGAGGGCGAACCGTCGCTCCGCGGATCCTTGCTCCGCGGAGGGCTCGACCCGCACGATGATCTTTCGTCGGTGTCCATCCACCCCGGTGGAGACGCGCCGGGTCGTCGACGTGCTCCCCTCGAAAGCCTGGTAGAGTGCCGTTCGCAGCGCGCTGTGCATCTCCCGCCCCGCCAGGCCGAGCACGCTGCGCGTGGGCTCCCCGTCCCGCAGGCGCAGGAAGCGGCCGGCGCCGGCGGACATGTGCACGACGTCGAGCCGCTCGTTCACGATTACGCTGGGGGAGGTGTACTCCTCCAGCATCCGGAGGTGAAGGGCGCCATAGGAGAAGGGACCGTCGACGCGATCCGAGCGAGCTTCCGGTCCGTCGGGATCTCGATCGGCTGGATTCGGCCACGGGTCCGAGGACACGGCTCGCGGAATTACCCGGTGCGGCCAAGATGCACGCAGGAACACTCGCTGCGCATCCGTTCCCGCCTTCACGAACAGGCCAGCATCGCCTACCGTCTCCGAGGTGCCCAGAAAGAGGATGCCCCCCGGATTCGAAGCGAAGTGGAACGTCTCGAGCAGGCGTAGCTGTGCGGCCGGCTGAAGGTAGATGAAGAGGTTGCGGCAGCTGATAAGATCGATCCTCGAGAAGGGTGGGTCGTGCAGGGCGTTGTGACCCGCGAAGAGGACCATCTCGCGGAGCGACTGTTTGATCCGATACCCTCCCCCTTCCTTCGTGAAGAAGCGCTTCAACCGCCCGGCGGATACGTCCGTGACCGCGGCGGCCTCGTACAGACCGGCCCGGGCCCAGGCGTACCCCTTCTCGTCGATGTCCGTGGCGAAGACCTGCAGCTCGGGCGGATCCTCCAGAGTATCCGCATGCTCCGTCAGGATCATGGCGATCGAATACGCCTCCTCCCCCGTAGCGCACCCCACCACCCACGCCCGCACCGAATCCGCCGCGCCCTTCCGCTCGAAGATCGCGGGGAGCCGGGCGGAGAGCGCATCGAAGGCATCGGGATCCCTGAAGTAGCTGGTGACCGAGATGAGAAGGTCACGCAGAAGTGCCTGGCACTCGGCGGTGCTTCCCTGCAGCAGAGGATGGTACCCTTCCAGCGTGGTTACCTCGTTGAACCGCAATCTGCGGTCGAGCCGGCGGAGGAGGGTGGACCGCTTGTAGAGGGAGAAGTCGTGGCCCGTCCGCTTGCGGAGAGTGTCGAATATCGGGGCGAGCGCAGCCTCGGTCGCAGGCGAATCCTCGTCACGACTCCCGATATCGGATGCGTGGGCCCGCAGGCGGAGAAGCTCCGCCGGGATCCGGGCCGCGGGCAGCACGAGATCGATCAGTCCGGTGGCGATGGCGCTCGACGGCATCCCATCGAACTCGGCCTCGTCCGGGGACTGCGCGATGGTGATGCCCCCTGCCTCCCGGATGTGACGGATCCCGGCCGTGCCGTCCGAGCCGGTGCCGGAGAGGACGACGCCCGCCGCATTCGAGCCATAGGCTGAGGACAGCGTCCGGAAGAACAGGTCGACCGGCGCGTGCTCGGCTCGCTCACCTCGCTCCCGCAGATCCAGCGTGGTGCGGCGCATCGCGAGATCCATCCCCGGCGGAATGATGTAGATGTGGTCGGGCTCCACAATCGTGGACCCGTCCACCTGCGTGACGGGGATCGCAGCGCGGTCCTGAAGCAGCTCCCCCATCCGGCTCTCCCGGCCGGGATCCAGGTGGAGGATCACCACGAACACCATCCCGCTGTCCGCGGGGACGGCTTCCATGAACTGCTGCAATGCCTTGAGCCCTCCGGCCGAAGCACCGATGCCGACGACCATCGGGCGATCGGTGTCATCCCCGTCGGGGGATTGTGGATCGGGAGAGGTGCCGTTCACTGCGTCCTCCATATCCGGCACCTCGTTGTGAAAGAACCGCCGGTCTCGTAGACGCGGTCGGAGCGCCGTTACGATACGTTGTTGACCAATCGGTAAATTGAAGATATCATTGTTTGACCAAGCGGTCAACGGAGGAGAGCCCGAGGGCCTCGAAAGTCATCCAGCATCAACTGCTCGAGAGGGGGTACGGAAACGCGATGGGTACACAGGGAGGACGGGGGGAGGAAAGACGCGAGCAGATCCTGCAGGCCGCGTTCGCCGTGGCCTGCCGCGAAGGAATCGGGGGGCTGACGGTGCGAGGCATCGCCGCCGCGGCGGGGGTGAGCCATGCCCTTGTGCTCTTCTACTTCGGAAGCAAGGACCGATTGGTCCTCGAGCTGCTCGAATGGGTACTCGCCCGTACCGCGGTGCTGCGCATCTCGGAGGACGTCGCGCGCTTCCCGCATGCCCGCGACCGGCTACACGCATTGCTGCAGGAGGAGATGGTCCGGCTGTCCCATCAGCCGGAGCACACGCGCATCTTCCTGGAATACTGGGCGCTGGGCGCCCATCACGCGGAGATCCGGACGCGGATCGGTGCAGAAATGGAGCGCTACCGCACGGCCTTCCGGGCAATCATGGAGGAGTTGCTACGGGCGGAGCCGGCCGCCTTCGCGGGGGATACCGCGGACGGTCTCGCGGCCGTCGCCGTCAGCTGGATCCATGGGTGTGCGGTGCAGGCGATGATCGATCCCGACCACTTCGATACCGATGAGTACCTTGCCGCGGTACGGGGGATGATCGGTCGCCTGGGTTGACGGGGTCGGCTTGCCGGCCATTCCCCCTGGTGCTCGAGGCTGAGGCGCAAAGGTGGGACAGGCCGGAACCCACCCAGCTCGAGAGCTGCCCCGGCGTCCCGATGAAAAACCTTATGGAGCCGCCGGCACCGGCTCACCGGGAAGGCGCAACGACTAAGCGAGGTCTCGGCGCCGGCTGCGGG
>SKRI01000046.1 GCA_007118565.1 Gemmatimonadota bacterium | reverse complement strand
GCCATGTGCACGAACTGCCTGGCGTCCGGCAGGTTGAGCCAGTGGTCGCGCGTGGAGAGGAGCGGGCCGGAGGCGGCCACGCGGGGTGCGTCGGTCGCCGCTTCCGTGGCCGCCCGGAGCCGCTGCGTCCAGGGGAAGCCGCCCACGTCGAATACCGAGGTGACCCCGGAGCAGAGCCAGCTCCGGTGGAACCGCTCCGGATTCTCCTCCAGCTCGGCCACGGTCTCCGCGTAGGGAAACCGGTCGCGCAGGTCGGTGGCGTCCGGCCGGCCGTCGGCCCACCCCGTCTGCGAGTAGTGCACATGGCTGTCGACCAGCCCCGGGACGATCCATCTCCCCGACGCGTCGATCGGGTGCACGTCGTCCTCCAGCGGGCAATCTCCCACGCAGGCGATCCTCCCGTCGCGCATGACGACCGTGGCGTCGGCCAGCGGCGGCGCCCCGGTGCCGTCGATGACGGTGCCGCCGACCAGGGCGAAGGGGGGCACCGGGCGGTCGCCCGGGGAGGGGAAGGCAGTGGAGACCGTGATCGTCCAGTCACCCCCTTCCTCCCGCCGCAGGACGCGCTCGGAGACACCGCGCTGGCTGACGCCCGACTGCACCACCCGGTAGTGGTAGGCGCCGTACGCCACGCCGGGGGAGATGGGGGTCACCGAGAAATGCGTGGCCACCAGGGTGTCGGGCCAGACGTCCGGATCCCCCGCGGCCAGCCCCGCAAACCCGTGATCGACGCCGGCCGGACCGGCGCGTACCAGCCGCTCACTCTCGAGGTAGTGCTCGAGGTAGGCGGGGCGATCGCGCTCGTGGATGGTGCGGATGTTCGAGCGGAAGTGGGCGAGCGCGGCCGCGGAATCGGCGGCGCGGTCCCAGCCGGCCGGCGTGATGGCGACCGGTGGTGTGGGCGCGCAGGCGGCGATCAGCGCCAGGAGCGACGTGGCGATGAAGGGTGCGGCGGAGCGGCTCATCGGAGGGTGGGGCACGGGACGGAGCGAGGTTCGTCCCGGAATGTGGCGACGTTCCGGTGCGGCCGCTACACTTCGGATTGCGCCCCCTGCGCCAGCACCGGGGGGACGATTCGAACCCGAGAGCTCCCTCACACCGCCTGCCATGAGGCTCGCCCGGCGATTTGTCACCGATCCGGCCGGTGCCGTGGCGGTCGCCCTGCTGCTCCTGGCGGCCGCTCCGCTGGTGGCGGGGTGCGATGGGGCGCCGGCGGATCGGGAGGATCCTCCGCTCCTCGTGCTCGCGGCCTCCGACCTCCAGATGGCCTTCGAGGAGATCGTCCCCCGCTTCCGTGACCTCACGGGGCAGCGGGTGGAGGTCGTGCTCGGCTCGACCGGCAACCTCGCCGCCCAGATCCGCCACGGTGCCCCGGCCGACCTCTTCTTCGCCGCCGACGAGACGTTTCTCGACGACCTGATCGAGGCGGGCCGGATCGATCCCGGGTCGCGGCGCCTCTACGCCATCGGGCGGTTGGCCCTGGTGGCGCCGCCGGGGCGGGAGCCGCCCGCGGAGATCGCCGCGCTGGCGGATCCGGGCTTCCGGGTCATCGCCATCGCCAACCCCGAGCACGCCCCGTACGGGAGGGCCGGACGGGAGGCGCTCCGGCGCGCCGGCGTATGGGAAACCGTGCGGCCCCGGCTCGTCCTCGGCGAGAACATCGCCCACAGCTACCAGTTCACCCGCACCGGCAACGCCGACGCGGCCGTGGTCGCGCTCTCCCTCGTCGTCGGGATTCCGGGGGGCGGGGTGCCCCACACCGTGGTCCCGGTGGAGCTGCACGCGCCCCTGCGTCAGGCCGCCGGGGTCGTCGCGGACAGCCGTCGGGAGGCGGCGGCCCGGCGCTTCCTCGACTTCGTCCTCTCCGAGGAGGGGCAGGGCATCCTGGCCCGCTACGGATTCGAGGATCCTGCGGACGGAGCTGCCCCGAGGTGAGCCTCCCACCGCTCGGCCTCTCGCTGGTGGTCGCCGCGCTCGCCACCGCGCTCTCCGTGCTGGTCGGGCTTCCGCTCGCCTGGCTCCTGGCGCGGCGGAGCTTCCCCGGGCGCGACCTCCTGACGGTGCTCATCCTCCTCCCCATGGTGCTCCCGCCCACCGTGCTCGGCTACTACCTCCTGGTGGCGCTCGGGCGCGGAGGCCCGATCGGGCAGTGGGCGGAGGCGGTGGGGATCGGCCGCATCGTCTTCACTCCCGGGGCGGCGGTGATCGCCGCCTTCGTGGCCTCGCTCCCCTTCCTGGTGGTGGCGGCGCGGGCCGGCTTCGAGCAGGTGGATCCGGCGTACGAGGAGGTGGCGCGCACCCTGGGGCGGAGCGACCTGGCCATCGCCCTCACCATCACCCTCCCGCTCGCCTGGCGCGCCGTGATCGCGGGGGCGGCCCTCTCCTTTGCCCGCGCGGTGGGGGAGTTCGGGGCCACGGTGATGGTGGCGGGGAGCATCCCGGGATCGACCCGCACCGCCAGCATCGCCATCTACGACGCCGTCCAGGCGGGGCGGATGCACGATGCCAACGTCATGGCGGTGGTCCTGACCCTGACCACCGCGGGGATCCTCTTCCTCCTCACCCGGCTCGGACGGGGGACGGGCTGGTGAGCCTGGAGGTCACCCTCCGCTCGGAGGTCGAGAACTTCTCCCTCGACGTCGCCTTCCACGCCGAGGGTGGGATCACCGCGCTCTTCGGCCCGTCCGGCGCGGGCAAGACGCTCACGCTCCGGCACATCGCCGGGCTGGAGCGGGTCGGTGAGGGCCGCATCTCCCTGCACGGCCGCCTCCTGGCAGATGCCGCGGCAGGCCATCATCTCCCCCCCCGGGAGCGCCGGGTCGGCTACCTCTTCCAGGAGTACGCGGTCTTCCCCCACCTCGACGTGGCCAGGAACATCGCCTTCGGGCTCGCGGACCGGCCGAGGCGGGAGCGGGAGGCGCGGGTGGCCGCGCTTCTGGAGATGGTGGATCTGGCGGGGTTCGACGGCCGGCGGGTGCGCGGGCTCTCCGGGGGGGAGCGGCAGCGCGTCGCGCTCGCCCGCGCACTGGCCCCAGAGCCGGCGCTCCTGCTCCTGGACGAGCCCTTCGCCGCGCTCGACTTCCGCGTTCGCCGCGCGCTGCGCGGCTCGCTGCGGGAGGTCCAGCGGCGCACCGGCGTGCCGATGGTGCTGGTGACCCACTCCCTGGCCGAGGTGCGGGAGCTGGCCGATCACCTCGTGCTCATGGATCGGGGGCGGGTCCTCGCGGAGGGGCGGACGGCGGACGTCCTCTCCGATCCCGGCGGACCGCAGGCGGCGGAGCTGCTCGCCGAGGAGCTGGGCTGACCCTCAGGCCTCCGGCAGCCAGAGGGTGAAGGTGGAGCCCTCCCCGACGGTGCTCTGCACGGTGATGTCACCTTTCAGCAGGCGCGCCACCATCCGGCTGATGGCGAGCCCGATTCCCGCTCCCTCGGCCACGCCCGGCTGCAGGCGGGAGTATTCCTCGAAGATCTCCTCCCGCGCCTCCGGAGGAATGCCCGGGCCGGTGTCCTCCACCTCCACCGCGATCCAGGATCCGGCCGCGGGTCCGTCCTCGGTGACGCGGGTGCGCACAGAGACCCGACCCCCGGAGGGGGTGTACTTGATGGCGTTGGAGATCAGATTCCCGAAGATGGCCCGCACCCGGACGGGATCGGTCAGTGCCGTCGGCAGCTGGTCGGACGTCTCGACCTGGAGCGCGAGTCCCGCCTGCTCGGCCGGTCCCCGATAATCCTCTGCGGTCTCCCGCACGATGGCGTTGACGTTCGTCTCCTGCAGCTCGACCCGGAGCTCGCCGGACTCCGCGCGGGCGAACTCCAGCAGGTTGTTGATGATGTCGAGGATCGAACGGTTCATCCGTCGGATCCGGCCGAGGTACTCCTGCTGCCCCGGCGTAAGGTCTCCCCTGATCCCCTCCTCGAGGAGCTCGGCATACCCGTCCGCCGCGCCGAGCGGGTTCTTCACGTCGTGGCCGATGCCGCGGATCAGGCGCGAGCGGGTCTCCACGAGCTGCGCCAGCTCCAGGCGGTGGCGCTCGGCCTCGTCGAGCAGCCGGAGGTCCCTGCGGCCGATCAGGAGGATCACCATGGAGGCGGCCAGCGCGAGCAGGACCAGCCCCATGGTGATCCAGAGGTCGCGGCTACGGAGGGTCGCCATCCGGTCTCGATGACGCTGCTCGGCCGTGAGCACCGCCCACTCCAGATCCTGCAGAGTGGCTAGCGCCTCCTCGAACACGACCTGCCGCTGGGGTAGTTGCTCCGCGAACTCCGGCCCGGTCACCTCGCCGCGGAGAAAGGCTGCGGTCGCCCGGTACCGCTCTTCGGTGAGACGCTCCAGCTCGACCAGATGCTCGAATACCTCCGGTCCCATCCGCCGGGCCAGCGGTCGCAGCTCGTCGTAGAGGCTCCGGTGGCTCTCCCGCACCTCACGGTACCGGTCGAGAAAGGCCTGATCCCCCGTCAGCAGGAATCCGCGGGTGAGCGAGACCTCGTGCGCCAGGTGACTCTCCGCGGAGGTGACCAGGGCGCGCGCCGGCTGGGTGACGCTCTCGATCTCCTCCTGGTGGATCCCGATCCAACGGTTCATGAGCGCGGGAACGACCGCCAGCGCGATCAGCCCCGCCACCACGAACCCCAGCGGGAGCGCCGCCTTCCAGGCCGGGATCACCCGTCGCGGACGCGCGCTTCCCAGGCCCGGTTCGGAGCCGCGGTAACGCTCGTCGATCTGGAAATCCATGCCGGGAAAGGAGACCGGGTGCGTCGGGATTGGATGCGGAGCCTGAGCCTGAGGTGCCAGATCCATACCTCGTGCCACATATATCGGCTCGAGAAGCGGTGCAGGGCCCGCCCGGAGCCGACCCGACCCGCTCCCGCACCTACTACGGAAGAACCCGTTGACAGGATCTCCCGGCTCGATTAGACTACGGAAGAACCCGTAGAGAAACTGCCATGGATGAGATCAGCTTCACCCCCCGCGAGCTCGACGTGATGAGCATCCTCTGGCGCGCCGGCTCCGGCACCGTCAGCGAGGTGAGGGACGCGCTGGGCGAGGCGCTCGCCTACACCTCCGTCCTCTCCGTGCTGCAGACGCTGGAGGAGAAGGGGCATGTCAGGCACGAATCCGAGGGACGCGCCTACCGCTACTTTCCCACCGTGGAGCCCGAGGCCGCCGGGGACAGTGCCCTGGCAAGGATCCGCGACGCCATCTACCAGGGCTCGGCGGAGATGCTCTTTGCCCAGCTCGTGTCGGACCGCGGCCTCGGCCGTCCAGAGCTCGAGCGGATGCGCAGGATGCTCGCCGAGCGGCTGAAGGAGGAGGAGTCATGATCCTGACCTGGATGCTCTACACGCTGCTGGTCGGCGTCCTGCTGGCCGCCGCGGCGCGGTGCCTCGAGGAGCTGGCGCGGCTGGCCTCCCTTCCTCTCCGCTGGATCTGGCTCGCCGCCCTGCTCGGACTCGTCGTCCTCGCGGCGCTGGCCCCGCTGCGCACCTCTCCCGCCGTCGGAGGGCCGGCTCTCGGGATCGATCTCGCCGCACTCGCCGCCGAGGGGGTCCATGGTGTCGAATCTCCGGCGGCTCCCGCACCCTCGGTTCTGCGCTCCGTGCGTGAAGCGGCCGCGGCCCCGGTCGACGCGGCCCTCTCCCTCGCCGGAGGTGCGGGCAACTCCGCGAATCTCGCGGCGGGCGCGGTGTGGGGCGGCATCTCCCTGCTCGTCCTGCTGATATTCCTGGCCACCGCCCGTCGCTGGGCGGTCCGGCGCAGGCGCTGGACCGAGCGGGAGATGGCCGGCGCACGGGTGCGGGTCTCCCCCGGCGCAGGACCCGCCGCGGTCGGGGTGCTCCGCCCCGAGATCGTGGTCCCGCGGTGGCTCACCCTGGCCGGCGAGGAGGAGCAGCGGCTGGTGGTGCTGCACGAGAAGGAGCACCTGCGGGCCCGCGATCCGGCGGTCCTGGCCCTCGGCTGCCTGGCCGTGGCCGCGGTCCCCTGGCATCCGGCCGCCTGGTGGATGCTCCTCCGGCTCCGCCTGGCGGTGGAGCTGGACTGCGACCGGCGCGTGCTCCGGCGTGGGGTGCGGCCACTCGCCTACGGATCGGTTCTCATCGACGTGGCCGGACGCGGATCCGGCATAGCCCTGGGAGCGCCGGCGCTCGCCGACACCCCCTCAACCCTGGAACGGAGGCTTTCCGCCATGACCAGCAGACTCTCACGCACCGGCGCCGTGCGCGCGGTGGCCCTCACAATCCCCGCCGCTGCGCTCCTCTTCGTGGCGTGCGACGCCGAGCTCCCCACCACCGCCGAGGTCGAGGCCATGGACGTGGCCGCGGTCGAGGACCAGGCGCAGCGCTTCCGCATCATCAGCAGTGCCGACGGCGCAACCGTCACCTACTTCCTGAACGGCGAGGAGGTGGACGCCGAGGAGGCTCGCGCCGTGCTGGGCGACCGGATCGCCCGGGTCGAGGTGCTGCGCCCCGGCGAAGAGGGCGTCGCCGAGATCCGCATCCGCACCCGCGAGGAGGGGGCGGAGGGCGAGCCGGAGCTGCGACTCCGCGGGGAGCGCGGAGATGGGGAGCATCGCGTCCGCATCCTCGGCCCCGAGGGCGAGGAGCGGGAGGTGCGGATGATCCGGCCGGGAGAGGGACCGGCGATCATCGCCCACCGCGACGGCGAGGGCGAGCTTTCCGCCGGGCGCTTCGAGGGGATCATCGAGATCGATGGAGAGATCACCGACCAGGCTGCCTTCCGCAGCCTGCGACCGGATCAGATCGAGAGCGTCGAGGTGCTGAAGGGCGGTGCCGCCGCCCGGCTCTTCGACGATCCCGCCGCCGCCCACGGCGTCATCCGCATCCGCACCCGGGACGGCGTCCGCGACTGAGGCGAGCTCGGGCCAGGAACGAGAGCCCCGGCGATCTGCGGTCGCCGGGGCTCTGTCTTGGACCACGCCTCATCGTTCCCACCTCAGTGGCGTGGCCGGTGGGCGCTGAACGCCAGGTATCGCATCGCCCCCACCTGGTAGGCCAGCCGGATGCGCGCCGCCGTGAGCAGGAAGATGCGGTGCCGCCCGCCGCTCGTCAGGTAGCGGCGGTAGGCTGGGTCCCGAAGGATCCGGCGGAACACGCGGCCGAGCACCACCGACCAGGTTCTTTGCACCTGGGTGGTGAGTTCCTGGACCTCCTCCACGATCAGCCCGGCCTCCCGGAGCAGCGTTCGATGCTCCGCCTCCGACGC
Organism: Gemmatimonadota bacterium; assembly: GCA_007118565.1. GTDB lineage: Bacteria > Gemmatimonadota > Gemmatimonadetes > Longimicrobiales > Longimicrobiaceae > SKRI01. The sequence goes on along the minus strand of SKRI01000046.1, from coordinate 15,808 downwards.
CATGCCCGGGAGTCGCCCCTCGGTGCAGATCGGCGAGAGCAGGCGCTTCATCTGCCAGGCAGACGGCGCATCGGCCGCGCACCATGCGGCGATTACCGCCCGACCGCCCGGCCGGAGAACGCGGCATATCTCCCGGAAGGCACCGAGCTTGTCGGCCATGTGCTCCGTGCTCTCGATGGCAATGGCCACGTCGAAGGACTCTCCGGGCAGGCTGTTCCGCAGCCAGTCGCCCAGCAGGTATTGCGGCCGGAGCCCTTCCTCCTCCACGGACAGCGCGAAGGCGTGCTGGGCCGGGACGAGCGTGAGGGCGGTGACACGGGCGCAGTACCTCCGCGCCAGGAGGCGAGCGGTGGCTCCGTAACCGGAGCCGATGTCACACACCGCCTCCCCGGGCCGGAGCCTGGCGAGGGCTGCGACGCGCAGCACGAGCTGCTCGATGGCTTCCTCGGGGTCCTCCCGCCCCGCCGCCCAGAGGCCGTGATGCACGTGCTCCCCCCACACGTCCCGATAGAAGCGGTCCAGGTCGGCGTAATGATCGACCACGTCGCTCGTCGCGGGGGCGGTTCGCGGCAGGATCATGCTGCGGTCGAGGGCGTGAGGGGGAGGAGGTGGTACTCCACCCTCGCCTGCATGAGGCGGACCCCGGCACCGCCACATCGGAGAAGGCATTGCCCCCTCCGCCCCGCCGTCGTCTCTTGTGACATCCGAGGGACTCGATCATCGCACGCGTCACCATGCCCGTCCTCACCGTCAACGACCTCCACAAAAGCTACGGCACCCGTACCGTCTTCGACGGCGTCTCCTTCTCCATCGAGGAGGGCGAAAAGGTCGGCTTCATCGGCGCCAACGGCTCCGGCAAGTCGACCCTCTTCCGGATCGTGGCGGGCGAGGAGGGCTACGAGGCCGGCACCCTCGCCTTTCAGCGCGGGCTGAGCGTCGGATACGTGGCGCAGGAGCCCGTCTTCGAGGAGACGGACACGATCCTCCGCGCCGTTGCCTCCGGGAGGCCGGAGCTGCTCGACGCCATCTCCGAGTACCACGAGGTCGCGGAGCGGCTGGCCGCGGGTGACTCGTCGCCGCGCCTCCTCGAGCGGCAGGGCGCGGCAATGGAGCGGATCGATGCGCTGGGAGGTTGGGACTACGAGCACCGCATGGAGTCGGTGCTCACCCGCCTCGGCGTGGACGCCTGGGAGCGACCGGTCGGCACCCTGTCCGGGGGCGAGCGGAAGCGCGTCGCCCTGGCGCGCGTGCTGGTCCAGCAGCCCGATCTCCTCCTCCTCGACGAGCCCACCAACCACCTGGACGCCGACACCACCCTCTGGCTGGAGGACTACCTGCTGGACTATGCCGGCGCGGTGATGCTCATCACCCACGACCGCTACTTCCTCGACCGGGTGGTCACCCGGATGATCGAGGTGAACCGGGCCGAGCTCACCCCCTTCCCCGGCGGCTACACCGAATACCTGGAGGCAAAGGCCGAGCGCCAGGCGCGGATGGCGGTGGAGGAGGACAAGCGCGCGAAGCTGATCGAGCAGGAGCTGGCCTGGGTCAAGCGTTCTCCCTCGGCGCGCACCGGCAAGCAGAAGGCGCGCATCAAACGGCTGGGGACCACCCAGCGGGAGCAGGAGGAGCGCGCGCTCCCGGACCTAGATTCGGTGGAGATGAGGTTCGGGGAGCCGCCGCGCCTCGGCCGCACCGTGCTCGACCTGCACGGCATCAGCAAATCGTACGACGACCGGGTGCTGATCCGGAAATTCTCGACCCTGCTGCGGTCGGGCGAGCGGATCGGCATCGTGGGGCCGAACGGCGCCGGGAAGACCACCCTCCTGCGCATCATCCTCGGCGAGGAGCAGCCGGACGAGGGGCGGGTGGAGTGGGGGAAGAACACGAAGATCGCCTACTACGACCAGAAGCGCGCGGATCTGGATCCGGAGAAGAACCTCCTCCAGTCGGTCTCGAACGAGGACTGGGTGGAGGTGGCGGGCAGGAGGACCCACGTGCGGAGCTACCTGCACAGCTTCCTCTTCCCGAGCGAGGTGCACGAGCAGAAGGTGAGCAGCCTTTCCGGCGGGGAGCGGAACCGCCTGCTGCTGGCGCGCCTCCTCTTGCAGGACGCCAACCTCCTCATCCTCGACGAGCCCACCAACGACCTGGACCTGATGACGCTACAGGTGCTGGAGTCCGCGCTCGCGGACTTCCCCGGGTGCGTGCTGGTGGTGACCCACGACCGCTACTTCCTCGACAAGGTGGCCACCGGCCTCTTCGTTTTCGAGGGGGAGGGGCGGGTGCACCGTCACGAGGGGAGCTACGACCTCTACCGGCGGTTGCGTGAGGAGGAGGAAGGGCGGAAGGGGGAGATGGAGGAGGCGCGCGCCGGGAAGGGGAAGGAGCCGGCTCCCCGTGCCGAGCCGCGAAGCGGGCGCGTCCGCAAGCTCGGCTACCGGGAGCAGCAGGAGCTGAAGGGGATGGAGGCGGCCATCCTCGAGGCGGAGCAGGAGCGCGCCCGCCTGGAGGCCGCGCTCGCCGACCCCGCCCTCTACAGCGAGCGTTCGGAGGAGGTCGCGGATATCACCGCGGCATTCGCCGAGGCCGGACGGGAAATCGAGCGGCTGTACGCCCGCTGGGAGGAGCTGGAGTCGATTCGGGAGGGGAGTTGACAATGCGCGCCAAGCCCCGCTGGCTGCTCCACACTCTCGCCGCCCTCGGCCTGCTGGTCGTTGTCGCCGGCGGCGTGCTCCTCATGACCGGCACCTCTCCGGACGACCTGGTCGAGCTGGTCTCGGAGGGGTCGGTCGTGCAGCTTCGCGACGAGCTGAGGCCGGCGCGCCCCGACCAGCCGCGGGTGCTCGTCATAGCCCTCGACGGGGTGGGTGACGGCGAGTTCCGGGAGGCGATCCGCTCGGGCCGCATGCCGAACACCGCCGCCCTCCTCGGCGGGGAGACGGGGGAGGACAGCTACGCCCACGCCTACGCGCCTCGCGGAGCCCTCAGCATTCTTCCGTCGACCACGTACGCCGCCTGGACAGCGGTCTTCACCGGCCAGCCCGTCGGCCGTAGCGGGGTCTCGGGTAACGAGTGGTTCGACCGCGAGACGGTCACCTTCGTGGCACCCGCCCCGGTCTCCATCACCGAGCACCGCGATGCGGTCCGCGTCTACTCCGACGCGCTGATGGACCGCTGGATCGCGGTTCCCACCCTCTTCGAGCTCGCCGACGTGCGGAGCTACGTGACGCTGGCCGCACAGCACCGCGGCGCCGACATCCTGGTGCAGCCGAACTTCGGGCTGCTGGGGGAGCTGGTCTCGGCGGTGGCGGCCGGGGTGGGCTCGGACAACGAGGTCGATCAGGAAAGCTACGGGGCCCTCGACGCGGCCGCCGCGGAGAATACCCTCGCGGTGATCGAGGACTACGGGCTCGCCGACCTCCAGGTCATCTACTTTCCGGGCGTGGACCTCTACACCCACGTCGCCGAGCCGGCCATCCCGGAGCAGCTCGATTACCTGGCCGACGTCCTCGATCCGGCCATCGGTGCCCTCCTCGAGGCGTATCGCGCCCGGGGCGCGCTCGACTCCACCTTCGTGGTCTTCGTCTCCGATCACGGCCACACCCCCACCCTCGACGAGGAGCGAAACGCCCTCGGCACCGGAGACGACGGGGAAATTCCGGACGCGCTGCGGGCCGCCGGCTTCCGGCCCCGCCCGCTGGAGCTGGAGAGCGGCGAGGAGGATTTCCAGGCGGCGGTCGCGTATCAGGGGGCCTTCGCCTACCTGTACCTGGCCGACCGGTCCACCTGTGTGGAGGAGGGCACCCGGTGCGACTGGCGCCGCCCTCCGCGTATGGACGAGGACGTCCTTCCCGTCGTGCGGGCGCTCGAGCGCGCGCACCGCGACGGCACCGCCGCGCCGAAGCTGCGCGGCACGTTGGACCTGATCTTCGCGCGGGATGCGCGCGGGATCGAGGAGGCGGAGCCGTTCCGGATCTGGAACGGAGAGCGTCTCGTCTCCGTGGCCGACTACCTCGCGGCGAACCCGCGGCCGGACCTGCTCGATCTGGAGGCGCGGCTCAAGGACCTCGCGGTCGGTCCCTACGGGCATCGCGCCGGCGACGTGATGGTGCTCTCCCGCTACCGGGACGTGGATCCGATCGAGGAGCGCTTCTACTTTTCCAAGCTCTACCGCTCGTGGCACGGGAGCCCCAGTGCGCAGGACAGCGAGATCCTCTGGGTGGTGGCCCGCGCCGGAGCCGACGGCCGGGAGATGGGTGAGCGGATCCGGGGCGTGGTGGGCGGCGCTCCCTCCCAGCTCGACATCACCCCCGTGGTGCTCGAGCTTCTGGGGAGGACGGACGAGCGCTGACGAGCGCGACCTTCCAAGAGCCGCGGCTTCCACCTCCGGAAGACACCCTTGAGGTTGCTCTGCGCGATGAGGGGAACCGGGGAGATCAGGGTCAGCGGTGGCGGATCCGCGCGGGGAGGAGCCGGCGGAACGAGTTTCCGGTAAGGTTGCCGATCCGGATCAGCCGGAGCGCCACCTCGATCTCGCGTGCGGTTTCCGCGCCGTAGCTTTCCTCGAGCAACCTGCGCGACCGCGCGTCTGGCCGCCCCCCGGACTCCGCCCAGTGGAGCGCGAACTCGAGCGCCGTGAGCTCCGCGGGCGGAGCGTCGCCGACCAGCCCCTCGAGCAGCCGGGACACCTCCGCGCGGGAAATGCCCGCGCGACGGGCGAGCGAGCCGTGCAGACGGACGCAGTACGGGCAGGCGTGCACGCCGGAGACGGTCAGCATGAGCCGCTCCCGGAAGGCATGCCCGACGGCGCGGCCGCGGAGGAGGCGGAGCAGGGCGCGGGGGAGTCTCGCCACCGCGTACAGGTCCCGCCCGAGATCCCCAAGGCTGCGGTAGCCCTGCCGCGCCCGCGGTGCCCCGCTCATGCGTCTGGTGCAGCTGCCGGACACCGGCGGGCAACGTCCCGTGGGAAAGAAAGCCTCAAGGCGCGGCCGATGCGCATCCCGCCTCCGTCAGCGCCCTCCGGCCTCGTCATCATCCTCTGGTGCTTCTTTTCCGTCTCCCCGGACGCGCGCCGCGGTCCGCGCGATCCCGCGGATCAGGCGCTGGAGGCCGAGGCGGCCCTGGTAGCTGTGCAGGTAATCCTGGAGCAGGTCGTTTCTCGCCCGCATCCGCCGGAGGATATCCTCCGGCAGCCTGTCTTTCTCGTTCATCTCCCTCCTTCCGGGGCTCCGGTCCGTCGGGAGGGATGTCGCAGAGCCCGTGCCCTCCGCGGAAGGGCGCGGAGGAGTGCATCCCACCGCAGCCCGGCGGCTCATCTCCACAGCGGCCGATTCGTGGCGCCTCCCGGGCGCCTCGGCCCGCCGATTCCGCCACTCGTCCCGAAACCGTAGGAGGGTCCGCTCTCCTCGAATAGCTTTTTCGGTGCAGCCCGCACTGTGCGGGTTGATCACCCACCGAAAGGAGTCGCATCATGAGGATCCTGCCGACAGCCACCCTGCTCGTCGCCGCGCTCGCCGTGGCGCATCCCGCTCCCGTCCTGGCCATCCAGCCGGACGTCGAGCCCGACCTACGTGCCGCCTCCGCCTGCTGCCAGGACCAGATGGAGGCCGCCGAAGCCCTCCTCAGGGAGGGGCGCTGGCGCGAGGCGCGGCGGGAATACCGCCGGGTCTCCGACCGGCAGATCGAAGCTGACGAGTTCCCGGGTCACGCGCTCTGGCAGGTGGCCGAGATCGAGAACGCCCACGGAAGTGTGCTGCGTGCGGCGCGGCACCTCGACCGGATTGCCCGTCACGCGGAGAGGTTCGGGCAGCCGACCATGCAGGTGCGCGCGCTCACCGAAGCAGTCGACCTCTACCGCCAGGTGGGTCGCAACGACCTGGCCCTCCAGCGCTACACCCGCGTGGAGGCGCTCCTCGCCTCGCCCGACGTCGGGGAGGCGGCGCGCCGAATCGCCACCACGAGATTCCAGAACCGCACGCTCGCGCGGGGGAGGGTCTGACCCTGACGGATCGCGCCCCGTTGTATCCGCATCGGCGCACGCCGCTCCTCTCGGGCGGCGTGCGCCTCTTGCGCGCCCGCACATTCCTGGCGTCTTTGAGTATCCCTGCATGACCGTCACCGCAGCAGCCTCCTTCGGGCCGTGCCGATGAGCGAAAGGACCGGCGACACGCGGAGTACGAGCCCCGGCGCGCTCCGCGGCTCTCTCTGGGAAGGCCGCAGCCGCTGGCTCTTCTGGTTCGGCTTCTTCGCCTTCTGGACGCTGATCGGTATTCTCATGGCGACTCCGAGGGTCGTCCTCGAAATGCCGGGGCGACCTGCTGTCGGATGGGACCAGGCGTTACAAGGAGCGCTGCGCTGGACGTACTCCTGGGCGCTGGTGATGGTTGCCGCAGCCTTCCTGGCCCGCCGCCTTCCGCTCTCCAGGGACCGCTGGCCCAAGGTGCTCGGCATCCACCTGGTTGCCGGCGCGCTCCTCCTCACCCTCCGCTTCTGGGGGTCGGCGGCCGTCGCCCTCTGGATGGGCTGGACTATCCGAATGCCCGTGGAGCGGGCCTTCCTGGTGAATCTGCTCCCGTGGGACATCCTGACCTACATCATGGTGCTCGCGGTGGGGTACGCGCTCGACTACTACCGGCGCGCCCGGGTCCAGGAGCTCACCTCATCGCGGCTGCAGCTGGCCACGGCCGCCTTGGAGGCCCGGCTCGTCGATGCGCAGCTCCAGTCGCTGAAGGCGCAGCTCCAGCCGCACTTCCTCTTCGCCACGCTGGAGGGCATCTCGTCGCGCGTGCGGCGGGACCCGGACGGCGCCGAGCGGATGACCGCCCACCTCGGCGACCTGCTCCGTGCCGCCATTTCCCGCGGGGAGCAGCAGGAGATCTCGCTCGAGAAGGAGGTCGAGCTCCTTCGGCCCTATCTGGAGATCGAGAAGGCGCGCCGGGATCGGGGATTATCCGTGGAGATCGACGTCGATCCGGATGCTCTCGACGCGTGGGTGCCGTACCTGCTGCTCCAGCCTCTGGTGGAGGGCGCCCTGGAGCGCGGGGCCGCCTGGATCGCGATCGGGGCGGAGCCGGAGGATGGGCGGCTCCGCCTGCGCGTATCGGATGACGGAGGCCCGGCGTCTGTGCGTGGGGAGGAGGCGGAGGCGGGAGGATTCGCCACCCTCCGTGCACGCCTGGAGCGCCTGTACGGCCCGGAGCAGGCGATCGAGCTCCGCGAGCGCAGCGGGGGCGGCTCGGTCGCCGAGCTGAGCATTCCCTTCCAGCGGCTGTCCGAGCGCCCCCCCCACACCGTCATCGAAGGTGAACCGTCGGTCTGGGATCGCGGGGAGGCGTGGACCCCGGACGCCGACGCGGATCGGCGTGTCGCGCCACTCCGGGAGAGCATGCCGCCCGGCCGCCTTTCGGCAGACTCGCCTCTCCACTCCCCGGCCAGGGAGGACCCGCACGCTAGGCCCGCTCGCCGCGTGCGTCCCGCGATCGTCTGGGGCGGATTTTTTGCCTTCTGGACCGTCCTCGGGATCCTGATGGCCGTCCCGCAGGTCCTCCTCCCGCGACCCGGAACCGACCCGCAATGGCTCGAGGTCCTCCGCATCACCCTGCTCGACATGTATTCGTGGGGCGGGGTGGCGCTCGCGGCCTTCGCGGTGGCGCGGCGGCTTCCCTTCTCCACGCACGGCTGGGTTCGGATCGCCCTTCTGCACCTTGCCGCGGGGATCGGGATTCTCGTCGTCCGGTTCGTTGCCGCCAACGGCCTGGCCTTCGGCCTCGGCTGGATCAGCTTCGAGGGATTTCCCCCCCAGATGGTGGGCCATCTCCTTCCGACCAACCTCGTGCTTTACCTGCTGATGGCGGGCGCGGGATACGCGCTGGCGCATCACCGTCGCTATCAGCTCCGGGTGGAGGAGTCGCTCCGTCTGGAGGCCCGGGCGGCCGCGCTCGAGACGCAGCTGGCGGGGGCGCGGCTCGAGTCGCTCAAGATGCAGCTCCACCCGCACTTCCTCTTCAACACCCTCAACGCCATCTCCTCGCTCGTCCGCGAGGATCCGGAGCGGGCCCGGCGCATGACCACGCACCTGGGTGATCTCCTGCGGTCGGCGATCTCACGGGGGCAGCAGCAGGAGGTCACGCTCCGGGAGGAGGTCCGGCACCTCGAGCCGTATCTGGAGATCGAGAGAACGCGCTTCGGGGAGCGACTCACCCTGGAGGTGAACATCGATCCCGCCACCCTGGAGGCGCGCGTCCCCCACCTCCTCCTGCAGCCGCTGGTGGAGAACGCGATCAAGCACGGCATCGCCCCGCGCCGTGGAGCGGGGCGCGTGGAGATCGTCACCCGGAAGGAGGGAGATCGGGTTCGGGTATCGGTGCGTGACGACGGGCTGGGGATCCGCGAGGGGCACGACCGGCGGGGTGGCGGGGTGGGGCTGCCGAATCTGCGCGCCCGTCTCCGGTGCCTGTACGGCTCCGATCATGAGCTGCGGATCGGCGCGCGGGAGGGCGGGGGGGTGGAGGTGGAGATTTCCCTCCCCTTCCGGCCGGAGGGCGGCGGGAGGGAAGGCACCGAGGGTGGTCGATCCGAGCCTGTTCCGGCGACCGCCGCCGTCTGACCGGGGGCGGTCGGGGAGATGGGGAAGCTCCCGCGATCCCCCGACATCCCTCAGTCCGACGTCGTGCCGGGGCTACCTTCCATGAGGCGATGGATCTGCGCGCGGTAGGCGCGGCTCGAGGTGAGTCGCGTGCCGTCCTCGAGCAGGATCTCGTACTCCCCCTTGAACATCGGGGCGAACTCGCGGATGCGCTCGATGTTGACGATCGTCGAGCGGTGGATGCGGATGAAGTGCCGCGGATCGAGCTTCTTCTCGAGCGCAGCCATCGTCTCCCGCAGCAGGTGCGACCGCGTACCCATGTGCAGGGCCGCGTAGTTCCCCTCCGCCCCGATCCAGTCGATTTCGGCAACCCTCAGGAAGAGGATCCGTCCCCCGGTCCGGACCACGATCCGCTCCAGGTATCGGGGCTGACCCGAGATGTCCTCCAACAGCGCTTCGAGGCGCTGGTCCGTCTCCCCCTTCCGTCGCAGGCGCACCGCGGAGCGGGCTCGCTCGACGGCATCGGAGAATCGCTCGGCGTCGAAGGGCTTGAGGAGGTAATCCAGCGCGTGCGCGTCGAATGCCCGGAGCGCGAACTCGCTGAAGGCAGTCACGAAGACGATCACCGGCGCGGTCGAGAGCTCCATCTCCTCCAGCACCTGGAAGCCGTCGAGCCCTGGCATCTGGACGTCCAGGAGGACGAGCTCGGGTCGGAGGCGCTCGATGTCCCGCAGCGCCTCCTCGCCATCCGCGCACTCCGCCACGATCTCGATGTCGGTCTCCTCCTCCAGGAGCCTGCGCACCCGGCTGCGCGCCAGCGGCTCGTCGTCGGCGATGAGGGTCTGGATCTTCATGGACGTGTCAGGGCTTCGATCGGTTGGGGCCACTGAGCAACAAAATAGACCCCTCTGGAAGGTAGCTGAAATTGGCCGGGGACGAACCCTGAAAACGGCGGGACGAACCGCCCGGACGGTGGGACGAATCGGGTCGCTCCGGGAGGCGTCCAGGCGGTAGATTTGATGAGCGCTCGGAAGGGCCGAACGGCGCCGCGAGCACTGTTCCCATCCTCGTTTCCGCGGGGGATTGAAACCGCCGCGGCCCGCCTGTCGTAGGGAGGAGTGAAAGCTCCGCCACAATCAATTCTCGGCCACGACCGAAAAGTGATTCGTTCCACGATCGTTCGTCTTCTCGCTCTCGGAGCCGTCGCAGCCGTCCCCACGGCGCTTTCCGCGCAGGATCCGGGGGCCGACGCACCGGTGGCCCACGCCACCCGGATCCACGATGACCCGCCGGTGATCGACGGGCATCTCGACGAGGCCGCCTGGGCGGCGGCCACGCCGATCACCGGGTTCACGCAGAGGGCGCCCGCGCCGGGCGAGCCGGCGAGTGAGCGGACGGAGGTCCGCATCGTCTATGACGACCACGCCCTGTACGTGGGCATGCGGATGTTCGACGAGCACCCGGACTCGATCGCCACGCAGCTCGGCCGGCGCGACCTGCCGCGCGGGTACTCGGACTGGGTCCACGTAATTCTGGACAGCTACCACGACCGGCGTACCGCATTCCGGTTTGGCGTGAACCCCTCCGGTGTCAAGAAGGACGTGCTCCACTACGACGATACGCGGGAGGATGTGGGCTGGGACGCCGTCTGGGAAGTGGCCACGCACACCGACTCCCTCGGCTGGACGGCCGAATTTCGCATCCCCTTCTCCCAGCTTCGTTTCAGTACGGGTGATGCCGCTGAGGGTCTCGCCTGGGGCGTGAATTTCTGGAGGGAGATTGCACGCCGGAACGAGCACTCGTACTGGGCGCCGGTTCCGCCGAACCTGCAACGCTTCGTCTCCGTCTTTGGTGAGTTGCGCGGGCTGGAGGGGCTCAGCTCACCGCGCCGGATCGAGATCCTCCCCTATAGCGTGGGTCGCATGCGCCGCGCTCCGGGTGATCCGTCGAACCCGTTCTACTCGGAAACCGACCTTTACGGAACCGTGGGGGCCGACCTGAAATTCGGGGTGACCTCGGACCTCACCCTCACCGCCACCATCAATCCGGACTTCGGGCAGGTCGAAGCGGACCCTTCTCAGGTGAACCTCTCGGCATTCGAGCAGTTCTTTCCCGAACGACGGCCTTTCTTCACAGAGGGCGTGGAGATCTTCCAGATGAGGATCAGTCCGGGGGATGGGGGTGCGGAGTCCCTCTTCTACAGCCGGCGGATCGGGCGGTCTCCGCAGCGCTCCCCGTTCGTCCGCGACGGCTACGTCCACGTGCCCGAGGCTGCCCGCATCCTTGGAGCGGGAAAGCTGTCCGGGAAGACCGCCGGGGGTTGGACCGTGGGTGCCCTGACGGCAGTGACCGCGGAGACAGAAGCCCGCGTGGCGAGTCCCGACGGGGTGATCCATCGGGAGCCCGTCGAGCCGCTCACCCACTACGGGGTGGGGCGTCTCGGTCGTGACTTCAACGACGGGCGAAGCGCCGTGAGGGGCATCTTCACGGGGACGAACCGGAGGCTGAACGACGACCGGCTCGAGTTCCTTCCTAGCGCAGCCTACTCGGGTGGGGTCGACGCCCGTCACCGGTTCACCGGGGGCCGCTACCAGGTGAGCGGCTGGCTGCTCGGAAGCCACGTCCAGGGATCGGAGCAGGCCATAACCCGGCTGCAGCACTCCCCGACGCGCCTCTGGCAGCGCCCGGACGCGGAGCATGTGCAGCTCGATCCCACCCGCACCTCGCTCACGGGTTGGGCCGCCAACGGAGAGTTCATACACACAGGGGACGGGCGGTGGATCTGGGGCCTCGTCTCGGGCGCCCGTTCCCCGGAGTTCGAGGTGAACGATCTGGGATTCCAGCAGTTCGCCGACATGTGGTTCGCGGGAGGCTTCCTCAACTACAACCAGTTCCAGCCGGGCGAGCGCTTCCGGCGCTGGGGGGTCAACAGCGGCTTCTTCCCTGCCTGGACCTTCGGGGGAGAGAGGGTCCAGACACAGGTCAACCTGGGGGTGAACGGCGAGCTCCGAAACTTCTGGGGCGGCGGTGTCGGGCTCAACCGCGACTTCGGCGGGCTCTCGACCTTCGATCTTCGCGGAGGCCCGGCAGTCGTCAAGCCGGCCCAGACCATGTTCTGGGCGAATATGTATACGGACTCCCGGAAACCGGTGCGCGGCACGCTGAACCTGAACGGGCACGTCCAGTCCGAGACGGGGAGTCGACGGCTCACCGTCGGTCCCGGAGTCACGGTTCGGCCCGCCACGAATGTCGAGCTATCCGTCTCCCCTAGCTTCACCTGGAACGGCGACGCGTGGCAGTACGTGCAGACGGTTCGTACGGACGACGGGCCGGAGTACATCTTCGGAAGGATCGATCAGAGCACCGTCTCCCTTACCACCCGGCTCAACTACACCTTCACCCCGAACCTCTCCGTCGAGCTCTACGCTCGACCCTTCCTGAGCGGCGGCGGCTACTCCGATTTCCGGTACGTCGCCGACCCGCGTGCGCCGCACTTCGATGACCGCGCCCCCCGCTTCGGACCGGAGGAGCTCGTTTACGATGAGGGTGCCCGCAGGTACGGAGTACACCGGACGGGGGAGGGGGAGGCCGACTTCTTCTTCCGGGATCCGGATTTCAATGTTCGGCGCTTCGAGTCCAATGCCGTTCTGCGATGGGAGTACCGGCCCGGAAGCACGGTCTTCCTGGTATGGAACCAGGGTAGGCGCGCGGACGTCGCCGGTGAGCCGCATCATTTCGGCCGGGACATGGGCGAGCTGTTCGCCGCGCCTCCGGCCAATACGCTCCTGCTCAAGGTCACCTACTGGCTGGACACATAGCAATCCCGTCCCGGTGAGGAGCTTGTAGGAGCAGCAGCTTTCGTCCGCCGCCGGAGACGGGCGAGCAGAGAAGGACACGGCCGAGCCCGAGAACGCCGACCTCTACCCCCGCGCTTTTTTGTCATCGTTTCTCCCGCGGGCACGGATGAGGGCTCGGGCCGTCCCTTCGAACGGGCAGTGACAGCACAGCCCGGCCTTGGTGCCGGGCAGGATCGAGTTGCCTTCCGTGTGACGGGTTAGCCAGAAGGGTGCGAGTTACCGGACAGTCGGCGATGCTCCACCCCGCGGTGAGGACGGAGACGTCGCCTCCGTCCCACCGACCGCTGCCCTCAGGTGAACAGTGCGATCAGGGCGACTACGACGACGACTACGCCGATGATCGTGAACATGTTGCGAGCCGACACCTGCGCGCCGATCTCCGTCGCAGGCTCCGAAGGAACCTCCCTCGACTCGACGACACGGGGATTCGTTTCACCGATCACCTGAACTGTGGATATCGCCTCGACGGCGGTGGTCATACCCGACTCGTGGGGGGCGGCCAAGGGGTCCGAAAGGATCTCGGAGGTCTGCTGCGCCTCGGACAGAGGAACAGCAAGCAGGAACAGTGCTGTGCAGAGAAGGGCGGCACGCATGATACCTCCAAACGAATGGGGTGCCGGAACGCCGCCGGGTTCGGCCGCGCCTCCATCTTCTCGGCAAGAACTGTACGCATGTCGGGTGGACTCACTGGCCGATTCTCTCGCGCAGAGTCGGCCCTGGCATTCCGGCGGCCGAGCGCTCGACTCGACGGGCACGGCGCACCGGTTGGTCTCGACGGCACCTGCCACCATGCTGGACCCAGGGATGGCGCGCCCCCGCTGCCCGACTCGCAGGAGGGCTACCGGACCATCTTCGAGCTGTCCTGGGATGCCATCTACATCCACGACCCCGAAACCGGCGCGATCCTGGATGCCAACCAGCGCGCCTGCGAGATGCACGGCTGCACGCTGGAGGAGCTGAAGAGAGACGGGATCGGCTCCTTCACCCCGGAGCCGTCCGCGTATACGTGGGAGCGCGCCCGGAGCTACATCCTCGCTGCCGCGGCCGGAGCGCCCCCATCGGTTCGAGTGGCTCATGATCAGCAGGCCACGCCTGCCGGCGGGCGAATCCGGGTCGAATCCGCCGTGGAGGGCGGGGAGGTGCGCTTCGACGTCTCCGACACCGGGAAGGGAATCTCGAAGGAGCAGCTCCCCAACGTCTTCCGCAGATTCTGGCAGGCCGACGAACGGGACCGCCGGGGCGTCGGTCTCGGACTCTCCGTGGCCCGGGGAATCGTCGAGGCGCACGGCGGCAGGATCTGGGTGGAGAGCGTGGAAGGGGAGGGGAGCACCTTCCACTTCACACTCCCGCTCGCATCCGATCACCCCCAGGTCGCGGTTTCCTCCCCCGAGACGCAGCGGGAAGCTTCGCCGGTCACGGCCTGACGGCTGCCCGCTCCCGTGCGGCGGAGACCCTTCCCTCTCCGACTTCGCACCCCCGATTCCACGACGCTGGCACTCTGCTGGCGTGCACCCCTCGCCGTCCACCTCGGCCGATTCGTCGAGCCGGCCTACTTCCGCGATCTTCTGCGGGAGCTGCCGGCCAGATCGCCCGAGCGCGCCACCCGCTCTCACGCCACGCTCCCTCACATCGCACGATGCGCATCGCCGTCTTCAGCACCAAGCCGTACGACCGCACCTCTCTAGAGGAGGCGAATCGCGACCACGGGCACGAGCTCGCCTTCTTCGAGCCGCGGCTGACGCCGGAGACCGCGGCGCTGGCCGAGGGATACGAGGGCGTCTGCGCCTTCGTGAACGACCAGGTGGATGCCCGAGTCGTTGGGAAGCTCGCAGAAGGGGGGACGCGGACCGTCCTCCTCCGCTCGGCCGGGTTCAACCACGTCGATCTGCGGGCCGCGGCTGAGAACGACATTGCCGTGGCGCGAGTTCCCGCCTACTCCCCCTACGCGGTGGCCGAGCACGCCATGGGGCTCATCCTGACCCTGAACCGCAAGTTCCACCGGGCCCATGCGCGGGTCCGCGAGGGGAACTTCGCGCTCGACGGTCTCCTCGGCTTCGACCTGCACGGCAAGACGGTCGGCGTGGTCGGCACCGGGAAGATCGGCACCGTCTTCTGCCGCATCGCGGCCGGCTTCGGCTGCCGCATCCTCGCCCACGATCCGTATCCCGACGACGAGGTGCGCGAGCTGGGGGCGCGTTACGTGGAGCTCGACGAGCTCTTCGCCGGGGCGGACATCATTGCCCTCCATCTCCCCCTCACCCCTGAGACGCACCACCTGGTGGACGCGGCAGCGGTAGAGCGGATGCGGGAGGGGGTGGTGCTGATCAATACCAGCCGCGGTGGCCTGGTGGACACGCGTGCGGTGATCGAGGGGCTCAAGTCTGGCAAGATCGGCGCGCTGGGGCTCGACGTGTACGAGGAGGAGGCGGATCTCTTCTTCGAGGACCTCTCGGGCACGGTCATCCAGGACGACGTCTTCGCGCGGCTGCTCACCTTTCCGAACGTCCTGGTCACCGGCCACCAGGGCTTCTTCACCCGCGAGGCGCTCGCCGCCATCGCCGAGACCACCCTCGGCAACGCGACGGCCGCCGAGCGGGGGGAGGGGGAGCTGCACGCGGTGACGCTGGAGGACGTGAAGGGGTAGCCTTCCGGCACCGAAGCGAGTCGGCTCCCCCTCCCTTCCTCCAGCGATGACGGCGCTCCTCGCCCTGCTGCCGATCCTGGTGATCCTGGTCCTGATGCTGGGGCTCGGCTGGTCGGCGGCGCGCGCCGGCCTGGTGGGAATGATGGTGGCCTTCGGGGTCGCGGTGGCGGCCTTCGCATTTCCCGCGCACGTCGATCCGGCGCTCTCCTTGACGGAGGCGGTGGGCGGGACGGCGGCCGAGGCGGGCTTCACCGCCCTCACCATCCTCTGGATCATCGGCCCGGCGCTCGGCATCCACCAGCTGCAGATGCGCACCGGCTCGGCCGAGGTCCTGCGGGCCACCCTCGCCTCGCTGGCGCCGGACCCACGGATCCTGGCGCTCCTGGTGGCCTGGTTCTTCGTGCTCTTCATGGAGGGCGCCGCCGGCTTCGGTGCATCGGTCGCGCTCGCGGCCCCCTTCCTGGTCGCGGCGGGCTTCCGGCCGGTACAGGCGGTGACAATCACCCTGGTGGGCCACGTGGTGGGCGTCTCCTTCGGTGCCATCGGCACGCCGATCGTCCCGCAGATGGCTGCGACCGGTCTCTCCGGCCTCGAGCTCGCGCGGGCCACCGGCCCGTACCACTCGCTGCTCGGCTGGATTCCGCTCCTGATCATGGTGCTCATGGTGGCGCGCTCGACCCCGGGCGGGGGGCGAGGCAGGATCTGGGCGTGGACGGCCGT
>SKRI01000237.1 GCA_007118565.1 Gemmatimonadota bacterium | reverse complement strand
GGCTGCGCGGAGGCGTTCAGGGTGCGGATGGCAGCTTCGGCTGCCGACACCACGCCAGCGGTCGCGGCCGGGAGGCGAGGATCGATCCGGCTGAGCGGGTCGGGCAGGAATGTCTCATATCTGCATGCCCGCCGATACTTCGGCGGTGCGTGGGCGGTGGGGTCATAGGCCCAGGTGCGGGAAAGCAAGGTGCCGGGCATCGTTTGTGGAGCGCGAGAAGCCGGATCATGGTCGACCGTTATTCCGGGTTATCATTCATCCCGGAACAAGGTAACCTATTAGTCCGCTTCGGGACCAGACGCCGGGGGGCGAGCTTGGCCAACGCAACGGGCGCGAGCCCGGCGCACGAAGGCACGCCCGTTGTTTCCCTCTGAGGACTCTTGAGTTCTTTGAGTTGACGGTTACTCAAGAAAACTCAAGGAAAACCGGGCCGTGTGCTCAAATGCCGCTCGGCACCTCAGTTGTTTGTGCAACCGGAACAGCGCTTCCTCTGCTTTATACTCAAACGAGCACCACTCTGACAGCCGGCGGAACCGGTCACCTCCTCAATCCGCCGCCACCGCTTTCCCCTCCCGCCCCTCCATCTCCTTCTGCGCCTGGATCGCCTTCCACACCCGCGGCGGGCTGAACGGCATGCTATCCATCCGCACCCCCACCGCGTCGTAGATGGCGTTGGCGATGGCGGGGATCGACGGATGCAGCGGCCCCTCCCCCGCCTCCTTCGCCCCGTACGGCCCCTCCGGGTCGATCGACTCGATGATCAGGGAGGCCAGCTCCGGCGTGTCCAGCGAGGTGGGGATACGATAGTCGAGGAGCGAGGGGGCGTCGTGCAGCCCGGCGCGGCCGTGGTCGGCGTCCTTGAAGATCTGCTGCTCCATGAGCGCCTCGCCGAAGCCCATGTAGGCGGAGCCCTCCATCTGCCCCTCCACGATGGCGGGGTTGAGCGCCCGGCCGCAGTCGTGGGCAACCCAGATCGTCTTGACGTCCACGAACCCCGTCTCTGGATCCACCTCCACCTCGGCGACGTGGGCGGTGAAGGAGTAGGCGGGCGATGCGCCGATGGTCCCGCCCCGGTACTCGCCGTGGACATCCTTGGGGGTGTTGTACGAGCCGGTGGCGCCGAGCGTGCCGTACTTCGCCTCGGCCAGGTTGAAGGCCCCCGCGATGGGCATCTGCCTCGAGGTGTCCAGACCGTCCATGGCCTGTCCACCGGCCAGCAGCACGCGCTGCGGCTTCGCGTCCCAGTGCTCCGCGACCGCCTGCTGCACCAGCGCCTTCATCTTCCGGCAGGCGTCGATGCACGCGTTGCCGAGCATGAAGGTGACGCGCGACGAGTAGGCGCCGAGATCCACCGGTGTCAGGTCGGTGTCGGACGTCAGCACCCGCACCGATTCCAGCGGCACCCCCAGCTCCTCGGCGGCGATGTACGCGACCATGGAGTCCGACCCCTGACCGATGTCGGACGCGCCGCTGAACACCGTCACCCGACCGGAGCGGTCCACCTGGATCTGGATGCCCGACTGCGGCATCTCGTTCGGATAGATGGGATAGTTGGTCCCGGAGATGTAGCAGGAGCCTGCCACCCCCACGCCGCGGCCGAAGGGGAGCCTGCGGTGCTTCTCCTTCCAGCCGCTGGCCCGCTCCACAGCGTCCAGGCACTGGAGGAAGCCGTTGGAGGTGACCCGCAGCTCGTTGATAGTGCGGCGGTCCTCCCCCATGAAGTTGCGGCGGCGCAGCTCGATTGGATCCAGATCCAGCCGTTCGGCGAGCTTGTCCAGCTGCACCTCGAAGGCGAAGCGGGGCTGCACCGAGCCGTGCCCGCGCTTCGGCCCGCACGCCGGCTTGTTGGTGTAGACGCGGGTGGAGTGGAAGCGGTAGGCGGGGATCTCGTACGGGGCGGGCAGGAGCTGACCCGAATAGTAGGCGGTCACCAGCCCGAACGAGGCGTAGGCGCCGCCGTCGAGCAGGGCGCGGTTGTCCACCGCCCTGATCCTTCCCTCCCGGTCGGCGCCCAGCCGGTACTTCATCAGGAACGGGTGCCGCCCCCGGTGGGCGTAGAAGACCTCCTCGCGGGTGTAGAGGATCTTGACCGGCCGACCGGACTTCATGGCCAGCTTGGCCACGCAGAATTCCAGGTCGAAGGGCTCGGACTTGCCGCCGAAGCCGCCGCCCACCGCCGGCTGAATCACCCGGATGCGCGCCGCCTCCAGCTCCAGCACCCGTGCCAGCTCCCGGTGGAGGTAATGGGGCACCTGGGTCGAGGACCAGACGGTGAGCCTGGTGCCGGCGATGCCCCCCTCCTCCCAGAGCCCCACCGCGCAGTGCGGCTCGATGGGGGTGTGGGTGGAGCCCTCGAAGAAGTAATCCCCCTCCACCACCACGTCGGCCGCGTCCATCTCCCCGTCCACCTCGCCGAACTCCAGCTTCACCACCTTGGTGATGTTGCCGTTGTAACCGGGCTTCTTCGGATCGTGGATCTGCACGTCGGTGCGGCGCTCCGCCTCCCGCGGGTCTAGGAGCGGCTCGAGCTCCTCGTATTCGACGCGGATGGCCTCGAGGGCACGGTTGGCGGTGTCCTCGTCGTCCGCGGCGACGGCGGCGACCGCGTCTCCCACGTAGCGCACCCGGTCGGTGGCCAGCGCCTGCTCGTCCGGCGTCCAGGGGATGATCCCGTACGACCGCGGCATCTCGGCACCGGTGACCACCGCGTGGACCCCGGCCATCTGTTCCGCGGCCGAGGTGTCGATGGAGAGGATGCGGGCGTGGGGATGCGGCGAGCGCAGGATCTTGCCGTGCAGCATCCCGGGGAGGGAGATGTCGTCCGTGTACCGCGCCCGACCGGTGGACTTGGCCAGTCCGTCGGTCTTGCGGAGGCGCTGGCCGATGACGTTCGTCTCCACGCGCTCCCGCCGGCCATGCGGCGCCTGCCCGTCCTGGTCGGGGTGGGAGATGTGCTCCTCGAGCTCCTCGGCCGGATCCCCGACCTCCGGGTCGTCGCGCGGCGGGACGGCGCGGGTGCGTCGCGGGGTGCGGGTGCTCATCTCCCCACCCCCCGCTCCCCTTGCTCCCGCAGCCGCTCGGCCGCCATCTCCACGGCGTCGTAGATCTTGGTGTAGCCGGTGCAGCGGCAAAGGTTGCCCGAGAGGGCGTCGCGGATCTCGTCCCTGCTGGGAGACGTGTTCTCCTCGAGCAGCGCCGCCGCGCTCATCAGGATGCCGGGGGTGCAGAAGCCGCACTGGGCGGCCCCGCAGACGTCGAAGGCGTCCTGCAGCGGGTGAGGCGTGCCGCTCCCGGTGCGCAGGCCCACCAGCCCCTCGACGGTTCGCACCTCGGCGCCCACCGCCTCGTGCACCGGGGTGATGCAGGAGAGGGTGGGCCGTCCGTCCAGCCAGACCGTGCAGGCGCCGCAGTCCCCCTTGTCGCACCCCTGCTTGGAGCCGGTGAGCTGCAGCACGTAGCGGAGCGTCTCCAGCAGGGTGAAATGGCTGGGGACGGCGGCCTCGTGCGTCTGGCCGTTGATCCGGAGGGTGAGGAGCTCCTTCATCGCTTCGGAAAGGCGGTATCTCCCGCCACGGAGGAGAGTTGAGACAGCAAAGGTTTCCTCCTGAAAGCGTACCGATCGCCCGTTCGAAAGTCAACGGAATCGAGGTGCTCCCGCACCCCTTGTCGGCGCTTCGGGGCATCGGAATTGCCCCGTGGTCTACTGCTCCATCCTCACTTCCCCCACCCCCCGGCTCGTGACCGTTCTCGTCACCGGCGCCACCGGCTACATCGGCGGGCGCCTGATCCCCCGACTTCTCGAGCGAGGCCACGAGGTTCGTGTGCTCGCACGTGACGCACGTCGGGTCGAAGGCCGCTCCTGGCGGGAGCGGGTCGAGGTGGCCCAGGGGGATCTGGCCGACCCCGCCACTCTGCCGCCCGCGCTGGAGGGGATCGACACGGCCTACTACCTGGTCCACTCCATGACGGCGGGCGGAGATTTCGCCGAGCTCGACCGCCGGGCGGCGCACAACTTCGTCTCCGCGGCGGAAGGAGTCCGGCGCGTGGTCTACCTCGGCGGCCTCCTGCCGACGGGACGCGACGTGTCGGAGCACCTCACGAGCCGCGCCGAGGTCGGGGAGATCCTGCGCGCCGGCCTCCCCACCGTGGAGCTCCGGGCCGGTCCGATCATTGGCTCCGGAAGCGCCTCCTTCGAGATGGTCCGTTACCTGACCGAGCGGCTCCCCGCCATGATCGCCCCGCGCTGGGTCCTGAACGAGGTGCAGCCCATCGCGGTGCGAGACATCCTCGCCTACCTGGTAGCGGCGCTGGATTGGCCCGAGCCCGGCGTGGTCGAGGTGGGCGCGGATCGGCTGACCTTCAAGCGGATGATGGAGGTCTACGCCGAGGTGCGCGGGCTGCGCCGCGTCATCGTGCCGGTGCCCGTCTTCGCGCCTCGCCTCGCCGCCCGTTGGGTGGGACTGGTGACGCCCATCGGGAACCGGCTCGCCGTTCCCCTCGTCGAGGGCGTGACCCATCCCGTGATCGCGGACGTCTCGCGCGCCCGGAAGCTCGCGCCGGACATCGAGCCCCTCCCCTACCGCCGGGCGGTCGAGCTCGCGCTCGAGCGGGTGGAGACGGAGTCGGTGGAGACCCGGTGGAGCGGGGCGATGGGACACGCGCCCACCTACGAGATGGACGACCGCGAGGGCACCTTCCGCGAGGTGCGCACCCGCTTCGTAGAGGCGTCACCCGCACGGGTGTTCTCCGAGTTCTCGCGGCTGGGCGGCGACCGGGGATGGCTTACCTGGAACCTCGCCTGGTCGCTCCGGGGGGTGATGGACCGGCTGGCCGGCGGCCCCGGCCTCCGCCGCGGTAGGCGCCACCCCACGGAGCTCCACCCCGGGGAGAGCCTCGACTTCTGGAGGGTGGAGGCCGTTGATCCGCCCCGGCTGTTGCGACTCCGCGCGGAGATGAAGGTGCCGGGGCGTGCCTGGCTGCAGTGGGAGGCCGTCCCGGAGGAGGGCGGCACCCGGCTCGTCCAGACGGCGCGCTTCGCCCCTCGCGGGCTCCCGGGAGCGGCGTACTGGTACGTGCTCTACCCCCTCCACAGACGGATCTTCAGCGACCTGACCCGCGCTCTCGCGGAATCGGCAGAGGAGCCGGAGGAGGCGGAAGCGCCGCCCGAGCCGGTCGGTTGACGCCGGGACAGCGCGGCGCGCATCTTTCTCCCGGTCGAGCAGACAGCCGTTCCGAACCCCCCGCCTCGTGATCACCGGGATCGTCCTCGCCGCCGGCGCCTCCGAGCGCATGCGCCGCCCCAAGGCCCTCATCGAGACGGAGGGGCGCACCTTCCTGGTCCATGCTGTAGAGCGCCTCCGCGAGGGGGGGTGTCATGCGGTAACCGTGGTGGCCCCCGGAAAAGGCAGCGAAGCCGGACCATCGATCATCCGCATCGCCGAGGAGGCGGGCGCCCGCGTCGCCATCAACCCCCGCCCCGAGTCCGAGCAGATCGACTCGCTCCGCCTGGGGCTGGAGAGCATCGGCCCGGAATGTGAGGCGGTGGTGGTGGTTCCGGTGGACGCCCCGCTCTTCTCCCCGGACACCGTCCGCCGCCTGATCGACGCGTACCGGGACGGCGAGCCGCCGGTCGTGCTTCCCACGCACCGGGGTCAGCGCGGGCACCCGACGCTCTTCGCCCGCTCCGTCTTCGAGGAGCTCCGCACGGGCGATCACCCGGAGGGTGCGCGCGGCGTGATCACCGCGCACGAGAACGAGTTGCAGGAGGTCGCGGTCGACGATCCTGCCGTGACCCGGGACATCGACACGCCCGAGGATCTGGAGGCGTTGCGGGGAGATGAATAGCACCGTTGCCGGTGCGGCCCGATTCGTCCGGGAGGTCCGCAAGGCGCTCAACGAAGGTCCGCCGGCCGTGGGCGTCCTCGTGATCGAGGCGGAGGGCGACGAGCCGCCGGTCGGCGCGCGCATGCTCGTGCACCTCGGCGCCGTCGAGGGCTCGCTCGGGAGTCAGGAGATCGACCGGCTGGCCGTCCGCGAGGCGCGGGCCCTCCTCCGGGCCGGTGATGGCCCGCGCACGCTGGAGCTTACGGCGGGGTGCACCGTCTACCTGGAGCTCTACCGACCGGCCGACTCTCTCGTCATCGTTGGAGCCGGCCACATTGCCCGGCCGCTCTGCACGGTGGGGAGCCTCATCGGCTTCCGGGTCACCGTGCTCGACGATCGGCCGGACTTCGCCACTCGAGAGCGGTTCACGGAGGCGGCCGACGTACGCCGCGTGGACTTCACCGACCCCTTCCGGGAGATGGAGTTGGGAGCGGGCACGTACGTG
This sequence comes from Gemmatimonadota bacterium, assembly GCA_007118565.1. Classification (GTDB taxonomy): domain Bacteria; phylum Gemmatimonadota; class Gemmatimonadetes; order Longimicrobiales; family Longimicrobiaceae; genus SKRI01. Next base: position 1,371 of record SKRI01000237.1, on the reverse strand, counting down.
GTCCTCGTGACACGCGGCCACAAGTACGACTTCGAGGCGCTGCGGGACATCCTTGCCCGCGATGTGCTCCCGTCCTACATCGGCATGGTGGGGAGCCGGCGCCGGGTGCGCGCCTGCTTCGAGCAGCTCGCCGCCGAAGGGGTGGCTCCGGAGGTGATGGCCGGTGTCCACGCGCCGATCGGTCTGGACATCGGCGCGGAGACTCCGGCGGAGATCGCCGTCTGCATCGCCGCCGAGCTGGTGCAGTGCCGCCGTGGCGGCACCGGCGCGCCGCTCCGCGAGAAGGAGCGGGTGGTGGAGCGGTGGATCGTTAGGCCCGACGAAGGATCGTGACCGAGGAGCAGGCGGTCTGGACGGCGGTCGAGGAGGCCGCGACATCGGACCGGCCCGTAGTGCTGGCCACCATCGTGCGCGCCCGTGGATCCACGCCACGCGGCATCGGCTCGAAGCTCGTCATCGACCCGGAGCGCGGGCTCACCGGCACGGTCGGCGGCGGATGCGGGGAGGCCGAGGTCATCGAAGCCGCGCGTCAGGTGCTCCTGACGGGGACCCCGCAGCTGGTTCGGGTCGACCTCACCGAGGATCTCTTCAGCTGGAGCGCGGCCGTCTGCGGAGGGGTCTTCGACGTTTTCCTGGAGAGGGCCGGCGGGTAGTCGACCCCCGATCCCGACCGTTCGCAAACTTCGCCCCCACCCGGACCCTCCACACATGCCGTCCACCGCATCTCCCACTCCCCGCTCCGGCGCCGCGCTCTCCCGCACCTGGAGCCGGTACGGTGAGTATCTCCGCGAGGATCCGCTTCTCACGGTGGAGTGGTCGGATCCGGAGACGGAGGCACGGGGCTGGCTGGTCATCAACTCGCTGCGGGGGGGCGCATCCGGCGGGGGAACGCGCATGCGGCCCGGGCTGGGGCGCCGCGAGGTGGTCTACCTCGCCAAGACCATGGAGCTCAAGTTCGCCTTCTCCGGGCCGCACATCGGTGGGGCGAAATCCGGGATCGACTTCGATCCCGCGGACCCCCGGCGGGCGGGCGTCCTGCGCCGATGGTTTCGCGCGGTGGCCCCCTACCTCCGCCACTGCTACGGGACGGGAGGCGACCTCAACGTGGACGAGGTCACCGACGTCATCCCGTGCTGCGCCGAGCTCGGCCTCCGCCATCCCCAGGAGGGGATCGTGCGCGGTCACCTCCGGCCGACCCCTAACACCCTGCCGCAGATCCTCGATTCGCTCGACCGGGGGGTCAAGGCGCCCGTCTCGGGCGAGCTGGGGGTGCCGGAGCGGATCCTCCCGCTCGCCGATCTGATCACCGGGTACGGCGTGGCGCGCTCCATCTCCCACGCCTACCGGCTGCGCGGGCAGAGCCTCGAGGGG
>SKRI01000293.1 GCA_007118565.1 Gemmatimonadota bacterium | reverse complement strand
TCCACCGCCCCCTCCGGATCGTACAGATGGAGGTCGTGCTCGGTGGCGAGCTTCCGGTGGAGCCAGCCTTCCGACTCCGCCCGGGCGACGAAGGGCTCCATGACCGAGTCCTCATATCCCGTGCACTCGACGTATGCCTTGGGGAGGCTGTTCACGCCACCAGACAGGCGCACGTACTCGGTCATCGTCGCCGTCGACTGGGGCCTCACCCGCTCGGTATAGCGGACGGCCCCCTCGCCAAGCGCCTCCTCGGAGGGAAGCAGTTCCTCGGGATGCGGCCCCCGGCCGTCCCCACGCTCCCCCGCGGCGGCCAGGAGCGCATCGACGAACTCCGGGATCAGGTCGTGGAGGGATTCGCCGTCGTGCGGGACGAATGCGTCGAGGTACACCAGTAGGCGGATGCGATCGGGGGCGCGGTCCGCTACCCCCGTCACCACCATCCCCCCGTAGCTGTGGCCGCAGAGGATGACGTCGTCGAGCTGTTCGAAGTCGATCACAGCCACCACGTCGTCGACGTGGTCCGAGAGGGTGACCTCGGACGGTCGGATGTGCTCGCGCTCGCCGAGTCCCGTTAGGGTCGGCGTGAACACCTCGTGCCCGCGGCTTCGGAGCTTTCGGGCAACCGGCGTCCATTCCCAACCCCCTCCCCATCCCCCGTGTACGATTACGTAAGTCGCCATTCCTCACCTCCTGTCCCGGGTTCGCTTCGCGCTAGATAGCACGATCGTTCTTTTACAATTTGGAACGATCGTTCTATCTTGTCAAGATGAGAAACGGAATTAACAATCCTAGAGCGGCCCCTCGTCGCTCCGACGGCGCAGAGACGCACGTCGCAATCCTCGAGAAGGCGATGGAGCTGGCTTCGGTCGAGGGACTCGGCAGCCTCACGATCGGCCGGCTCGCCCGGGAGCTGGGGATGAGCAAGAGCGGCGTGTTCGCGCACTTCCGCTCCAAACAGCGGCTGCAGCGCGAGACGATCGAGGCGGCGCGCCGGGTGTTCGCCCGGGAGGTGATGCGTCCCGCGCTGGCCGCGCCCGAGGGCCTTAGCCGGATCGAGGCCTTCTGCGAGGCATACCTCTCCTACGTAGAGCGCGGCGTGTTCCCCGGAGGCTGCTTCTTCGCCCACATGCTCGCCGAGTTCGATGCCCGGGAGGGTCCACTGCACGACGAGGTTGCGGCGGACCAGCGGGGGTGGGCCGAGATGGTCGGGCGACTGATTCGGGTGGCCAAGAAAAAGGGGGAGATCGACCCGGAGATTGACGAGGCGCAGCTCGCCTTCGAGCTGTATGCCCCGCTCGAGCTCGCCAACTACCTCTCCACCCTCAACCGCGATCCGGGTATGGTCGATCTGGGGCGGCGGGCGATCCGGGAGACGATCGGTCGAGCTCGGCCGGCATCGTCCTGAGGACCGCCCTGGCCGACCTCGCCCCGCTCGCGGGGGTGCACCACGAGCGGCTTGACGGAAGCGGCTACCCCCGGTCAGCCGAATGAATCTTGCAGGGTTGTATGTTGAGGCCGGGTCGCCGGCGAGGACGCCTGCAGCGCCTTCCGGCGGCACGGCGACCGGCCGCGCTACCAGACTCCTGGACGCGCGACTCCGCACTGGCGACAAGAGGTTCCAGCCATGCATACCCGGACATCCCTCACTACGGTTCTCTGTCTTCTGTTCCCGGCGGGTCTGGCGAATGCCCAGCACGACGCCCAGCAGCTGGGAGAGGTTCACTTCCCCGTATCCTGCACGGAGCAGGCGCAGCAGGAGATCGAGCTGGGCGTAGCACAGCTGCACCACATGATGTACGAGCAGGCCAGGCCGCACTTCGAGGCCGCCGCCCAGTCCGACCGCCGGTGCGCGATGGCCCACTGGGGGATCGCGATGACGAGCTTCCAGCCGCTCTGGCACCCGACGAGCGAGGAGAATCTCGAGCGCGGCCGGGCCGCCGTGCAGGCCGCGCGGGAGCTCGGGGCCCCGACCGAGCGCGAGCAGGCGCACATCGCGGCCGTGGAGGCGTTCTTCACCGATCCGGCGCCGCCCGCGGACAGCCGCGCGGCCGATCACGAAGCACGGGTGATCGCCTGGAAGCAGGCGCTGCGTGATCTGCACGAGGACCATCGCGAGGACGTGGACGCTGCCGCGTTCTACGGCCTGAGCAAGATCGCATACGCCCAGACCCAGTTCTCCCCGACGGAGGAGCCCGACTATACGCAGCAGCGGCAGACGGGCGCGCTCCTGCTCAGCTATCTCGATCACCATCCCCGCCACCCGGGGCTGCACCACTACCTCCTGCACGCCTACGACAGCGCGGAGTTGGCCGCCGGCGCCGAGGAGGTGGCGCGGGCCTACGACGACCTGGCGCCGGAGACAGTCCACGCTCTCCACATGCCGAGCCACATTTTCGTGCGCCTTGGCCAGTGGGAGGAGACGGCGGAGTTCAACGAGCGTTCCGCCGCGGCGGCATTACGCCACGCGGAGGACGACCCGGACGCCATCGGACACTACATCCACGCGCTGGACTACGCGATGTACGCGTACCTCCAGATGGAGGACGCGGAGAACGCCCGGCGCACCCTCGAGCGCATCCACGACGTCGAGGGCACGTGGCCGGTGTTCGCCTTCGCCTACGGGCTCGCCGCTCCCCAGGCGCGCTACTACCTGGAGCGCGGCGACTGGGAGGGCGCCGCGCGTCTCGAGCCGCGCCAGCCGCCCGCCACCGACTGGGACGCGTACCCTGCGGCGGAGGCCATCTTTCACTACGCGCGCGGCATCGGCGCGGCGCGCACCGGCGACCTCGGCCAGGCGGAGACCGAGCGGGAGCGCATCGACGCAGCCGTGGAGGCGCTGCGCGAGCAGGGCGACGACTACTGGGCGTACCTGACGCAGGCGCTCGGCGACGCCGTGGAGGCGTGGATCCTTTACGAGCGGGGGGAAACCGAGCGCGCGCTGATGCTCATGAGCGAAGCGGCCGATCTGGAGGCCTCGATGGAGAAGCACCCGATCACCCCCGGCGAGGTGCTGCCGGTACGCGAGCTCCACGGCGACCTGCTGCTCAGGGAGGGCCGCGCGGACGAGGCAATCGCGGCCTACGAGGCGTCACTGGAGCGAACCCCTAACCGCCGCTATGCGGAGGCGGGCGTCGAACGGGCGAGAGCCGGCCGGTAGCGGCGCGCGGCGCGGACAGGGCATCCCCTTATGAACGAATCCGCCACCCGCGAGGGTGGGCGGCAGACAGAGGTGGTCGGGAAGGGCGCCCACCTCCCATGGTTCAAGGATCCGGAACGCGCCATCCGCTCGGTCCGCCGGTTCTTGATGGAGGCCGCGTCGTCCGCCTAGGGCTGCCGGACGGCTGACTGGAGGCCCAGTCCGTCGCGGCGAAAATGATCCGTCGATCAGCCCACCCAGCTCCACCGCCGTCACCCCCTCGCGCCGGTCGCCGCCCGGGCGGGCGGCGACCGGCGCGAACTCCATGGCAGGGAGCAGGGCCTACAGGAGGCTGCCCAGGACAACGAAGGGGAGCCCCGCCGCACTCCATCGCCTCTCCCCCGCCTCCCGCAGGTGGCGGCGCGCGACACCCGGATCGTCGTGCCGGAGAGCCGGCGGGTGGTCCGTGAGCCACCCTCGTCCCTCTTCTCGCCGGGCACCGTCCGCGCCCCGGTGGCGGAATCCCCTGGCACCCGGGGGTCCGCCTGAATGCCGCCTACCTGGAGCCGTCCGCTCATCTCGACCTCCTCGCTCGGGGTATCCTTTGCCTCCACAGATCCAGGATACCCACCGGGCCGGAGGTGGCGCTTCGGGAAAAACACCCACTTTTCGCGGGAAGCCGGGGTGGGTGATTCCACCCATGAGGAGGCCCCAGCCGAATAAATCTTGCATCCTGGGATGCGCCTCCACGAGATCGCGCCCGGGGCAGAACACGCGATTCCTTCCTCGGGTGACCCACCTCCAGAAGGACTCGCTGACCCATGACAGAGTTGCACTTTCGATCGGACGATGAGACATGCGCCGCCACCCTGTATCGTCCCGACGACCCGGAGGGTGAAGTCCCCTGTGTCGTGATGGGCAACGGGATCAGTCTGACGCGCCGCGATGGTCTGCCCCGCTTCGCCGAACGCTTCGCGGACGCCGGGATCGCGGCACTGACGTTCGACTTCCGCCACCTCGGGGACAGCGACGGGGAGCCCCGCCAGCTCATCGACTACCAGCGACAGCGCGCCGACCTCGCGGCCGCCATCGACCTCGCCCGATCGCTCGAAGGGGTCGACGGCGACCGGGTCGCAGCCTGGGGATTTTCCTTCGGCGGTGCCCACGTCGTCCACGTGGCCGCTCGTGACGACCGACTGGCGGCGGCCGTTTCCCTGTTCCCGATGCTCGACGGGCTGGCGGCGGCGCGGGCGTACGGTCTGCGGGAAACCCTACGGTTCATCACGGCCGGGGTTCGTGCCTTCGTCGGCCGCCGGATGGTCGAGATGCCCGTGACGGGGCCGCCCGGCGCACCGGCAATCCTGAACCAGCCTGAGGCGGAGCCGGGATTCAATGCCGTGTGCGCCGAAGACTCGGCCTGGCGCAATCAAGCACTCATGAGGCCGAGCCAGCCCTTCGCGGGGTTTCGACCGGTGCGCGATGCCCACCGGGTGAGCTGTCCGCTCATGCTCTGCCTCGCGAGCGAGGACACGATATCACCGCTTCAGGCGATCGAGCGCGCCGCGGACCGTGCACCCCGCGCCGAGCTGCACCGCTACCCCATCGGACACTTCGAGGGATTTCTCGGTGCGTTCGACGACGTGGTCGATGACCAGATCGAGTTCGTCCAGCGACACGTCGCGTAGAGGCGCAGCTCGCCTTCGAGCTGTATGCCCCGCTCGAGCTCGCCAACTACCTCTCCACGCTCAACCGCGACCCGGGGATGGTCGATCTCGGGCGGCGGGCCGTTCGCAGCACTATCACTCGGGCGAAGGGAACGCCCCCCTGACGATCCGTATCGTCGTGCTGACCTGGCCGGCATGGCGGGCGGTGTGCTCGCCGGAATGGTGCAGGAGGCCTCGGACGCTCGATGGGAGGGCAGCGCGGCCCACGGCACGGTGGTCGTCGAGGGTCTCCGGATCGGTCGCGCGGAGCTGCTCGAGCGCCCGCTCGACCGTCTCCCTCAGCGGGTCGAGGAGCGCCGCCGCCTCGACGTCTGGCGTGTACTCCTGCTCCTCCGTGAGCGCGGCGCGCTGGGCCTCGGAGAGAGGCTCGCCGCGCGCGTAGGTCATCAGGCGGTCAAGGCTGCCTGCCATGTGACGGAGGTGGAAGCCGACGCTCGCCGCCCCGCCGGGTCGGGTCCAGAGGACGTCTGGCTCCAGGTCGGCTGCCAGTCGCTCCGCGTCCTCCACGGCCTGGAGGAGCGCGTGGGCCACGGGCTGGAGCGCCGCGGGAACGCCGCTCACCGGGCCGCAAAGCCAGACCTCAGGCTTGGATGGCGCGGTCATTTTCGATCCCTCCTTCGCCGATCCTCGGTGAAGGGGAGCTCGGTGCGGACCCTGCCCACCTCCTCCGGATCGATCTCCACGACCGTCGGCGCGTGCGCTCCCTCCCCTGCCCCGTCCAGCCGCCGACCCATCGGATCGTGGGCAGCGGACCCGCCGTCATACTCCAGGCCGCCCCCGCTCCCGGTGCGGTTGACCGCCACGACGTAGCACTGGTTCTCGATGGCCCGCGCCCGCACCAGCACGTCCCAGTGCGCACGCCGCGCCACCGGCCAGTTGGCGATCACCACCAGGACGTCCACCTCCGGCCCCACCTCGCGGAAGAGCTCGGGAAAACGGAGGTCGTAGCAGATGAACGGGGAGATGAGGACGCCGCCGACCTCGAAAACCGCGGGTCCGCTGCCGGGGCGGTAATGACGCTCCTCGCCGGCGTGCGCGTAGAGGCGCTGCTTGCGATACTCCCCGAGCCGCTCGCCGTCGGGCCCCAGAAGGACCGCGGAGTTGTAGCATGCCGATCCGTCCGGCTCGCGGGTGGCGAGCCCGGCGAGGAGATGGATTTTATGCTCCCGGGCGAGCGCAGTGAGCCGCGCGGCCGACGGGCCATCCAGCGGCTCCGCGTGTCGCTCCGGCTCCATGGTGAATCCGGTCGCGCACATCTCCGGGAGGACGAGCAGGTCCGCGCCCGCGGCGGCTGCCTGCTCCACCAGAGCGACGGCGCGCGCCAGCGAGTTCTGGGGATCGTGCCAGCCGATGTCGTATTCGCCGAGGGCGATGCGCAGCGGCGCTGTGGAATCGGTCTCGGATCTGGGCATCCACTCCTCTCTTCGTCTAAGGGCCACCAACGATCGCCGCTGCAATCGGCTCCATCCGCTGGGGGCGTTGCTCCGGTCCGGCTAGGTGCGTGATCGATCCTGCTTTCGACGCACGGCAGCAGGCGCTGCCGTGGCTAGACACGCAGCCCGATTCCCGTAGTGCGCCAGGGTGGTGAACTCTTCCAGCTCCAGGCCGGCGGCGCGGATCTGAGCCTTCAGGTCCTCCTCGTAGGTCACGCGTCCGAACTCGATGCTCGTCACCCGCCTCAGCATGGGCTTGAGGATCTCCATCCAGCGGGCCGGCTGCTTCTCGATGGTCTGGGTGAAGAAGACCCTTCCTCCCGGATTCAAGAGCTCGCAACAGTGCCGCAGCGCTTGCTCCGGCTCGGGCAGGAGCATGAAGCTCGCCGAGAAATAGACGGCGTCGTAAGGTCCGCCATTGTGCTTGTAGACGGATTCGAGGAGGACCTCTGCTCGATCGGTCAGCGGGGAGTTCCGGAGCCTTCCCCGGGCGCGTTCGATATAGTCGGCGTCGATATCGATGCCCGTGACGCGAAGGTCCTTTCGCCTCACGAGATCCGCGTTCGCGAGGAGCGCGCTGCCCGTGCCTACGCCGACATCCAGCAGCGAGCTGCCCTCGGGCATGCGCTCCAGTACCTCGGCGTACCACCGGGAGGTGAGTTTGAGAAAAATGCTGTCATAGACGAAACTCCGAATCATGGACTCCAGTCGATTTGCGGCGCGCGATCGAACGTCAGCAATCCGCCGCTTGATGGATGAATTGGTGAATGGCGTCGGCCGACCGCTGTTGCCCCTGCAAATATCTCGCTTCGCAATCACGAAGCTCTCCATGTCCTTCGGGAACGCGGAATGCACGACGCCGCCTGGGCGGTGGCAGGTTGTTCCTGAAGGCGCCGGAGGCGGGGAGAGAGGTGTGGCGAGAGGGATGAGGGGCGTGGGAAGCACGCGTGGCTAATCGCCGGACGGCCCCGTCGGCGGCGTGCTACCGCGTCGCGTGCCGCGGCGGCGCCCTCTTTCGCGTCGGTCCGTGGTCGAGGTCTTCACCGGCTCCGGCGGCGGACCCGCGTCTTCGGGCTCGGGCGAGCGGAGCGGAAGCCGGACGGTGAACACGCTCCCGCCATCCGACCTCGGCTCCAACGTCAATTCGCCCCCCAGCAGCTCGGTGAGCTGGCGCGCCACCGCCAGGCCGAGGCCCATCCCGCCCTGCCGTCCGTCCGTCTGATCCGCGTGCCAGAAGGCGTCGAATACGTGCTCGGCCTGCGCGGGCGTGATCCCGATCCCCGTATCGGTAAGGCGCAGCCGCGCCACCCCGCCCGCGGATTCCAGCTCCAGCCGGACCTCACCGGTCTCGGTGAACTTCACCGCGTTCGCAGCCAGGTTGAGGATGATCTGGCGGAGCTTGCCCGGGTCGGTGAGAG
>SKRI01000086.1 GCA_007118565.1 Gemmatimonadota bacterium | reverse complement strand
GTGCCGGAAGAGGATGTGCGCGCCTTCCTCCGGGAGCGCGATCTCGAAGCCGAGTGGAATGCATGGCGCGCCCGCCGCGAGGAGGCGATCGAGCCCCCCGAGGGCGCGGGGATCGACTTCGCGCCCGATATGCGAGACCGCCGCAAGGGCGACCGCCGCGACAATCCGGGACGACGCTCCAGTGACAGGGGAGGCGCGTGAGCGCGAAGCCGAGCGCGGCTCCGGCCGCCGCAGATCTCCGGGAAAAGCTCGCGACCACCTTCGGCTGGGATCGCTTCCGGTCTGGCCAGCGGGAGATCGTGGAGGCCGTCATCGGCGGGAGGGACGTTCTCGGAATCCTCCCCACCGGCGCGGGCAAATCGCTCACCTACCAGCTTCCCGCGACCCTTTTCGAGGGGCTGACGATCGTCGTCTCCCCCCTCATTGCCCTGATGAAGGACCAGATCGATGCTTTGCGCGAGCTGGGCATCGACGCGTACGCGATCCATTCCGCGCTGGGAGCGGCCGAGCGACGCGAGGCGGAGGCGGCGGTCATGGAGGGACGGGGCCGCATCCTCTACCTCACCCCCGAGCGCTTCCGGGACCGCGATTTCTTCGAGCACCTGCTTGCGCGGACCATCTCCCTCTTCGTTGTGGACGAGGCGCACTGCATCTCGCAGTGGGGACACGATTTCCGGCCGGACTACATGACACTCGGCCAGATCGCCGAGCGGCTCGGCAGGCCGCCGATCCTGACCCTCACCGCCACCGCGGGTCCGGAGGTGCGCGACGACATCCGGCGCCTCCTCGGCATGCACAACCCACTGGTATGGGTCGGAGAGCTGGTGCGGCCGAATCTGCACCTCGAGGTGCACCGCACGGTCAACGACGCGCAGAAGGACTCGGCGCTGGAAACCCTGCTCCGGGAGACGGAGGGCACCGGCATCGTCTACGCGGCCACGGTCAAAGAGGTCGAGCGCCTGCACGGGGAGCTGTCCGCGCGCTGGCCGGTCGTGCGGTACCACGGCAAGCTCTCCGCCGGCGAGCGGACGCGGGCACAGGAGGCGTTCATGGCAGGGGAGGTGCGCGCGGTGATCGCCACCAACGCCTTCGGCCTCGGGATCGACAAGGCGGACATCCGCTTCGTGGTCCACTACCACCTCCCGGGGTCACTGGAGGCGTACTACCAGGAGGTCGGTCGCGCCGGTCGGGACGGCCTTCCCTCGCGCTGTCCGCTCCTATACCGGGTCGAGGACGAGCGCATTCAGGGCTTCTTCCTCGGGGGACGCTATCCCGACGTGGAGGAGGCGGGCCGGGTGGCCGCGGTGATCGGCGCCGCCGAAGAGGGACGGCCGGTTCCGGTGGAGGAGATTGCCGAGGCCGCGGAGGTGGCGCGTGCCAAGACCCGCATCGTGCTCTCGCTCCTCAAGCGACACGGCGCCGTCCGGGAGCATCGCGGGGGCCGCTGGGAGCGGCTGGTCAAGCGGGTGGCTGATGCTCCCCTCGGGGAGGAGCTGGCCGACTACGAGACCCGACGGGGGCGGGACAGGGAGAAGCTGGAGGCGATGGTCTCCTACTGCCGGTCGGTGCGTTGCCGCACCGGGCAGATCCTGGAGTATTTCGGCGAGACCCCGGGAGACGGCTTCCGCTGCAACCACTGCGACGTTTGCGACGCCGGGGACCCGGTGCGCGACATCGGCTCGCAGAGCGCCGCTCGCACGGGGACGGCCCCGGCCGGGCCGGGAGAGGAGGTGCGCCACGCCACCTTCGGCCGCGGCACCGTCCTCAGCGCGGAGAACGGAACCATGGAGGTCGATTTCGGAGGACACGGCATCCGCACGGTTCCCGCGGCGCCGGCGCTGGAGGAAGGCTGAGCCCTATCTCCCCCGTCCCCGCAGCCCGCGTCCCGGAAGCTCCCCCGTGGGCGTTCCGTCGCGCAGTACCGGAACGCCATTGACGATGACGTGCTCAATGCCGATGGCGGTCTGCACCGGGTCTTCGAAGGTGGCGCGATCCGCCACGGTCTCGGCGTCGAACACGGTGATGTCCGCGTACATCCCCGCCTTGAGCACCCCGCGCTCGTCCAGCCCGGCCTGCTGGGCGGCCAGCCCGGTGAACTTCCGCACCGCGTCCTCCAGCGTCAGCACACCCTCCTCTCGCACGTACTTCCGCAGCACGCGCGGGAAGGTGCCGTAGACGCGCGGGTGGGGGCTCCCCTCAACCGTGTGGTCGGCGGGGCGCGCGCCGCCGTCGGTGCCGATCGAGACCCAGGGCTGCCGGAGACCAGTCCGCACGTCCTCCTCCGCCATGGCGAAATAGACGGCCGAGGTTCGCGCCTCGTCCTCGGCCAGCAGGTCTAGGAGCGCGTCCACCGGCTCCACACCGCGCGCTTCCGCAACCTCCGAGAGCCGCATCCCCTCGAAATGCTCCAGCGTGTCCTCGGATACCGAAGCGATGAGGATGGCCTCCGGTCCGGGGACCGCCCGATTGATCCACCAGTCGCCCCCGCGTCCGGTGACGAGGTCATCCCGGATGCGTGCGCGCGTCTCCGGATTCCGGAGGCGGTCGACGATCGCCTCCCGTCCTCCCTCGTGCACCCACGCCGGGAGTACCGCCTGCAGGCCGGTGCCCGCGGCGGGGTAGGGGTAGACGTCGGCGGTGACCTCCACCCCCCGTTCGCGCGCCGCCTGCATCAGCTCGACCGCATCGGTTACCCGCCCCCAGTTCTGCGGACCTGTCGCCTTCAGGTGGTGGATGTGCACGGGTGCGCCGGCACGCTCGCCCACCTCGATCGCCTCGCGCACGGCGTCCAGCAGGCCGTCTCCCTCGTCCCGGATGTGAGCCCGAAAAACTCCGCCGTGGCGCGCGGCCACGCGCGCGAGCGAGGCGAGCTCCTCGGTGGAGGCGTACGATCCGGGCGCGTAGATCAGCCCCACCGAGAGGCCCATCGCCCCGTCCCGCATGGCGGTATCCACATGACGCGCCATCTCCGCGAGCTCCTCCGGGGTGGCCCGCCGGTCCACGCTCCCGATGACCGCGCTCCAGACCGTCCCCACAGTGACCATGGTCCCGAGGTTGATGGCCGTGCCGCGTCCCTCCAGAACCTCGAAGTAGCCGTCCAGATCCGTCCAGGTCAAGAGGACATTCTCCGCCTCCTCGTCGTTCTCGAGCGGCACCACCGGCACGACGCTCGAGACCTCGCCGGTGATCTCGGATGTGATCCCCTGGGTGATCTTGGAGATGGCGCGGCCGTCCCGCAGCAGGCGCCGCTCCGAATGGCCGAGCATGTCGATGAAGCCCGGCGTCACCACCAGCCCGCTGGCGTCAATGGTGTCGCGCGCCTCGGCGGCGGGGATCCTCCCCAGCCGGACGATCCGGTCCCCCCGGATCGCGATGTCCGCGTAGCTCCAAGGGCTCCCGGTGCCGTCGATTACCCGGCCATTCCGGATCAGCAGATCGTAGGTTGGGTCGGGATCGGGCACGGCAATGGGGGCATGGGGTGCGCAGGCCGCCACCAGGACGGCGGCGAGCAGGAGTACGGAGCGAAAGGCGGAAGAGCTCATGCCGATCTCAGGGAGATGTGACGAAATGCTCCCACACGGCGAGGGACACCGCGCGGATCAGCGCCCACCCCTCGTTGTCGTGGTCATAGGAGTCATCCTCCTGATTCTTTGTAACCACCGTCAGCACGTACGGTCCCCCGGGGGGCTCTACCACCAGCGTCTCGGAGCGTGAGCGGCGGACCGCCCCGGGCTTGACCGCTACCTGCACCGTGGGCGGGAGCACGCTCAACGCCTCGGCACTGTAGAAGGGTGCGCTCAGCAGCCGGTACATCCGCTCGGATGCCTCGGGTGAGACCGCGCGCTGCTCGCGGATCATCGTCATGAGTCGGGACATTTCCCGCGGGGTGGTCTGGCCCCAGCCGTAGACCTCCCAGTCGGCCTCGCGCCCCGGCGTCCGGGAGTTGACCCGCGTGGTCGCGAAGCCGTTCGTGGCCAGCCAGCGGTTCACCGCCTGGCCACCACCCACCAGCGCCTGGATCCAGAGGGAGGCGGTATTATCGCTCCACGACGTCATCAGGAAGGCAAGGCGCTCGAGGGAGATGGTCTCCCCTTCGCGGAGCTGGGCCGTGATGTCGCGTCCGGGGTAGGCGAGCGAATCGTGCCAGGTCATCTCGTCATCCAGGGAGAGATCCCCCGCCTCGATCCGCTCGAAGAGGACGGCTAGGAGCGGCACCTTGATCACGCTCGCCGTGGGAAAGGTATCGTCCGCCGCCACGGCGGCCTCCTCCCCGCTGGCCAGATGCAGGACGTGGATCCCGACCTCCCCTCGGAAGCCGACCACCAGCTCCTCGAGCGTTTGCTGGAGATCCGGGCGGGAATCCGCGGGTGCGGTACCGGGCGTGACCGCGGGGGCGCATGCTGCTCCCACGAGGAGCACCGAGCAGATCAGAAACCGGATGACGGACGTCATCATCATGAGGGAGCGCAGGTGGAGCTCCCCACCGAGCGGGCGAGCGACGCGGCGGCTGTGACGGGGTCGCTCCGGGCCTCCTGGAAGCGTGCGTCCGGCAGCACCCGCAACACCCGGTCGTGCAGCCGGGAAAGGAAGAACGAACTGCCGGTGAGGCCGCCGATCGATGCCACGGGCACCGCCTTCGGCCACGGCCCCAGCCGTTTGGCGAGCGATTCCGCGTATCGCGCCAGCGTATCGGTCGCCTGCTCGAGGATGTGCGCAGCCGCGCCGTCCCCGTCCTCGGCTTGCGCGATCACCAGAGGGGCGAGAGCGGCGACATCCAGCTTCGAGGCTCGCTCCACCCAGGTCGGGAGCCTCCCCGGATCCTTCACCTCGATCTCCCGCAGGACCCGCTCGAGGAGCCGCTCGCTGCCCCCCTCCATCCCGTCCACCGTCTCGACGGCGGTGCGCAGGGCGGCCAGCCCGATCGCGTACCCGCTTCCGCCATCGCCCAGCAGGCGGCCCCACCCGCCGCACCGGCCAGTTCGCTCGTCCGGTCCGCGACCGAAAGCGGCCGAGCCCGTCCCCGCCATGAGTAGGATCCCGGGCTCCGTGCCGAAGGCGCCGCGGAGGGCAATCTCCCCGTCGCTGACGACCATCACCTTCAGCGCGAGCCTCTGCCTCTGCAGCGCGGCGTGGACCGCCTGCCCGATGGCGGGATCGCCCGCCCCGGCGAGCCCCGCGCACAGCCCCTCGCAGGGAAGGGGGACGGCAGCCTCCCTCGCAGCCCAGCGGAGCAGGTCGGCAAGCGCGGCCGAGGTCCGGCTCGGCGAGCGGGGATCGACCAGACCGGCGCCCCCTTCCGCCCGGTAGAGCTCAACACCCTCGCCATCGGTGAGGAGCACCCGCGTGCGGGTGCCGCCGCCGTCGACGCCTGCGAAGATCCCGCCTGTGCCGCCGGCTCCATCTCCCGGCGCCGTCAGGGCAGACCTCCGGCCGCCATCCAGATCATCCCGCTCCACCGTCCTTGATCGCGCTGGGGTTCTTTAGCCCTACTTCCGCTGGCCGCCCGTTCCCGGCGCCGCGAGGGTGCTGGTCGGGACGATCTCGTGCTCGATCTGCCGACCGTCCCTGCGGACGACATACGCCTCCATGGCATAGTACTCCGGCAGTCCCAGGTGATCCACGAAGTCGGCCGTCCCGCGGTTCCGCTCCTCCACCCGCTGCCAGAACTCCCGGTCGTCGATCCCCGGGAAGGGGGCGCGGTCCTTCTGGCTCTGATGCTTGAAGATGGCGTGGATCTTCGTGCTCAGCTCCTCCTCGGAGAGCGGAACGAGCACGTCCGCGTCGGACACCTTCCACTCCTGCCAGGCGCCGCGGTAATACCAGACTTCGGGCGACTCTCCCTCGTACTGCTCGAGCGCGTGCTCGACCGCCTCGAGGCACATGCGGTGCGTTCCGTGGGGATCTGAGAGGTCGCCGGCCACGAAGACGATCTCGGGTCGGTGCTCGTTCAGGAGCTCGAGCGTGATCTCCACGTCCTTCGGACCGATCGGGTCCTTCTTCACCTTCCCGGTCTGATAGAACGGAAGGTTGAGGAAACGAGCTTCGGATCCCTCCATGCCGAGGGCCTGTATACCGGAGACCGCCTCGGCCTCGCGGATGGCGCGCTTGATCGTCAGGACCTCGGTGATGTCGACTTCCCCGGGGTCCTTCTGGTCCAGACACTCCTCGATCCGGTCGATCATGCCCCGCACAGACTCGCTGCGGATGTCGAACTCGCGCCCGAACCGCTTGAGGAAATCCAGGTAGCGACGTACCTCGTGGTCGAAGACAGCGATGTTCCCGGAGGTCTGGTACGCCACCAGGATATCGTTGTCGTTGTGCTGCAGCTTGTAGAGGATGCCCCCCATGGAGATCACGTCGTCGTCCGGATGGGGGGAAAAAACGATGACGCGGCGCTCCCTCGGCAGCTTGCTCCGCCCGCGGATCTTGGCGATCAGGTCGTTGAAGACCTGGCCGTTCAGCGGTGCGCCGGACCCGTGCCGCATGAGCAGGGCGCTCAGGTGGTTCTCCCGGTAGTCGGTGTCCTCCAACCGCAGCACCGACTTGCCGGTGACCTTCGACAGCCAGATCACCGCCTCCGTCTCCTTCTGCTCGTCCCATTCCACCTCGCTCACCACCCACGGCGTCTTGACGCGGGTCAGCTCGGCAGCGGCGGCGGGATCGAGGAAGAAGGTGACGTTGTCGTGCTCCTGGAGGTAGGTGGCGGCGACGGACGGATCGACCTCCCCTTCGACGGCCCGCTGGGAAACAAGGGCCTTGTGCTCGCCGGTGGCGATCAGCACCACCTCGCGCGCGTCCATGATGGTGGCCACACCCATGGTGAGCGACTCCGCCGGCACGTTGTGCTCGCCAAAGAAGTGGGATGCCGCCGTGCGGCGGGTGATGGTGTCGAGCGCCACCAGCCGGGTGCGGGACCGACGGGAGGAGCCCGGCTCGTTGAAGCCGATGTGTCCGGTCTGACCGATGCCCAGGATCTGGAGGTCGATCCCCCCCGCGCGCCGGATGGTCTCCTCGTACTCCCGCGCGTGCTCCTCCACCTGCTCCCGAGGCAGGTCCCCCCGGGGAATGTGCGCGTTCTCCGGCGAGATGTTGGTGTGCTCGAAGAAGTTCTCCCGCATGAACCGGTGGTAGCTGTGGATGCTATCCGGATCCATCGGGTAGTACTCGTCGAGGTTGAAGGTCACGACGTTGGAGAGGTCGAGGCCCTCCTCGCGGTGCATGCGGATGAGCTCGCGGTAGATGCCGATCGGCGTGCTTCCGGTGGCCAGACCGAAGACGGCGTTCTTTCCCTTCTCCGCCTTCTCGCGGACGATCTCCGCCATCCGCCGCGCGATGCGGAGGGCGATGTCCTCGTGCTCCGCAATGACGACCGGGACCTTCTCGACTTGTCGGGACATGGTTTCGGCTGGGGGGTCGGGTACGATTCCTGGGTCCAAAGAGGCATTTCGCGCGCCCTCCACGCAAGGAACGGACGCCGCCGATGCTTTACGGCGCTAGGCCCGCGCTCTCCACCTCGCGTCGGTCGGATTCCGTGGTGGCCGTCTCCCGGAGGTTCCTGGAGATCCAGGCGAAGGCCGCGATCGCCACGAGGAGGAGCAGCAGCCCCTGAACCGCATCTCCGAAGAGGATGCGCCCGGTCCCGAAGAGGGTGGCGTAGACCGCGGTGACGCCGGCCACCCAGTTCGTCCAGTTGAGCATGCCGCCGTCCATCGCCTCCCCCGGGTACCCCGCCAGCGCGGAGAT
>SKRI01000243.1 GCA_007118565.1 Gemmatimonadota bacterium | reverse complement strand
GGCCGAGCCCCAGGTCGAACAGGCTGAAGTACCCGATCCCCATCCAGGCGAGGGCCAGGATGCCGAAGCGCTCCGCCCCCATCCCGCCGATGAGCAGCGGAATGGCCACCAGGGCAACCGCCAGGGGAGCGATTTGCCCGACCAGGTTCAGGAAGACGTTCCTGGCGAGGAGCCTTCCTCCAGTCAGGTGGGAGCCGGCCACGTAGGCGGAAGGAGCGCGTGGAGAAGGGAGCGGGGCTGGACTGGCCCGGGTGAAGGGGAGAGTGTATGGTATTGCGATCCCGGTGACCAGACACCGCTTACGTATTCCTCTCTGACACCGCGCACGTGGTCGGCTCCCTCTTGCTCGCCCTCGCCCTTCTGGCGGGGCACCCGGATACGGCGACCATTGCCGAGGCGGACACCCTGCCCCGGACTGCGGAGGTGGGCGGCATCGTCATCGGAGGGGTCGAGGAGGATCGGCTGCGGCTCCGGCAGATCCACGGCCGCTCCCCGGCCTCAGGCTTCCTCCTCCGCTCCACCCATGCCCCGCTCCCCCTCACCCCGGATCGCGGGCCCGGCGAGATCTCGTGGAAGCCGCTGCCGGCCCGGGTGCGCGTGGCGCACAACCCCGGCGGCCCGCGCTCCCTGAATGAGGGCGCCCTCTGGGGGGGACGTGGCATGAACGTCCTCGCTTCCGGGGGGGTCGCGGGATCGTGGGGGCCGGCGCACCTCGTGCTGGCACCCGAGATCGCCTGGCAGGAGAACCGGGATTTCGACCATCCGACGGCCCTCGTCCCGAGCCGCACCCGATTCTCGCCCCCCTGGCGGGTGGGTCACCAGTCGGCCGACCTCCCGGTGCGCTTCGGAGATCGCTCCTACGCGGTGCTTGGGCTGGGCCAGAGCCGCATCGGGGTCGAAGCCGGGCCGGTGGCCGTGGGTCTCTCGAACGAGCATCGCTGGTGGGGACCGGGCATCCGCAACGCGATCCTGCTGAGCAACAACGCGCCGGGCTTCCCGCACCTCTTCGTTCAGCCCGTCAGCGGGATCGACACCCGGGTCGGCGAGATCGATGCATCGTACCTGCTCGGAGCGCTGAGCCCCTCGGTCCTTTCCGCCGCGCCTCGGGGGAACAACCTCAGATCCTTCAACGCCGTGGGGGTCACCTTTCGGCCGGTTGTGGAGCCGAACCTCACGCTGGGAGTCGCCCGCGCCGTCTATGCCTCGGCGGGCGGCGGGGCCGCGCTGCCGCAGCACGCCCTCGATGCCCTCCTCCGGTGGGGGACCGGCGACGCCGAGGCCGGCGTCCCGACCGAGCAGCTCCTGAGCCTCTTCGCGCGCTGGCTCTTCCCGGCGGCGGGAGCCGAGGCGTACGTGGAGTGGACGCGGGCGGACCTCCCGGGGTCGATCCGCGAGCTGCTCGCGGATCCACAGCGCTCCCAGGGGTACACCGTCGGCCTCCAGTGGGCGAGCGGAACGGGCGAGGAGGGCGCCGCCCTCCGCCTCCAGACGGAGCTCACCAATCTCGAGCAGGACGGCAGCTGGCGAGCCGACGGCCCGGCCACCTTTTACGTGAGCCCGGTCGTCACCGACGGGTATACGAATCGGGGGCGCGTGGTTGGTGCGGCGATCGGCCCGGGAGCGTCGAGCCAGTGGCTGGCTTTCGACGTTCTGTCACCGGGCTGGAGCGCCGGCGCCTTCCTCGAGCGGATCCGCTGGGACAACGATGCCTACTACACGCAGCCCGTCGGTCGGGCCTACTTTGCCCACGACGTCTCCGTCACGGCCGGAGCCCGTGGCTCCGTAATGACTTCTGTCGGCGCCTTCGACCTGGAGCTCGCCCGCGAGCATCGCCACAACTTCCTCTTCCAGAATCCGTCCTACTTCTTCGGGGACGATCTCGCCACGGACGTGATCCAGCTCCTGGTCCGCATGGAGTATCGATTCACCGTGCCGGGCGGATCGGCAGGCGCGAGTCATGCCCCTCCCCCACCCGCGCCTGCTCCTACGGCCGCTCCAGATGCCAGCTCCCCGCGAGCAGGGGTCCAGGCTCCGTGAACGTTTCCAGCGTGACGGGGCCGATCGGGATCGGGACGGCATCGTCGGTCCCCGGTCGGACCACGAGCAGCTCCCCCTCGACCGAGCCCGTGCGGAGCGGACGAAGATCGAAAGAGAAGCGTCCGTCCGCCCCCGTGGTCGTGGAAAAGCCGTCCGGCTCGACCTCGATGCCGGAGAGCCTGCGGAAGGTGACGGTCGCGCCCTCCACCGGGGAGTCGTCATCTCCCCAGAGCAGCTCCCCCTCGTAATCGAGCCGATGGTCGATGGCGAACTCACCGAGCCGGTGGACGAGCGGCCGCGCCGTGAAGACGGGGATCTCGAGCTCCTCGCTCACGCTCTCCGGATACGGCTCGGGAGGGATGAACCGGAGGCGGCCGATGACCGAGCCGTCCCCCGCGGGGATAGGCTCTATCGTAAACTCGCCGTCCTCGTCCGAGATCGTGCTGAAGGCATCTGGCTCCACCTCGACGCCCCCGGAGCGCTCGAACACGACGGTGACCCCGGCCATCCCCTCACCCGTGCTCCCCTCCATCGTTCGCCCCGCGGCCCGGATGTGCGGCGTGGCCGGGAGCGGTCCGACGCCCCAGCTGCCGATGAAGGTCGAAGCCCCCTCAACCCGGGTGGTCTCCAGTTGGAGATCGACACCGTAGGAGAGCTCCTCCCATGGGGGATCGAGCAGGAAGGCGAGCTCCCCGATCACGGTTCCTCTGCGCTGTGCCGGCGCGCGAAGACGGAAGACCCCGTCCGCATCGGTCCGGGTCACGACGGTGTCCTGCATCAATCGGGCGCCGCTCACGGAGCGGAACTCGACCCTGATGTTCGAGGCCGGACGGCCCGTAAGGTTGACGGTGGCGCGCCCGGTGACGTCCAGCACCGGGTCGTCGCAGAGGGTGTTGCCGACGCACGGATCGCACGCCGTGGCCATCAGCGCCGCGGCCGCGAGCGCGAGCGGGCCGCGCAGCTTTTCGGAGGTCCGGAGGTTCATGATGCGAGCCGAACGATTCTTTCGTGGTAGATGATTTTCGGTGGGCCCGGGCATTTTTTCTCGTGAGATGACGAGCGGGAAGCTCCCTTCCGACCTTCGGCTGCGCGTCCTGGCACTGATCGTGGATTTCCGCACCAGTGCGGACGCGGCTCGTCTGTCCCGACAGGTGGCGCGGTCCGATACGGCCGGGATCGACCTCACCGTCTGCCACGTCGACAACGGGAACGATGTTCCGGTAGCCCTCACCGAAGAAGAGCACCGGCATGGAATCCGGCTCATCCGGCTCCCCTCGAACGGAGGATACGGCTCGGGGATCCGCGCGGCAATCGCCCGGGCGGCGGCGGGCGAGACATACGATGCCTACTGGTTCCTGAACTCGGACCTCGAGGTCGAGAACGATACGCTCACGAAGCTGACCGACGTGCTGCGCGACCATCCCGAGGCCGGAGCGGTCGGACCGACCGTGCTGTGGGGACGGGGGCCACGGGTGTGGGGTGCGCGGGGAGTCGTCTCCCCACTCCTCGGGATGACAGCAATGACCCCATGGCCGCAGGGCGGGGAGCTCCCGCACTGGTCCTACATTCCCGGCTGCTCCATGCTGGTGCGGCGGGAGGCATACGAGGAAGTCGGCGGCATTCCCGATCGTTACGGCATGTATTACGAGGAGACCGAGCTGTCGGTCCAGCTCCAGCAGGCCGGATGGTCGCTTCATGTCGAGCCGGACGCAAAGGTTTACCACGGAGTGAATAGTCGCGACGCGGGTGTGCCGGCCCGGCACCACGCTTTCTACTTCACCCGGAACAACCTCTACTTCTGGAAGCGGAACTTCTCGATTCCCCCACTTCTCCAGCTCCCGCGAACCCTTGCGGTGGTCTTCAAGGACGTCGTGATTCCGCTGCGGCATGCCAGAAGCCCTGCCGAGGCGCTCGATCGGCTCCGCTTCGTCGGAATGGGGCTCCTCGATGCCTTCCCCTTCCTCACCCATCGCCACACGCCCCGGGAGCGGCGGCACTTCGACCTCCGCAGCCCTGAGGATGAGCCGGCGAGCTGAGCGGACGTTTCCGTGACGGGCAGCGACGACCGTCCCCTCGCCAGGCTGTACTCGCCCTTCTTCCCCTTTCCGCCGACGGAAGGCGGCCGCTGGGTGGTGGCCGAGCAGGCCAGGGCGCTGGCAGGGCTTGGGTGGCGCGTAGAGCTGGTCAGCTGGCTCGACCCGATGGAGACGCTGCGGGCGGCGGCGCGCTCGGCGGTCCCCGCGGAGCTGGAGGGGAGGCTCACGATCCGCCACCTCGGAGACCCACGGGCCGAGGCCCCCTCCGTGGCGGCGTGGCAGGGGGAGATGGACGTCGCCGAGCCCTTCCGGAGAGGTGGGCGCAACAGCGAATCCGGTGCGCGTCGAGCCCTGCGGGTGGTCCGGTCGCTCGCCTCCCCCCACGCCTCACCGGAGCTCTTTCACTACCCACCGTCGGCCGACCTGCGGCACCGCCTTCGTCCCGCGGATCTCGGCGTCTACCACTACACCTTCGCGCACAGCTGGCTGAGCGGGGAGCGATCCGCTCCCGAGCGGAGGGTGGCGGTGCACGTGCACAACCGGGAGAGCGTGATCGCCGCCGCCCGCGCCGCCACGTCCTCGGGGATCACCCGACGGCTCCACCTCCGAAATGCCCGCCTTCTGGCGCGGCACGAGAGGGCGCTCGCCTCCTCGGTGGACGAGCTCTGGTTCGTGAGCCGCGCCGACCTCGAGGCCTGGAGGGAGGACGCGCCGGGAGATACCCTGCGCTTCGTGCCCCCGACGCTTCCCGACCTGAGAGGCAGGGCCCCGGCGCGGGGAGACGGAGATAGGGAGATCGTGCTCGGGTTCGTCGGGAGCCTCGACTTCGAGCCGAACCTGCGGGGGCTCGAGTGGCTGGTGCGGGTGCTGGCGCCGGAGCTCGCCCGGCTTCCGCGACCGCCGCGCTTGGTGGTCGCGGGACGGGGCGTGCCCGATGGGCTCCGGCGCGAGGGAGAGCGCTGGGGCTTCTTCGACTTTCGCGGCTTCGTCGATGACCTGGAGCCTTTCTGGGCGGAGCTCACCGGCTTCCTGGTGCCCGATCTCCACGGAATCGGGGTGCGAATCAAGCTTCTGGAGGCGCTGGCGCGTGGCCTCCCGACGCTGACCCACCCGAGCGCGGCTGCCCCGCTCGCTCCCGACGTGGCCGCCTCCCCGCTCCTGGAGGTGCACGGCGAGCTCGGGGGCTGGAGGACCGCGATCGCCCGCCTCGGGGAGCGTGCGCCGCCGAGGGAGCGGCCGCCCAGCCTGGAGGGGCGTACGGTCTACCGCTTCCTCGCGACGACCGGCTGAGGGGGGACGGTGCCGCGCGCCGCCTCCGTCAGCACGTCGAGCGTCCGCCGCACCATCTCCGGCTCGGAGAAGCGAGCGGCACGCTCCCTCCCCGCGGCCGCCCGCGCGTCCCGGAAAGTCGGCTCCTCGATAAGTCGGCGGACCGCCGCCGCCGCTTCGGCCGGATCGTTCGGATCGACCAGGAGGCCCGCATCTCCCAACACCTCGGGGAGGGCTCCGGCGCGCGCCGCCACCACCGGCGCGCCGAGCGCCATGGCCTCGAGCGCCGGGTATCCGAAGCCCTCGTTGAACGAGAGGATCAGGAGCGCAGCGCATCCGCGGTAGAGCGCAGCGAGCTCCCTGTCGCTGACCCGGCCCAGGTCGACGATCCGGTCCTCCACCCCCAGCTCCGCGGCCAGCCGCAGCACCTCGTGCCAGCCATCCCGCGCGCTCCCGCCCGCGAAGACGAGGCGCAGCTGCGGATGCTCCCCCGCCAGGGCGGCGAGCGTCCGCACCGCCAGCCCCAGGTTCTTGTGCGCCTTGCGGTTCCCCACCGACAGGAGGTACGGTCCCCCCACCGGAGACGCCGTCCCCGATTCGGTGAATTGCCCGATCTCCCCGCCGAGCCCGTAGCGGAAGCTCGCGATCTTCCCCCGCACCTCCGGGATCCTCTCCACCAGATCCGCCCGCGTCCGCGCCGATCCGACCAGCACGCGCTCTGCTCGCCGGACGGCGTGTCCGAGGAGCACACCCGCCGGGATCCGCTTGGGCGCCGGAAAGAGATGCGGGAGAACGAAGTGCGTGAGATCGTGCACCGTGACCACGACGCGCTCCGGGAGCGGGAACGGCGGGACGTCGTAGTGCGGGAAGAAGGCGACGTCGGCGACGCCGACCTGTCGCCCGACGCGTAGCCCCCAGGCGAGGTGCGCGCGCGGGCTGTATGGCCCGCCGCGCCAGGGGACGACCCGGACGCGGCCGGTCCGGATGGACTCCACCCCCACCTCGCCGGCGATCTCGTCCGGGTCGCCCGCCAGCACGACCTGTCCGAACCGGCGATCCGAGATCATCCCGCGCACGATGGGACGGAGATAGCGGCCGATCCCTGCAGCGCGGAGCATGCGGGCATCCACCGCGATGCGGATGCCCCGCTCCGGCCCGCCCCTCATCCGGAGGTCGGCGTCAGAACCCGTTCAGCCGGCTCCGCCTCTGTCTTCCCGGCGCGGGGCACGGTCAGGAGGAAGACGAGGCCCCAGAGGATCCAGAAGGTCTCCATCAGGAAGGGGTAGAGGAGGCTGTTCAGGAAGAGGCTGTGGACGACGAGCGCCAGGCTCGCCGCCGTAACGCCCAGCACCAGCCCCCGCTCGGCAGCCGGCCGCTCCGGATCCTTCCAGATGGGGGGGCAGCGTCGGAGGGCAGCGCGGAACATGAGGCAGTAGGCGGCGAGGCCGACCACCCCCGTGGTCACGGCGATGAAGAGCAGCCCGCCGTCCAGGCCGAAGCCGGCGGCGCCTCCGTAGATGCGTCCGTACTGGTCTGCCACGTATCCGAAGGTGTTGTAGCCGATGCCGAGAACAGGATTGTCGAGGAATACCTCGATGGCCTGGATCCACGAGACGATCCGGTAGGCCATGGACCCTCCGACCGTGAACCGGTCGAACTGGGCCGCCTGCACCACGATGACGGGGAGCAGGAGGAGACCTGCCGCCATCCCGCCGAGGCCGATCCGCCAGATGCGCTTCGAGTTGCCGCGCACGAGGCCGATCACCAGCCCTCCGACCAGGAGCGCCACGAAGGAGCTCCGCGAAACGGTGAGCGCGAGCGCCAGGCCGAGCAGGGCGATCTTCCAAACCGCCACGCGGGCGCCGAACGCGACCTGCGCCATGAGGACGAGCAATGCAGTGACGATGAACATCCCGGCATAGTTCGGGTCGAGGAAGGTCGAGACGAGCCGCCAACCCTGGGCGTCCCAGTCCACGCCGACCACCGCGTCCGGGTAGACGATCTGGGCAAAGCCGGGGAGGAAGATCGACTGGAGGATCCCGAATCCCGCGAAGACGAGGATCACCGTCTCGAGTGCGCGCCAGACCGCCGGGACGTCGGCACGCCGGAGGAAGTTGACCACGAACAGGTAGAGCCCGAAGTAGGCGAGCCAGCGTCCCAGGTAGGCGAGGCTGACCGTGAGCTGGGAGATGGTGAGGTCGAACCGTACCAGCGAGATCATCGCCGAGAATCCGCCGATGGCGGCGAAGGCGAGGGCCCATCCGGCCACCGCGTCAAGGCGCAGCCGCCGGAGGCGGAGCGCGGTGACCAGGCCGATCCCGACGAGGCCGAGCACGATCAGGTCGTTGAGGAGGAGCGGAGCCTCCTTTCCCACGCCGGTGTCGAGGAGCGGCACCCGCCCGAGGTTCGCGACGAGGAGCGCGAAGATCGCCCCGATCAGGAGGTGAGCCGCGCGCACGCGGAAGGCTGCCGCCTGCGCGTGCGGTGGCGCTACCGCGACGTCAGGCAGACGAACGACCGTCTGCATCCTCGTCGGCGGG
>SKRI01000088.1 GCA_007118565.1 Gemmatimonadota bacterium | reverse complement strand
CGAGGGCTTCGCCGACGAAAACCCGAACTTCGCCTTCGGCGTCGGTGGCCGCCTCGGCCTGCTGCGGGAGAGCTTCCTCACCCCGGCGGCATCCGTTTCCGTGGTGCGCCACAGCCTGGGCCGGAGCCAGTTCGGCGACATCTGCCCCGGAGAGACGGTGGTGGAGGAGGGGGCTCGGCTGTGCGCGGGCGGAGGAGACCCGGGGGAGTTTGCATTCGACCTCACCAATTGGAGCACCCGCGCCCTGGTGAGCAAGCGGCTGCTCGGCCTGGGTGCCACCCTCGGGGTAGGGTGGGACCGTCTCAGCAGCGACCTCGATTTCGGCTATCGCGAAGGCGCGGAGGCCGGCGCCCGGGTGCATCGCTTCGATCGGATGAACCTGAACGAGACGCGTATGTCCGTCTTCGGCAACCTCTCCTACACGCTGCTCATCGGCACCCTCGGCATCGAGGGCGGCTGGATCGAAGGCGGCGAGCCGATCGAGGGATTCGCGGGAAGGGAGAGCGAGTTCGATCCCCGTCGGCGCAGCTATTTCGCCAATCTGGGGCTGCGCATCGCGCTCTAGGCCGGCTACCGTCATGTTGGTGCGCGAACGGGGAGCGGACGACGCGCGCTGGATGCGGCGCGCGCTCGAGCTGGCCGAGCGGGGGCGCGGCCGTGTCTCCCCGAACCCGCTGGTGGGGGCGGTGGTGGTGCGTGACGGGGAAATCGTGGGGGAGGGGTGGCACGGCGAGTTCGGCGGGCCGCACGCCGAGGTCGTCGCTCTCAGGGACGCCGGAAAGAAGGCGCGCGGCGCTACCCTCTACCTGACGCTCGAGCCGTGTGCGCATCACGGCAAGACCCCGCCGTGCAGCGAGGCCATTCTCAAGGCCGGTATCTCGAGAATGGTCTTCGCGATCCCGGATCCGCACCCGCCCGCCTCGGGAGGCGCCGCGATCGTCGCCAACGGGGGGGTCGTGGTGCGGAGCGGCGTCGAAGAGGAGCGTGCACGGGACCTCAACGGGGGCTTCCTGCACCGATTCGGCCCTGAGCGGGACCGTCCTTGGACGGTGCTCAAGCTGGCCCTCTCAATCGACGGCAGGATGGCGGATCGGGACCGCCGCTCCGGATGGATCACGGGTGAGGAGGCGAGGCGCGAGGTGCACCGTGAGCGGGCCGAGATGGACGCGATCGCCGTGGGCGGGGGGACCGTCCTGAAGGACGACCCGCGGCTCACCGTCCGGGGCGACATCGTCCCGCGGAAAGCGCCGGCCCGGGTGGTCTTCGACCGGCAGCTCCGCCTACCGCTCGACTCGCGGCTGGTGCGGACCGCGGAGGAGACGCCGGTCATCGCCGTGGCCTCCCGGGAGGCTGGGACGGATGCGGCGGCGGATCTGCGGCGTGCCGGTGTCGATGTCATCGTGGCGACCGATCTGCGCGACGGCCTGCGCCAGCTCCGCGAGCGCGACGTCTCCTCGCTCTACCTCGAGGGGGGAGCGGTCCTGGCGGGCGCGTTCGTCTCCAGCAACCTCGTCGACCGGCTCCACCTCTACCTGGCTCCGCTCCTGCTCGGCCCCGAGGGACTTCATCCGTTCGCCGGCATCGAGAGTCCCTCGCTCGGCGGGGCAGCGCGCTGGCGCCGACTCGAGACGCGTGGCCTGGGAGAGGATACGCTCATCCGACTCGCACGCGACTGACGACATGTTCACCGGACTGATCGAGGAGGTGGGGCGAATTCGGAGCGCGGAGCCGGAAGGGGAGGGGGTGCGGATGCGCATCGACGCCTCGCGGGTGGTGAGCGATGCCAAGCCGGGAGACAGCATCGCCGTGGATGGCGTCTGCCAGACGGTGATCGATCTCGATAAGGAGAGCTTCGCGGTCGTGGCGGTGGGGAGCACGCTCGGGCGGACCACGTTCGGGGACTTACGGCCGGGCCGACGGGTCAATCTCGAGCGGGCGCTCGCCGCCGGGGATCGGTTGGGCGGCCACCTCGTCCAGGGTCATGTGGACGCAACCGGGCGGGTGGAGCGCATCCACCGGATCGGGGAGCGGGTCGAGATCGACATCCACGCGCCCGCCGAAATCCTTTCCACCACGGTGCTCCACGGGTCGATCACCGTGAACGGGATCAGCCTGACGGTCAACGCCTTCCCCGCGCCGGGCGCGTTGCAGCTCTCGATCATTCCGCACACCTGGGAATGCACCAACCTGCCGGACCTTCACGAGGGAGATGCGGTCAACCTCGAAGCGGACCTGATCGGGAAGTACGTCCGGCGTCTCCTCTCCGACCCGGTGGAGGGACCCCGCCTGGGAGAGGCATGGGCGCCTCGCTCGTGAGGGGCGGATGAGGCGGGGGGCGCGCGCGCGGCGCATACCTTGTACATTATCCGGCTGGACGGCGCACGCCTTCGTGCGCCCGCATTTCCCCCTCGCATCGGGCAGATGTCGTTCGACCGAGTAGAGGACGCGATCCGGGACATCCGGAACGGAAAGATGGTCATCGTCGCGGACGACGAGGACCGTGAGAACGAGGGTGACCTGGTCTGCGCCGCCTCGGCGGTCACGCCGGAAATGGTCAACTTCATGGCCCGGCACGGCCGCGGACTGATCTGCGTGACGCTCACCCCGGAGCGGGCCGACGAGCTAGACCTCCGTCCGATGACCGACGTCAACACCGAGGCACAGGGAACCGCCTTCACCATCTCGGTGGACGCCGCGCCCCGGTTCGGCGTGACGACCGGCATCAGCGCCTCGGACCGCGCCCGAACCATCCGACTCCTGGTCGAGGACGACACTGCCCCGAGCGATCTCCGCCGCCCGGGCCACACCTTCCCGATCGTGGCGCGTCCCGGCGGCGTGCTCCGCAGGGTCGGGCAGACCGAGGCCTCGGTCGACCTCGCGCGCATGGCCGGGCTCGCCCCGGCGGGCGTCATCTGCGAGATCATGAACGACGACGGTTCCATGGCGCGGCGACCGGAGCTCGAATCGTTCGCCGAAGAGCACGATCTCCGCTTCATCACCGTCGCGCAGATCATCGCGCACCGGCTGAAGCACGAGCGCCTGGTGCATCGAGAGGCCGAGGTCGACCTTCCGACTCGCTTCGGAACGTGGCGGATCGTCGCCTATCGGAACGACGTTGATCCTTTCGACCACGTCGCGCTCGTCAAGGGGGACCTGGAGGGGCGTCAGGACGTGCTCGTGCGCATGCATTCCGAATGTCTGACGGGGGACGTGTTCCACTCCCACCGGTGCGATTGCGGCGAGCAGCTCGAGTCGGCCATGCAGAGGATCGCGGACGAGGGGCAGGGGGCAATCGTCTACCTCCGCCAGGAGGGGCGCGGCATCGGGCTCATGCACAAGCTGAGGGCCTACGCCCTGCAGGACGAAGGGATGGATACGGTCGAGGCAAACGAGAAGCTCGGGTTCCAGCCCGATCTGCGCGAGTACGGCATCGGCGCACAGATCCTGGTGGACCTCGGCCTCTCAACCGTTCGCATCCTCACCAACAATCCGAAGAAGATCGTGGGCTTGGACGGTTACGGGCTCTCGGTGACCGAGCAGGTTCCGCTCCGGGTCGAGCCCAATCCGCACAACACGCGCTATCTCGAGACCAAGCGGGAGAAGCTCGGCCACATGCTGGCGGGATGAGGAGAGGGGCGAGGGATCAGGGGTGAGGGACGAGAGACTCCCGGGCTGCGACCAGACATGACCGAATGAACCTGATATCGAGAATCCTTCCGGCGTATCGGGGCGGAGCTGACGTGGCGATCTTGCCCTGGTCGCCCCTCGCCACTCACCTCTCTCACCTCCGATGACGGAGTATCAGGGAAATCTCCGGGCCGACGACCGCACCTTCGGGATCGTGGTCTCCCGCTTCAACGACCTCATCACCCGTCGCCTTCTGGAGGGCGCGCACGACGCGCTCCTGCGTCACGGCGCGGCGGACGAAGACATCGAGGTCGCCTGGGTTCCAGGTGCCTGGGAGATCCCGGTGGCGCTGCGCCGTCTCGCGAAAACCGGCCGCTTCGACGCGCTGATCGCCCTCGGCGCGGTCATCCGCGGTGCCACCCCGCACTTCGACTTCGTCTCGGGCCAGGCCTCGGCCGGCATCCAGACGGTGGCCACGGAGACCGGGATTCCCGTAGCCATGGGGCTGCTCACCACCGATACCGTCGAGCAGGCCGTCGAGCGGGCAGGGAGCAAGGCGGGCAACAAGGGGTGGGAAGCGGCAGTCTCAGCGGTGGAGATGGCGGATCTGATGGAGCGGATCGGCAACGACGCCGACCGGTGAAGGCTTCCACCCGCGCGCGCGGCTGGGCCCTCCAGGCACTCTATGGCTGGGAGATCAGGGGGGGAGAGCGCGGCCGGGAGATCCGCTCGCTTCACGATCTGGTGGAGGAGCGGAACGTTTCCCCCGTGCACCGCGCCTATGCCGAAGCGCTCGTCCGCATCGTGGCCGCCAACCGTGCGGAGCTCGACCGGCGCATCGAGGAGGCGCTCACCAACTGGACGCTGGAGCGACTCTCCGCCGTGGACCGCACCATACTTCGGATCGGGGCCGCCGAGATCTTGTACATGGACGACGTGCCCGGTCCGGCCGCGATCCGGGAGGCGATCCGTCTTGCAGAGCGCTACGGCACGCCGCAGAGCCCCGCCTTCGTGAACGGCGTGCTTGATGCAGTCATGCACCGGGCCGCGGCGGCCTCGACCTCCCCCGACGGATGACATCCGTGACGCAGGAAGCTGCGGTCTCCTCACCCCTCACCCACTGATCCTCGCTCCAGGTGGACCCCCTCACCGTTCGACAGCTGATCGAGAGGAAACAGGAGACGCTGGGTCTACAGCTCCTGACCGACGAGCACGGCCTCGACCGGGCCATCCCGGGACCGGACATCTCCAGCCCCGGTCTTGTCCTTACCGGATTCACCGAGCGCTTTCCCACCGATCGGATCCAGGTCCTGGGGGAAACCGAGATCGCCTTCCTCCAGTCACTCGATCCCGAGCGACGTCGCAACTCGGTGGAGGTGTTCTTCGCCTGCGACTTCCCGGCGGTCTTCATCACCAAGGGGCTCGAGCCGCCCGACCCGATCCTGGAGGTCGCCGCGTCCCGCGGCACGCCCGTCATCCTTTCCCGGTCGAGCACAAGCGATTTCTACAACCGGATCAAGCCATTCCTCGAGGAGCGTTTCGCGCCGGTCACGACCTTGCACGGCTCGCTCGCGGACGTGTACGGGGTGGGGTTGCTCTTCATCGGACAGAGCGGGATCGGCAAGAGCGAGACGGTGCTGGATCTCGTGGAGCGGGGGCACCGCCTCGTAGCCGACGACCTGATCCATGTCACGCGGCGGGGGAACGACATCCTCATCGGACGCGGCCATGAGCTGCAGCGGCATCACATGGAGATACGCGGGGTAGGAATCATCGACGTGCGCCGACTCTTCGGAATCCGCGCGATCCGTCAGCAGAAGCGGCTCGAGGTCGTCGTCCAGCTGGAGATCTGGGACAAGGCGGAGATCTACGACCGGACCGGGCTGGACCAGCAGAGCGCGGAGATCCTGGGGGTGGAGCTGCCGCGGGTGGTTGTGCCGCTCGTCCCCGGCAAGAACATCACGGTCATGTCAGAGGTCATCGCCATGAACCATCTCCTGAAATACGCCGGCATCGACTCGGCGAAGCTCTTCAACCAGCGGCTGCTCGACCGGATGCAGGGCACCCGGGAATACCTGGAGGAGGATTATGAATGAGCCGGTGCGCGGTCTCATCGTGGCGCACGCCTCCCTCTCCTCCGCCATGGTGGCTACGGTGGAGAAGATCTGCGGGGACATGGGCGATGCGCTCCGTCCCATCAGCAACGAGGGACGCAATCCCGAGCGATTGCAGGAGGCCATTCGGCAGCAGGTGGGGGAGGGCCCCGTGATCCTCTTCACGGACCTGGGGGCCGGGAGCTGTGCCTTCGCCGCCAGGAAGATGGCGCAGGAGCGGCCTGACACCGGGTTCGTCTGCGGGTTGAACGTGCCCATGCTGGTCGATTTCGTCTTCCATCGGGAGGCGGCCGTCGACGATCTGGTGCCGCGCCTGGTGGAGAAGGGACGTGAAGGAATTTTCGGAACGCTCGCCACGGAAACCGATGCCGGTCGCACTGCTGCGCGTTGACGAACGGTTGATCCACGGCCAGGTGGTCGTGGGTTGGGGCGGACACATTCACCCCGATCAGATCGTGGTGGTGGACGACGCTCTTGCGGAGAGTCCCTGGGAGCAGGAGCTCTACGTTCTCGGCCTACCGCCGGGGCTCGAGGCCGATTTCGTGAGCGTGGAGGATGCGCGGGCGCAGTTCGAGCGGTGGAGGGACGACCCGCGTCGCTACATCGTGCTGCTGAGGGATGTGGGGAGCTTGCGCAAGCTCGCGGAGTGCGGAACGCTCCGGGGCGCCGAGGTCAATCTCGGCGGTGTCCATCACGCTGCGGGACGCCGGCACGTGCTCCCCTACGTATTTTTGAGCGAGGGGGAGTGGCGGGAGCTCGAGGAGGTAGCGGACTCGGGTGCCGAGGTATCCGCGCGTGACGTTCCGGGTGCCCCCAGGGTCCCCCTGGGTGATATGAAGAAGCCCTGAACTTCATGCCTCCCGATCTGCTGCTGATACTCGCCCTCGTCGGGCTGGGAGGCCTGGTCACGATCGACTCTACCTCGATCGGACAGCTGATGATCTCCCGGCCGATCGTGGCGGCGACGCTCGGCGGTGCCCTGGTCGGATCGCCGACCTTCGGGATCTATATCGGCGTGGTGCTGGAGGCTTTCCACCTGACCGTGCTCCCGGTCGGGGCGGCGAAGTATCCTGAGTCGGCGGCGCCGGCGGTGGTGGGAGGTGGTGGGTATGCGCTTGCCGGCGGCGGAATGGCAGAGCTGGTGACCGTCCTCGTCTTCGTCCTCGCCTGGGAGTGGGTGAGTGGAGAATCGGTTCGCCCTCTCCGCTACCTCAACATCCGCCTCCGGCCCGACCCGGCCGATCCGCGGTTCGGCCCCGGTCTCGTCCAGCGACGCCACTGGTTGGCCATCGGTCTCGATCTTCTCCGGGGAATGGTCATCACCGGTGTGGGGCTGGCCCTTCTCTTGCCCATTCTACGATTTATCCGGCCGTACTACGGTCCGGCCGATTGGGTCGCGTGGATGGCGATCGGCGCGGCGGCTGCTGCGGCGCTCGCTGCCACCATCCGCATGTTCGGGTTCGAGCGGCTCCGGTATTTTCTGGGCGGCGCCGCCCTGGGCGTGGTCGTTCTCTGGATCTGGTGAAGCGCATCTCCGGAAGGATCCGCCTCGCTCTGTTCCTACGCAGCTTTGCCGTACAGGGCTCCTGGAATTATCAGACGCTGATCGGCACCGGATTCGCCTACGTGCTCATCCCGGTGCTCCGCGTCCTGTACGACGGGGACCGGGAGGCGATGCGCTCCGCACTGCGTCGCCACGTTGAGGTGTTCAACAGCCACCCCTACCTCGCCACGCTGGCGGTGGGTGCGGTGGCCCGACTGGAATGCGAGGGGGCGCAGGAGGCGCTCATCCGCCGCTTCAAGAACGCGTTGCGCGGCTCGCTGGGCTCCCTGGGGGATCAGCTCGTCTGGGCGGCCTGGCGTCCCATGAGCGCGCTTCTGGCCATCGTGGTGCTTCTGTTCGGGGCGCCCTGGTGGGCGGGGCTCATCGTCTTTCTCGTCGTCTACAATGCGCTGCACCTCGGGCTCCGATCGTGGGGCCTTCAGACGGGGCTGCGGGAGGGGATCGATATCGGAAACGCGCTTCGATCGCCCGCGATCAGCCGGTGGGCGCACTGGGCATCCAACACCGGCGCCCTGTTGGCCGGGTTGGCCTCCGTCCTTGCCGTATCCGTCTTCGCGACTGGACCGACGGAGTCGGGGATCACCGCCCTCGGAATCCTCGCGGGGGTGGCGCTTGGATATCGTGTTCGCTCCGGAATCTGGGTCCTTCTGGCGCTGGTCTGGATCGGAGGTATCGTGGCACGCATGGTAGTCTGACCAAGGTGACTATGGAGCAACGAATCGAACTCCGGATCGAGAACGAGGCAGGCTTGCATGCCAGGCCCGCAGCGGAGCTCGTGCGCCTCGCCGGGAATTTCGACGCGGAGGTCTGGCTCGCCAAGGATGGGGTAGAGGTGAATGCCAAGAGCATCATGGGCGTCCTCATGCTGGCGGCGGAGCGGGGAGCGGTCATCACGCTGCGCGCGCGCGGCGACGACGCGGAAGAGGTCGTCGCGGCGGTGCGCGACCTCGTCGAAAAAGGGTTCGGAGAGAGATGAGCACGACCTTCGAGGGGACCCCCGCCTCTCCCGGGATCGTCATCGCGCCGGTCCGGGTGCTTCGCTGGGAGCTTCCGAAGGTGCCGCGGACCGGCATCATCGCGCCTGGGGAAATCGACCGGGAGGTCGAGCGCCTCTACGAAGCGTGCGAGTGGGCACGCGATCGAATCCGGAGCGTGCAGTCGCGGACCGCCGAACGGATGGGGGAGGCAGAGGCCGCCATCTTCGATCCGCAGATTCTCATGCTCGAAGACGCGGACCTGGTCGACGCCGCGGCCACGCTGATCCGGGAAAACCATCTCCCGGCGGAGCGTGCCTTCGAGTGGCGGGTCCTGGAGTGGGAGTCGCAGTGGTCCCACGCCGCCCACCCCATGGTGATGGACAAGCTCGCCGACCTGGCCGATGTCCAGGGCTGGGTGCTGCGCCGCCTCCTCGACCTGCCGGACCCCGCCATCTTCGATGAGGACGACGGTCCCGTGATCCTCGTGACCCGGGAGCTGTCTCCGGGTCTGACGGCAGAGCTCGAGAGGGAGCGGGTCGTGGGCATCGCCACCGATCTCGGCACGCGCACCTCGCATGGCGCCATCCTCGCCCGGTCCCTGGGAATTCCCGCAGTCGTCAACTTGGGCGCCTGCTCCGATGTCGTCCAGAACGGGCAGGAGGTGATTCTCGACGGGCGAACCGGGCACGTGATCGTTGATCCCAGCGAAGAGGAAAAGGCGTTCTACCGCGAGCGGGACTTCCACCTCCGGAACTGGGAGCAGGAGCTCCTTGTGCTCACGCACCTCCAGTCGAAGACCGCCGATGGGAAGCACATCGATCTACGTGCCAATATCGACCTGCCCTCGGAAGCCACCGTCGCCCGGGACAATGGAGCGGAGGGCGTGGGACTGTTCCGCACCGAATTCCTCGTGGTCGGCAAGCATGCAAGTCCGCGGGAGGAGGAGCAGTACGAGGCGTACCGCTCCGTGCTCGATACCTTCAACGGCCATCCGGTAATCGTGCGGACCTTCGACCTGGGGGGAGACAAGTTTCCAGCCTTCCTCCACATGCCGAAGGAGGACAACCCCTTCCTGGGGTGGCGGGCCATCCGCGTCTGCCTGGACGAGCCTGAGCTCTTCCGCATGCAGCTGCGGGCAATCCTGCGGGCGGCGCCGCACGGCGACCTCCGGATCATGCTCCCTCTCGTGAACGAGAAGGCGGAGATCGACGCGACGCGCGAGATCATCGAGGAGACGAGGGAGGAGCTCCGGTCGGAGGGGCATACCATCCCCGAGAATGTCTCCCTCGGGATCATGATCGAGACGCCCGCTGCCGCGATGTCCGCCGTCGAGCTCGCGCGCGCGGCCGACTTCTTCTCGGTCGGGACCAACGACCTCGTCCAGTACACGCTCGCCGTAGACCGGGGGAACGCCCGGCTCGCACATCTCTTCAATCCCTTCCATCCGGGGGTCGTCCGCCTCCTCGACGCAGTCGCGCGGGCGGCGACGTCGGAGGGGATCGAGGCGGGCGTCTGCGGAGAGCTCGCCTCGCATCCGCTGGGGACCTTCCTGCTGGTCGGGATGGGCTATGACAGCCTGAGCGTCGGACCCGCCTCGCTCCCCGAGGTCAAGAAGGTTATCCGCGCCCTCGACACCGGGGAGGCCCGGAAAGCGGCCAGGGAGGCTCTCCAGGCCGCCGACGCCGATGAAGTGATTCGGATCCTCCGAGCCCATCTTCCCCGGGAGCTCGACCTTTCCCTGTTCGCGGGGTCGTGGAACCTCACGCCGGACGCGGTCACGTCCTGATTCCGGGTGCCGAACGAGGGGCCCCCGGGCGCTTGTCCCGCCCCCTCGCATCTCCTAGGTTGCCTTGATTTTCGAATGGCCGGCCGGGGTTGTGCTCCCGGAGGCGACAGCAGCCGACACCCGCGAACCCGAGGCCTGTGGCGAACCGCCGCCTCTTCACATCGGAATCCGTCACCGAAGGGCACCCCGACAAGATCGCGGATCAGATTTCGGACGCGATCCTGGACGCCATGCTGGAGGGGGACCCGCAGGCGCGGGTGGCGTGCGAGACGCTGGTGACGACCGGCCTCGCCATCATCGCCGGCGAGGTGAGCACCGAAACCTACGTCGACATTCCATCGCTGGTGCGGGGCACGATCAAGGCGATCGGGTATACGGACGCCGACTACGGCATCGACGGCGATACCTGCGCGGTCATGATCACCCTGGACCACCAGACCCCGGACATTGCCCAGGGGGTTGATCGTGGTGGGGCGGGGGATCAGGGGATGATGTTCGGATACGCCACGGACGAGACGGAAACGCTCATGCCGGCGCCGATCACCCTGGCGCACCGGCTCACCCACCGGCTGGCCGACATGCGGAAGTCGGGCAAGCTCAGCTGGCTGCGGCCGGACGGGAAGGCCCAGGTGACGCTGGAGTATGAGGGAGATCGCCCGGTCCGTGTCTCCACCGTGGTGGTGAGCGCACAGCATTCGGGCGACGTCGGCATCGAGCAGGTGCGGCGTGAGATCACCGAGCGGGTGATCGAACCGGTGATGCCCGGCGATCTCTTCGATCCGGACGACTGCACCATCCACATCAACCCGACCGGCCGCTTCGTGATCGGGGGGCCACACGGAGATGCCGGACTCACCGGCCGGAAGATCATCGTGGATACCTACGGGGGGATGGGGCACCACGGCGGCGGCGCCTTCAGCGGCAAGGACCCGACCAAGGTCGACCGCTCCGGCGCGTACGCCGCGCGTTGGGCGGCCAAGAACGTGGTCGCCGCCGGGCTCGCGCGCCGCTGCGAGATCCAGGTGGCGTATGCCATCGGCGTGGAGCACCCCGTTTCCGTCCTCGTCGACACCTTCGGGACCGGGGAGATGGACGACGAGAAGATCAGCGAGGCGGTTGCCTCCTGCTTCGACTTCCGGCCACGTGCCATCATCGAGCGGCTGGAGCTGCGAAACCCGATCTTCCAGGCCACCGCGGCATACGGGCATTTCGGTCGCACGCCCGAGACCGTCCGGGAAAATGCGCACGAGGTACGGCGCTTCACCTGGGAGGAGACGAACAGGATCGAGGATCTCAGAAACGCCGTCGGCCGGCGGGCCGCGGCCACTCACTCATAGAAGAGGAATCGAGATGAACACGACGACCAGCGCCCGTCCGGCGCACGATATCCACGACATTTCCCTGGCCGACCAGGGCCGCCTGCGCACCGAGTGGGCCGGGCAGCGCATGCCGGTCCTGGAGCGGATCCGGGAGCGCTTCGAGCAGGAGCGTCCCCTGGAGGGCAAGCGGGTCGCCGCCTGCCTGCACGTGACCACCGAGACGGCAAACCTCATGGTCACCCTCAAGGCGGCGGGGGCGGAGGTCCTCCTCTGCGCCTCCAACCCGCTCTCCACCCAGGACGACGTGGCTGCCCACCTGGTCCGCGATCACGGAATCGGGGTGTTTGCGGTCCGGGGGGAGACGGACGATGTCTACTACGAGCACATCCGGGATGCCCTCGCCTTCCGTCCCGACATCTCCATGGACGACGGTGCCGATCTGGTGGGGTCGCTGCACATGATCGCCCTCGAGCGGTGGGACGATCTCGCGGGACCCGTGCGGGACTGGGTGATGGAGTTGGACGCGGACGAGCGCCAGACCCTCGTCGACGGGGTAGTGGGCTCCACCGAGGAGACCACCACCGGGGTCATCCGGCTCAAGGCGATGGAGAAGGACGATGTCCTACGCTTCCCGGTGATCGCCGTCAACGACTCGCTCACCAAACACCTCTTCGACAACCGGTACGGAACCGGCCAGTCGACGCTCGACGGGATCATCCGGGCCACGAACGTGCTGATCGCGGGCTCCACCGTGGTGGTGGCCGGCTACGGGTGGTGCGGACGCGGCTTCGCCATGCGCGCCCGCGGCATGGGAGCCAACGTCATCGTCACCGAGGTCGATCCGCTCAAGGCCCTCGAGGCGGTTATGGATGGCTACCGGGTGATGACCATGGAGGAGGCCGCACCGATCGGTGATATATTCTGTACCCTCACCGGCAACCTGCACGTCCTTCGCGAAGAGCACTTCCGCGCCATGAAGGACGGGGCCATCGTCTGCAACTCCGGGCACTTCAACGTGGAGATCGACCTGGAGAGCCTTCTGCGAATCTCCGAGGGGAATCCGACCGAGGTGCGGAACTCCGTCGAGGAGTACCGGATCGACGGGAGCGGGGTCTACCTCATCGGTCAGGGCCGCCTCGTGAACCTCGCCGCCGCCGAAGGGCATCCGGCCGCGGTCATGGACATGAGCTTCGCGAACCAGTGCCTCGGGGCCGAGTTCCTGGTGCAGAACATCTCCTCGCTCGAGCGGAGGGTTTACACCGTTCCCGACGCCATCGATCGGGAGATTGCCCGGCTCAAGCTGGAGAGCATGGGGTCGAACGTCGACATCCTCACCGAGGAGCAGGAGCGCTATCTCGCTTCCTGGGACCAGGGAACGTAAGAGGCAGCGCCCGGATCACCGGGCTCGCTGCGACGGGTCCCGCCTGGCGGGACCCGTCGCCGGCCCACCGGGTACGTGGGGAAGCGGGAGTCGAACCCCGCTTCGTCGAACGATGTCGCTCGCGCGCGTGCTTTCATGAAACAGGTCAGAGTTCAGAGTCTCGGATTGGACCAGGCGTCCAAGACCCCGGTCGTCATTCTCCAGGAGATCGACGGGGAGCGGGTCCTGCCGATCTGGATCGGTCCGGCGGAGGCGAGCGCCATCGCGATGGAGCTGGCGGGAATGAAGTTCGCCCGCCCGCTGACCCACGACCTGGCCGCGTCGCTCGTTCGCCAGCTCGGCGGCAGCCTGACCAGCGTGACCATCACCCGTGTGGAGGGCAACACCTACTACGCGGAGCTGGCAGTCGAGCGAAATGGCGAGCAGATCATGGTCGACGCTCGGCCTTCGGACTCGATCGCCATCGCGCTCCGCCTGAAGGCGGACATCTTCACGACGGACGATCTGCTCGCCACCTCCACGGTCGAGCTGGCCGACCAGGAAACCGCGCTCGACCTTGCGGAGCCGGGAGGCGCTACAGAGGCGGCGGCGGGGGAGGGGCTCAGCGCGGAGGAGCTCCAGGAGTACATCCGCAAGCTGAACCCCGAGGATCTGGGGCGCTTCCAGCCGTAGCCCGTCTCGCCTTCGCGGGCAGCCACGACATGACATCCCGCAGCAGCTCTGGATTCGTGCAACGCGCTTTCATCCTCCTCGCCACCCTGGCGAGCGTCCTCCTCTCCGCTCCGCTCGGGGCGCAGTCCTCACTCCTGATCGAAGGAACCGTAGTCCTCGGCGGCGTCCCGGTTCCGGAGGCAACGAT
Organism: Gemmatimonadota bacterium; assembly: GCA_007118565.1. Classification (GTDB taxonomy): domain Bacteria; phylum Gemmatimonadota; class Gemmatimonadetes; order Longimicrobiales; family Longimicrobiaceae; genus SKRI01. Next base: position 9,907 of record SKRI01000088.1, on the reverse strand, counting down.
CGACCTGCACCGGGTGACCCGTGACACGGCCGGCGTCGTCACGCGGACCACCGCGGACCGGGACGGCTCCTTCCGGTTCGAGAAGCCGCTGGTCGTGCCGACCGGGGGGTTCGTGGTCCACTTCACCACTGCGGAGCACCTCGGGGTCCGCTACTTCGGCCCGCCGGTGCACGGGGACGAGACGGTCGATTCGTACCGGATCGAGGTCTTCGATACCGTCCACGTGAACAGCACCGATGCCCGCCCCCTCATCGCCCGGCGGGACATCGTCCTCATCTCCGAGGCGCGTGGGGGGTGGGAGGTGAACGAGCTCCTCGTGATACGCAATCCGGGAGAGCGCACCCTCGTGTCCCCCTCCGGGATGCCGATCTGGGAGCTCCGACTTCCCGATGGCGCGGAAGGGTTCGAGGTGGGCGAGGGAGAGCTTGCTCCCGACGCCGTGCAGCGTATGGGTGACCGCGTCTTGCTGACCGGATCGTTGCAGCCGGGCGATCGGGATCTCCTGCTCCGCTACCGGATCGGGCCGGGACGCGGAGAGGCGACCTTCCCGGTGGACGCCCCCACGGGAATGATGAACCTTCTCGTGCGGCAGCCGGCGCCGGCCGTCGAGGTGAGCGGGCTCGGTGGGGGCGGAGAGATGGCGGTCGAGGGAGAGCGCTTCGTTCGCTTCGGATCCGCCAATGTTGCGGCGGGCACCCTCCCGACCCTCAGCTGGGCGGGCGCTTCCGGTCCGCCGGTCTCGCCGGTGGCGGCAGCGCTCGGGGTCCTCGGGCTCCTCCTCGTGGTGTCGGCGGTCTACGCCTACCGCCGGCGGGAGATGATCTGACGGTGGCCGCGGCCGACACCCGCGCCGTCGTCCTGAGAACGCATCCGTACAGCGAGTCGACGGTGATCGCTCGCCTGCTCACCGAGGATTTCGGCGTGCGGTCGGTGATCGCCAAGGGGGCGCGCCGGCCGAAGAGTCGCTTCGGCGCGCTGCTCGAGCCCTTCACGGACGGCCGGATCCAGGTGCGGTTCCGGGACGATCGGGACCTCCACACCCTCGCGGGATTCGACGTCGGCCGGAGCCGCCAGGGGATCGGCCGGAGCCTGCGCGCGTTCGCGGGGGCGTCGCTCCTCGCCGAGATCCTGCTCCGGACCGGCACGGAGGACCCGCACCCGGATCTGTACGCGGCGGTGATCACCTGCTACGATGCGCTCACCGACGGGTCCGAGCCGGATGCGGTGGCTCTCGGCGGGATCTGGTCCACCCTCTCGGTGCTGGGCTTCGCCCCCCGCACGGATCAGTGCATCCGCTGCGGACGCGACATCGACCCCGGGGAGGAGACCGGCTTCGATCCGGCGGGCGGAGGCGTGGCGTGCGCCACCTGCCGGCCACGAGGCCGTCGGCTGGACGGCGTATTCAGGCGGGAGCTCGACGCCCTGTGCGGCAGTGGCGGGAGGATCGAAGCTCTCGACGACCCACGGCTCCACCGGGAGCTGCTCCGCGCGCACCTGATCGCCCAGGTCGATCAGGACCGACCCTTTCGCTCGCTCGATCTCTTTCTCGACTCCCCGGCATGAGAGCGCGCTGGCTTGCCTTGCTGACGGGAATGCTCGTCGTAGGAACCGGGCTCCTGCCGGCGTGCGCCGTGGGGCGGGAGCCGCAGCCCCGGCGCCAGCTGTCCCCGGATTCCATGGAGGTCCTGGAGCGAGCCATCCTGCGGGCGCGCCCGGCGTATCGGACCCACGCCCAGGCACTTCGCGCCGGCATCTACGGGGACGTGGAGCAGCCGACAGCGCGCGCCGCCGAGCCTGCCGCGACCGTCGCCGAGGCACCTCGATCGGCGCAGGTGACGGCGCCCGGAGGCAGCTGGGTCATTCAGGTGGGCGCCTACGAGAGCGGTAGGCAGGCCGAGGCCGCCGCCGCGGAGGCGCGGCGGCGCTTCCCCGACGTCTCCGTGATCGTGGAGCGGGCCTCGGGCGCGTATCGGGTGGCGCTTTCGGGGTGGCCGTCGGCGGGTGACGCCGAGCGGCGGGTGGGGGAAGTGAGGAGGGTGTATCCGGATGCCTGGATCCGCGAGCGGCGGTCTTAGTCGGAAGAAAGCCGCGTCACTGAAGCGGGTCCGCGGCGCCCCTCAGTCCACGAGATAGAGAAAGCGTCCGCAGCTCTCGCAGTACTCGATCTCCTCGTTGCGCCCCGCGTCGGAGGATACGGCTGTGGCCACCGAAACGAAGCAGCCATAGCAGGTTCCCCGGATGACGGGGGCCACCACCCGAGGATAACGCTTCGCCAGCCGATTGTACCGGCTGCGGATCGGCGCCGGAAGTGACTCCTCCATCTCCACGACCTTCCTGTCCAGCGCGTCGAGCGCGTCGTCGATGGAGATGTTGAAGACCTCCTCCTGAACCTGACGCTCGGTCTCGGTGTCCTGCAGCTCGGTCTTCTGGGACTTTAGGTCCTGGATCTCGAGCAGGGTCTCCAGATGCTGATGCATGTCGGTGTCGTCGCGGGCTGCGGAACGGGGATCGAAAGCCGGTTCGGGGGCGCTTCCTACACGTTGTGCTCGTCCAGGAGAGCCAGGAACTCGTCCTCGCTCTCAATGGACCTGAGACGATCCTCCACCCCTTCCTCCTTGGAGAACTGGGCGATCTTGCCAAGAACCGGCAGGTACTGGTTCGAGACCTCCAGGGGAGGCGCCACGATCAGGAAGAAGAAGTGCACCGGCTTGCCGTCGATCGCCTCGAAGTCCACCCCCTTCTCACTCCGCCCGAAGGCGACGCGAAGCTCGTTGGCCACCAGCGATCGGCAGTGGGGAATTGCGATGCCTTTGCCGATCCCGGTGGAACCGAGGTTCTCACGGCGCTTGAGCATCTTGAAGAGGATACCGCGGGAGCGCTCGTCGATTCCCAGGAGGGAGACGAGCTCGCGCATGACATCGTCCTTGGTCTCGGACTCGAGATCCAGGTTGACGGCGCCAGCTGCGAAGAAATCGCGAAGCCGCATGATCTATGGTCGGCGTGTTGCGGGCAAGTATATGTCGAAGCCCCGCAATCTACCGGCCCCGATCCGTGGTGTCAAAGCAATCGGGAGGCGCCTCGGTTGAACCGGCATCGACCATCCGGTATCTTGGAGGCATGATGTCCGACGATGTTCTCGACCGGCTCCGGGACGGCTCCGTCCCGCTCTACCTCGCGCCGCAGGCAGGCGTGAGCGAATCCCCTTTCCGCCGCCTCTGCCGACGGTTCGGTGCGGACGTCGTCGTCTCCGAGTTCGTATCGTCCGAGGGAATCCGCCGCAACGATCCGAAGACCCATCGGTACCTCCGCTTCGACGACGAGGAGCGGCCGATCGGCGTGCAGATCTTCGGCGCGGATCCGCAGGCGATGGCGGAGGCGGCGTCGCTCGTGGAGGAGGTCTATCACCCCGACTTTCTCGACATCAATTTCGGGTGCCCGGTCAAGAAGGTGGTGAAGCGGAACGGCGGCTCGGGCTGCCTGCGCGATCTCGACCTGGTGCAGGACATCATCCGTGCGGTCCGGCACGCCATCAACATACCGACCACGGTCAAGATCCGGAGCGGGTTCACCGAGGAGACGCGGCAGCCGGTCGAGATCGCGCTGCGCTGCCAGGAGGCCGGGGCCATGGCGCTCTGTCTCCACCCGCGGACCCGGACGCAGATGTACGGCGGAGAGGCGGACTGGGACGAGATCGCCGCCGTGGTGGAGGCGCTGGACATCCCGGTCATCGGGAATGGCGACATCCGCTCCGGTGCGGATGCCCGGCGGATGCGGGAGCACACCGGCTGCGCCGGGATCATGATCGCCCGTGGGTCCCACGGCGCTCCATGGATTTTCGAGCAGGCGCGCGCGGCTCTGGACGGGCGGCCCGTTCCGGACGACCCCACACCGGCCGAGCGCTTCCGGATCGTGCGCGACCATGCGCGGCTTGCCGTGGCCTTCGAGCACGATGAGACGAAGGCCATGCTGGAGTTCCGCAAGCACCTCGGGTGGTACACCAAGGGGTTGCCGAACGGACGGATTTTGCGGCAGGAGCTCTTCGGCGTGACGCAACTGGAGGAGGCGGAAGAGCTCCTCGACGGCTACCTCGAAGGCCGCGCGCTCGCCGCCGCGTGACCCGCGACCAGATTCGCACCCTCCTCGCCGACGTCGCAGCCGGCCGGCTCCCCCTTGATGAGGCGGAGCGTCGGCTGTCGTGGGCGCCGACCGAGTGCCTCGACTTCGCCACCCTCGATCACCACCGCGCGCTGCGCCAGGGATTTCCCGAGGTAATCTTCGGGGAGGGGAAGACCGTCTCCCAGATCTGCACGATCGCGGAGCGGCTCGCCGCGGCCGGCGCCGGCATGCTCGCCACCCGTCTCTCCGACGAGGCGAGGGAGGCGCTCGTCGATCGCCTCCCGGAGGTGCGGGTCAACGACCTGGGCCGAACGGCCCATCTCCCGGCACGGGGTGAGCCGGGACCGGCTCCCGACGCCCCCGTGCTGGTGGTCTCGGCCGGGACGAGCGACCTCCCGGTCGCGGAGGAGGCGGCGGTCACCGCGTCGGTCCTGGGGAATGAGGTGGAGCGCGTCGCCGATGTGGGGGTGGCAGGACTTCACCGGATCCTTGAGCAGAGCGATGTCCTCTCCCGCGCCGGGGTGATCGTGGTGGTGGCGGGAATGGAGGGAGCCCTTCCCTCGGTCGTGGGCGGGCTGGTGGCGGTCCCGGTGATCGCGGTCCCGACCAGCGTCGGGTACGGCGCGGCGTTTGGAGGGCTCTCCGCTCTGCTGGGAATGCTCAACTCGTGCGCCGCGGGAGTCACGGTGGTAAACATCGACAACGGCTTCGGCGCGGGGTTCGCGGCCAGCCGCATCAACCGGCTGGCGCTGAACCGGGGTGCTGGGCGGGGGCCGGGGGAAGGGTTGTGAGGATCCCACGCATCCTCTTGCTGGTTGGCGGAGCGTACCTGATCGCGCTGGTTGCGAGCCCGCTGATCTCCGCGGCCGTCCTGCTCGGGACGGCCGGTGCGATCGCGGTGGCGGTCGGCTTCGCCTGGCGGATGTCTTCCGAGCGTGAGGCCGTCGCGCTGGCTGCATGGGCGCCCATCCACCTTCTCCTCCTGGGCACGGGGTCGGTCGCCTCTCCCTTTCTCCCGCTGGCCGCCGGCTGGATCATCCTGCTGGTGGTAGTGGCTCCGGGACTCGCCGCGGCGGCGGCGACTGGAATCGCGCTCCTGGTCCCGAGCGTCCATCGCCTGATCGAAGGGACGTGGCCCACGGGAGGCGGCCTGGTCTCCTTCGTCCTCGTCCTCGGCGTTGCACTCTCCTCTATGCTCGTTCGGGAACGCAAGCCACTGCGGCGTTCTCCTCGGGCGAGCGGGCACGACGAGTACCGGACATCTCCCTCCCCCTCCTCCCTGGAGGCCGCACCCACCGGTGACCGGTTCGCCGAGGCGCTGGAGCTCATACGGCTGGCGGCGGGTGCCACGCAGGTCGCGCTCTGGCAGGGGCACCCGGAGAGGCATACCGCCAACCTGCGAGCCTGGGCGGGAGAGGATGAGACCCCGCCGGAACCGCACGTCGAGCTGCCGGGACATCCGTTCGAATGGTCGATGCTGGAGCGCGTGAACATCCAGCTGGAAGCCGGACGCAAGCCGTTGCCGGCTGCGTGGGCCGCGGAGATGCTGCTGGTCCCCGTCGATCTTCCCGAGGGGCTGCTCACCCTCGCCTTCCGGGGGCGGGCCTCGCCGGCGGCCGGGGACGCCGCGCGGCGGGGGGCACCGCATCTCACTACCCTCGAGCGACTCTCGGCGGTCGAGCGCGATGCGGAGCGGAAGGAGGTCCGGATGGAGGCAGCCATGGAGGTGGTCCGGGCGCTCTCCGCCGATCTCGATCTGGAGGCGCTCGGCACGCTCCTCTCCCGGACCGTTCTCGATGCCATCGGGGCATCCGGCGTGGTCGTCACGGTATCAGAAAACGAGCGCGGCCGGAGTCGGGTGGTGGGTGGCGCGGGCGCGGCCACGGATCTGATCGACCGAATCGGCGAGGAGGATTCCCGCGTGGCGCTCACCGTCAGGCGCGGAGCCTTCCTCTCCTACGATGACCTGAGAGCGGAGCATCCTGCCCGACCCCTGGTCCACGACGGCGAGAAGATCGACCCGAAACCACGCTCCGTGATGGTCGCGCCGCTGAGTGACGGTGGTGACGTGCACGGCACGATCGTTCTCTGGCATGTCGAGCCTCGCCGGTATCGGCCGGACGATGCAGATTTCATCCTCCTCCTCTGCTCGCTCGCCGTCCCGTCTCTGACCGCGGCCCACCGCCGAACGGAAACGGAAGGCGAGGTCACGGCTGCGACGTTCTGAAGGCGGCCCTGTGCGGAGCCGGGACCCGCTCGTCCGGCCCCGGATGAGACGTAGCCCGTCCTGGCGACGCGCAAGTCGTTTGCCCGCAACGATTTGGTCCCGCGGACGCGCCCTTGACAACCGTCCCCCAGTGTGGTAAACTGGTACTCCACCAAAGAAAGGTGGTTTTTGAAAATTCAGGGTACTGGGGGCGACCGGTTTCGACTGTTATAGTGAAGTCGCGGTTGCGTGCCGAGGTTGCTAATCACCTCGTTAAACCATTGGCAAATTCAGTAATTGCGAACGATAACTTCGCTCTGGCTGCGTAAGTAACCCTTACGTGCCCGTCTGTAGATCTGCCCGCCCGAGGCGGGTTTGCAGGCGTCGATTGATTCGGGCTTGGCTTGCGCTGGTGTCGTGACGGCGTGGGCGAGATTCTTCACGGCTGGTCCGTGAGAGGCCTTCCGCTGGCCGCCTGATCGGACGAGATTGGAACAGTGGAATACGCACGTAGACGCTGCGAGGGATCAATGACAGGACGGGAGTTCGAATCTCCCCGCCTCCACTGAAAAAAGCCCCGGATGTCCCATGACGTCCGGGGCTTTTTCTATTGCCTTCCTGCGCCGCCGCGCCAGAGCGCGGTCGTCGCCGAAACCTTGACCGGGCGCACCGATCGACTCACATTGCTCACTTCAATGTTGGGGGTCGTGGCCGTCATGTTTGCACAAACCATGGACAGCTCCCTCGGAGCCGTGCACGAGGAACGAATGCAAGAGTTCGAGGAAACGAAGGCGCTGCTGGACCAGATCAACGACGCGATCGAATCGTACGATCCCGTGCTCAAGGAGAAGGCCCGGGACATCCTTATCCAGACGATGTTCAACGGCCGCGGCGGGAGCCACGGCCACCCCGGTGTGGGGATCGCCGGGACGGGAGCGGGGGCGGCGCCTCCCGGCGGCGGCTTCGGCACGCTGCTCAGGAGGTGGACCCCCCGGCGCGCATCCGAGCGCGCCCTCCTCGGGGCCTATTTCCTCACCCGGGTGCAGGGAGAGACCATGCTCACCAGCCAGGCGATCAACGGCGAGCTCAAGGCGCACGGCGTCTCCGTGTCCAACATCACCCGGGCCATGGACAGCAACCTCCGGGCGAAGCCTCCCCTCATGGTGCAGGTCAAAAAGATGGGGAAGACCCGACAGGCGCGGAAGCAGTACCAGATGACCCCGGCCGGAATCGAATCGGTAGAGCGTCAGCTGGAGGCCTGATCCCTGCAAGTGCCGGCGCAGCACCCTGATCGCCGTCCTCTCGACTCGGAGGGCGGCGATTCTTCTTTCACCCGAAGCCCGGCGGCGAATCGACATGACGTGCCTGCAGGTCGCAACCCTCCTCATGTGCCCGTTCCTCGCTCCGGAAGCGGCCGTACCGGCCGCGGCGCTACAGCAGCGCGCTCCGCTGGAAGTCGAGATCGGCGGCTCCTACGAGATCCTGAGCGGTGATCGGTCGAACTGGCAGGACGCCTGGATCCGCGTTCGCCAGCCGCTGGGGCCGCGGCAATCGGTCGACGTGACCGGACTTCGCTCGGAGCGCTTTGGCCTGGTCGATTATCAGGTGAGCGCGGGCACTACCTTTCCGCTGGACGACATGACCGCGCGGCTGGAGGGGTCCCTCAGCCCCAACGCCGACTTCCTCGCCAACTGGGGGGTCGGCGGCAACCTGCTCGTTCCTCTGGGGGGGCCATGGGCCACCCGGGTCGGTGGCGGTTACCAGGAGTACCCGGGAGGGCAGACGGTCACGGGCCAGTTCGGTGCGCTCGAGTGGCGGTCCGGACCGCTCGGAGCCAGCTATCGGCTGGGCGCATCCCAGGTGGACGGAGACGGCGGATTGGCGCACACGCTCTCGGGAACCGCCTTCTATGCGCGCCGGAGCCATGTGACGCTGACCGGCACGCTGGGGGATCGGGCCGTGATGATCGGGCCCGGCGACGTGGTGCTCGGGCAGGCGCGCGGCGTGGGACTGCTGGGCCTGCACGAGATCCAGCCGGGACTGGGGATCTCCTACCACATCGGCATCGACGATCACGCCGGGGTATTCACGCGCAGCCGATTCCAGGTGGGCTTTCGGGTCCTTCCCTGAACAGGGGAGATGAGCCTTCAGCCGCTTGCGGCGGGGGTTTCCACGCAGGCGGGACAGACTCCGTAGAGCGTGAGCTCATGTGACTCCACCACGAAGCCGCCTTCGACCACGTCGTTCCGCGGGATTTCTACCGGGCAGGCCGGCAGGTCGAATACCTCATCGCAGCTGCGGCAGCTGAAATGGTGGTGGTGACCGAGACCCGCCAGCTCGTACCGCGTCTCCCCGCTTGGAAGGATAACCGCTTGGACGAGCTCCTCCTCCTGGAGGAGGTTGATGGTGCGGTACACCGTGGCGATGCCGATTCCCCCGACCTCTCGCTGGGCTCGCTGGTGGATCTCCGGAACGGTGAGCGGTCCGGCGGCCGTACGGATCACCTCGTAGATGGTGCTCCGCTGCCGGGTCTGTCGCTGCCCGGGCAGCCGGCGCGGGCGGGATCGCGGATCGGGATGCTCTGCCATCGGAAGGGGGGACGGGACGCGTGGATCGTTAATGATAATCCATTGAAACGTACCACCCGCCCGCGGATCGCGACAGGCCGGCAGGCACCGGCCTTGCGACGCCGCGCAGCACGCCACGATAGTGACCTGACCCCATCTCCCTCCCGATCATGTCCGCACCTTCCCAGACGATCGCCATTACCGGCGCCTCCGGCATGATCGGAAGCCGCCTGACGACCCGCCTCCGCGGGGGAGGTTGGCAGGTGCTCCGCATGGTGAGACGTCAGGCGACCGAGGCCGACGAGGTCGAGTGGGACCCGCGCGGAGGCGCCGTGGACACCGCGGCGCTGAAGGGCGTCTCGGCGGTCGTGCATCTCGCGGGCGAGAACATCGGCCCCTCGATGGATGTGGGAGCAGGTGGAGCGATCCCGGACGCCATTCGCCTCGCGGCCAGGACCATGGGCGCCCGCTGGACTCGGGAAAGGAGGCAGCGGATCCGGGAGAGTCGAGTGCAGGGAACCGGAACGCTGAGCCGTGCGCTGGCGGGAATGGCATCGCCTCCCGCGGTCCTGGTCTCCGTCTCCGGCGCGTCCTTCTACGGCTCCTCGGGAGACGAGCCGCTGGACGAGTCATCGCCCCCGGGGAGCGGCTTCCTCGCCGAGGTGTGTCAGGCCTGGGAGGCTGCCGCCGACCCGGCCCGCGAGGCCGGGATCCGCGTGGTGCATCCGCGGATCGGCATGGTGCTCGCCCGGGAAGGCGGGGCGCTTCCCGCCATGCTCCCGCCGTTCAAGCTGGGGATGGGCGGTCCGATCGGCAGCGGGGAGCAGTACCAGAGCTGGATTGCGCTCGACGACGTCGTCCGGATCATCCAATATCTGGTGGAGAGGGAGCATCTGGAGGGGCCGGTGAACACCGTGGCACCCGGAGCGGTGCGAAATCGGGAGTTCACCCGCACGCTCGGGCGTGTGCTCAACCGACCGGCCGCCGTTCCCCTCCCGGCGCCGGTTGTCTCCACCCT
>SKRI01000158.1 GCA_007118565.1 Gemmatimonadota bacterium | reverse complement strand
GCGAGCATGGCCCCGATGTCCAGGGATACGACGTGCTTCTCCCGGAGCCCCTCGGGCACGTCACCCTCCACGATGCGTTGGGCCAGCCCCTCCACGATCGCGGTCTTCCCCACCCCGGGGTCCCCGATCAGCACCGGGTTGTTTTTGGTGCGGCGCGAGAGCACCTGCATCAGGCGGCGAATCTCCTCGTCGCGACCGATGACCGGGTCGAGCTTGCCTCCACGGGCGCGCTCGGTGAGGTCGGTGGAGAAGCGCTGCAGCGCCTGGTACTTCTCCTCGGGCGTCTGGTCTGTGACGCGGTGCGGGCCGCGCACCTGCTCCAGCGCCTCGAGAACCGCGTCCCGCGTCGCTCCGTGCTCCCGCAGCGCCTGGCCGGCGCCCCCGCGCTCCGCCCCGGCGAGGGCCAGGACGAGATGCTCGGTAGAGATGTATTCGTCCTTGAGATCCCGCGCCTCCTGCTCGGCCTGGTCGAGGACAGTGCGCAGCTCCCGCGAGAGCGAGGGCTCCCCCCCTCCGCTCTGGCGGGAGAGTCGGCCGACCGCCGTCGCGGCGGCGGCCCGCAGCCCGGTGACGGACACCCCCACCTTCTGGAGGATGGGAACCACCACCCCCTCCTCCTGCTCCAGGAGAGCGGCCAGGAGGTGCACGTCCTCGATGGCGGGGTTCCCCTCCCGGCGGGCCATGGTCGCGGCCTGCTGGAGGGATTCTGCCGATTTGACAGTAAGTCGATCGAGGTTGCTCATTGGGACCTTTCGTTGAAGACGCGGGATCTCCCGTCAGGGGGCTGCCGGACCGGCTGTCCGGCCGCGCAGCCGACCCATAGAGGGGGAAGATCCGTGCCGCCTCCCGCGCGGAGAAACGCCCCGCCCGGCGAACCGGACGGGGCGTCGTAACTGCGTCGTACGCCGCCTCTCCTACGGGTTCGGGCCGAGCAGGAGAGCGTTGACGAAGAGGGGGCGGGTGGTGCGCCAGAACATGCGGAAGAGGGGATCGCCAGCCATGAGCACCACCGTGCCGCTGCCCACCGAGCGGGTGGCCGCGAATGCGCCCTGCTCGATGCGCCGGAGGTTCTCTTCCGATATCACGCCGGACATCGGGTCGAGGTCCGTGGGAAAGAAGACGGGGCTCTCCACCCCGGCGTCCGGCTCGAAGACCAGCGTCCCGCGGTGCAGCACCGGGAGCACCCCGTCGCGGCCGTCGTCTCCCGCTCCCCAGACGAGGGGATGCGCAGGGTCGATGCGGGTCGGCAGGATGGCTCCGGGCACCCGCTCCTGCCAGGCGAGCCGCTCCCGCTCCCGCCTGTCGGTCAGGAAGCGCGCCGGGTCCTCGTCCGGCGTGCCCGCGTCACCGCGCACCGCGATGTCGAAGGGCTCGGCCAGCACCTCGGCGGCTCCGCCGTACGCCACCAGGCGTCCTCCGCGCGAGGTCCACTCACGGAGTCGCTCGACCACGCCCTCGTCGAGGGCGGTGCGGTTTGCCTCCGGCACCACGATCACGTCGTAGCGGGCGAGGTCGGCGCGGCCGAGCGCACGCACATCGAGCGCGTCGAAGGGAAGACCAAGCTGCTGCTCGAGGTAGAACCAGGCCGCGCCGTACGAGGTGGCCGAGACCCCGTCGCCGGCCAGAAGCGCCACCGCCGGCAGCGACACGGGTCGGACGTGGTTGCTCCCCAGATCCACGCCGGCCTCGGCCAGGGCGCTGGCCACCGGCCGCACCAGCCCGCCGAGCCCGGACGCCTCGACCCGCTCGCGCACCTCCGCATTGCCGCCGGAGGGAATGAACCAGCTCCCCTCGGGAAAGGTCACTCCGCCATGGGTCGAGGCGCGGTTAAGCACCCGAACCCGCGCGCCGTCCGCCAGGAGGTGAACGATTCCGTTGTAGGCGGCCTCGCTTGGCCGGATGAGATAGCCGAAGCCGGGCTCCGGCGCCCGCTGGCCAGTCTCCCGACCGGTGATGGCGCCGCGCACCGGCGTCCACCCGCGCGCCGGCACCGAGCCGGCACGGTGCGCCTCCACCCCGTATGCCAGGGGGAGCGACCAGGCGCTGATGTCGTACGAGAACTCGGCGCGCAGATCGGTATGGGGCTGCAACAGCGTGGTCACCAGGCGACCCCGCGGCTGACGGGCACGCACCAGATACGTGCCTTCCGGAAAGGTGCTCCGACCCGCCTGCCCCGGATGCGGCTCGGCCCGTGTGCGGAAGCTTCCGTCCGCGCGCTCCACCTCGATCCCCTGCAGGAGGAGGTGATCGACGAGTGCCGTCAGCCGGTGGGGGTCATTGCCGGGAACCAGCAGGAAGTCCGATTCACCGCGTCCGATATCTCGCTGGGAAGCGGCGAAATCCCTGAGCAGGGCGCTCTTGCCGCTGGCCGCCGCGCGCAGCGTGGCCGCCCCGGTGGTGCGGTGCCCCTCTGCACGGCGCGCCAAGGTGAGGGTGTCCCCCATCTCGCGCTCCACGGCGCGCCCGGCCATGCTTCCTCCGGCCTGTTCGTAGGTCATGCCCACCGCGCCGGTCAGGCTCGGCCAGGAGTCACCGTACCCGGGATAGAAGAGGTCGAAGACCTCTCCGGTATAGTAGGGCCAGCCGCGCGCGTCGAAGGCGCGGGCGTTGGCCTCGCCGAAGCGGCGGGCCCAGTCGATCACGAAGTCCGGGTAGATGGGATTGACGGGGTCCGCCGCCGGGAAGAAGAAGTAGGTCGTGTTGTACCCCATCTCGTGGAAGTCCACATGGACCTGCGGATTGAAGCGCCACCACGTTGCCAGCCGCGCCCGCGTCTCCGCCTGGCTGCCCCACGCCCAGTCCCGGTTGAGGTCGAAGTAGTAGTGGCTGAAGCGCCCCCCCGGCCACGGCTCGTGGTGCTCGCGGGACTGGACGCTCGGGTTCGGCCGCGCTCCCACCACCGAGTTGAACCACTGGACGTACCGGTCGCGCCCGTCCGGGTTGGCGACGGGGTCGATCACCACGATCAGCGAATCGAGGACGCCCGCCACCTCGGATGCGCCGCGTGCCAGATCCCAGGCGGTCAACATGGCCGCCTCGCTCGAGGAGGACTCGTTCCCGTGCAGACCGTAGGTAAAGTAGACCACCGCCGGATTGGTGCGGGCGATCTCCGCGGCCCGCGCCGCGCTCGTCTCCGGCCTGCCCAGCTCCTCGTTGGCCGCGAGGATGGCGTCGAGCCGGTCGCGGAGCTCCGGCCGGGCAATCACCAGCTGGAACAGCTCGCGACGCTGCGGGGTCATCCCGTAGGGGTGGTACGTGACCAGGGGCGATGCCTCGGCCAGCGCCCGCGAGTATTCACGGACACCTGCGTGGTCGGTGAAATGATCTCCGATCGCATACCCGAGGACTTCCTCGGGGGAGGGCGCATCCGCCTGCGCGGCAGCCGCAGCCGGGAACGCTACGAGAGCGATCACCAATGGAAGCCACGCGACCGCGCGGCTCACGAATCTATCAGGCGTCATCAATGGACCGGTCGAACGGAGAGCGAGGCGGGCCGGAAGCGGCGAGGTCCGCCAATCGATGTGGAAAAGCTACCGGGAGGAAATCTTCACCGCAACGAGGTGCGAAGCGCGGCGGGTGGTGGACGATCCCGGCTCTGATCCTGCTCCTGATACCGGCCTGCGAGGCCGAAGATCCGGAACGCGACATTCCCTCGCGGGAGACCTTCGTGGCGGTCTACGCCGATCTTCGCTCCGCCGAGGGGGAGGACGCGGCGGTCCGCGACTCGATTCTGGCCGAGCACGGGGTCACCGATGAGGAGCTGCGTCGGTTCGTGCACCATCACGCAGACCGGCCGCGCGTCCTGGCGGACATCTGGGCGGAGATCACCGCCGAGGCGCCGCGCCCGGCGGAGGCGGTCGATCCGGAGCCCGAGGCGCCGGAGGTGGAGGGAGCGCGCCCGCAGACGCCGATGGAGGACCCGGCCATGCCGGAAGCGGTGCGGCCCCGGCGTGAGCCTCCGCCCACTGACGGTGGAGGTGGCGAGGAGGCGCTCCCACGGCCGCCGTCCCCGCCCGATCCCTGACGCCTCGGCCCGTCAGCGCTTCCGCTCGTCGAGATCGCCCCAGCGGAGCTTCCGCCGCAGCGTCGAGAAGAAGGTCTGTCCGGGGAGCCGCACCAGCCGGAGCGGCTCGTCGGCGCGTCGGATCACGACGCGATCCCCTTCGTGCAGCGCCGCGCCGTCCTGCCCGTCGATGGTGAGGATCATCTCCTCGCCTCCCGAGACCATCTCCACGGCGAGCGTCTCGTCGGCCGACAGGACGAGCGGCCGCACGGCCAGCGTATGTGGACAGATGGGGGTGGCGACGATGCAGTCGAGCTGGGGGGAGACGATGGGTCCGCCCGCCGAGAGGGAGTAGGCGGTGGAGCCGGTGGGGGTGGAGATGATGATGCCGTCCGCGCTGTAGCTCCCGATCTCCTCGTCCCCGGCGTGGACTGCCACCTGGACCACCCGGGCGAAGCCGCCCTTGTGGAGCACGGCGTCGTTGAGGGCCAGGAACTCTCCTCGGCTCTCACCGTCCCGCCCAACCGCCCGCGCATTCAGCACCATGCGCTCGTCGAGCGGTGCGTCCCCGCGCACCAGCGCCTCGAGCGCCTCCTCCACCTCCTCGGGAGATGCGGTGGTGAGGAAGCCGACCCGCCCCAGGTTCACGCCGAGGACCGGGACGCCGTACGCCGCCACCAGCCGCGCGCCGCGCAGCAGCGTGCCATCTCCGCCGAGTGTGATCAGGAGATCGAGCGTGGAGGGATCGAGGGGGGAGAAGCTCGATCCGGCGGGGCGCAACGCCTCCTCGGGCGCCATCTCCCACCCCTGCCGTTCCCCGAAGGCCAGGACCCTGTCGAGTGCGTCGGCGAGCGGGGCGTAGCGGGGATGCCCCACCACGCCGACCCGGGAGATGCTCAGGCGTTGAGCCATCGACCTACCGCGCTACGCGCTCTCCAGGACCCGCGCGGGAGCAGCGGTGCCGACGAGGGAGCGGGCGCGCTCGGCGATCCCCTCGGCGTCCAGCCCGATGGAGCGCAGCAGCGCCTTGCGGCTACCGTGCTCCATGAAGGCATCCGGCATCCCCATGGAGGCGGAGCGGATCCCGGACCATCGCTCGTGAATCCGTCCCCGAACGTAGGTGCCGAAGCCGTTCACCACGGTTCCCTCCTCGATCGTCAGCACGGTGTCGTGCGCCGGGAAGAGGCGCTCGAGGGTCACCTCGTCGAGAGGCTTGATGAACCGGCAGTTCACCACCGACGCGGAGACGCCGTCGCGGGCCAGGATGTCGGCGGCCTCCAGCGAGGGAGTTACCATGGTCCCGACGGCCAGAAGGGCGATGTCGCTCCCCTCGCGCAGCGTCTCCCAGCTGCCGTGCTCGATCTCCGGAATCTCGTCGAGCGGGGCGGGCGCCTGCGGCACGGTGTCCCGGGGGATCCGCGTGCAGAAGGGGCCGCCCGACCACTCGGTGCCGAGCCGGATCAGCGCGCAGAGCTCGTCCGCATCCTTGGGCGCCGTGACCGTCATCCCGGGAACGGCGAGCATGTAGGCGATGTCGATGCCGCCGTGGTGTGTCGGCCCGTCCGCGCCGGCGATCCCCGCGCGGTCCATGCAGAAGAACACCGGCAGGTCCTGGAGCGCGATGTCGTGGACGATCGAGTCGTAGGCCCGCTGCAGGAAGGTCGAGTAGATGGCAACCACCGGACGGATCCCCTGCGTGGCCAAACCGGCGGCGAAGGTAACGCCGTGCGCCTCGGCGATCCCCACGTCGTAGAAGCGCTCCGGATGCTCCTTCTCGAAGATGTCGGTGCTCGTGCCTCCGGACATGGCCGCGGTGATGGCGACCACCTCGGGGCGCGTTCGTGCCAGCTCGGCGATGGCCTGCCCGAAGACCGCCTGGTACTTGGGGGTGCCGCCTGCGGAGGCCTTGAGCGAGGCGCCCGTCTCCTTGTCGAAGCCGCCCTGGGCGTGCCACTTGACCTGATCCTGCTCGGCCGGGCCGAAGCCCTTCCCCTTGGTCGTCACCACATGGACCAGGCGGGGACCCTTCATTTCCCGGACGTCGTCGAAGGTCTCCACGAGCCGGTCGATGTCGTGCCCGTCCACCGGGCCAACGTACCGGAAGCCGAGCTCCTCGAAGATCATCCCCGGGACGATCATCCCCTTCACCGCATCGTCCGCGCGCATGGCCACCTGCTCGACCACCTCGCCCAGCGAGCCGAGCTTGGGAGCGGAGTGGATGAGGCGCTTCACCTCGTCGCGGACACGGTTGTAGAGCCGGTGGGTACGGACCGAGGTGAGGTACTGGTGCATGGCCCCCACGTTCGGGGAGATCGACATCTGATTGTCGTTCAGCACCACGATCATGTCGCGGTCGGTATGGCCGGCGTTGTTCAGCGCCTCGTAGGCCAGGCCGCAGGTCATGGAGCCGTCGCCGATCACCGCGATGACCTCGAAGTCCTCCTCCTTGAGGTCGCGGGCCGCCGCGATGCCGCACGCCGCCGAGATCGAGGTGGCGGCGTGGCCGGCGCCGAAGACGTCGTACTCGGACTCGGACCGCTTGAGGAACGGGGAAAGGCCGCCCCCCTGCCGGATGGTGGGCATCCGCTCGTTGCGGCCGGTGAGGACCTTGTGCGGATACGCCTGGTGCCCCACGTCCCAGATCAGCTGGTCGCGCGGCGTGTCGAAGATCCGGTGGAGCGCCACGGTCAGCTCGACCGTGCCGAGGTTGGATCCGAAGTGGGCGCCGTCGTGCGCCGACAC
The DNA here is from genome assembly GCA_007118565.1 of Gemmatimonadota bacterium. Classification (GTDB taxonomy): domain Bacteria; phylum Gemmatimonadota; class Gemmatimonadetes; order Longimicrobiales; family Longimicrobiaceae; genus SKRI01. The sequence continues at coordinate 16,804 of SKRI01000158.1, read as the reverse complement.
GACGTCCACGATCCGCTCCCGGACCTCGTCGGCGAGCGGGCGAAGCTCCTCACGGGGGAGGGCACGGACATCGGAGGGGATGCGGACTCGCTCGAGAAGCGCCAAAACGTACTCCTTCCTCAGAACCGAGGGATACGGAAACAGAGCCGGAGCGAGCAAAGGGCACGACTCCGGGAGAAACGCCTAACCTTACAATCTAGCGAAAATCCGCACGCCGTCCACCGGGATGCGTTACGCGGTGCGCTCCACCACGTAGCGCGCGAGCGCCACCAGCTCGCGCGCCTCCACCCCCCCCGCGGCAAGGGCTGCTTCGGCCTCCTCGAGGCACTCCCGGGCCCGACTGCGTGCCCCCTCCAGCCCGTAGAGAGCGGGATAGGTCGCCTTCCCCACCGAGCTGTCCTTCCCCGCCGTCTTGCCGAGCTGGCCGGAGCTCGCCGTCTCATCGAGGATGTCGTCGGTGATCTGGAATGCGAGACCGAGCGCCTCCCCGTAGCGGGTGAGCGCGTCCAGTTCCGCGTCCCCTCCCTCGGCCGTCATCACCCCGATGCGGAGCGATGCACGCAGCAGCGCCCCGGTCTTGGCGCGGTGAATGGCCTCCAGCCCGGTCGGATCGACCGCGCGGCTCTCCGCCTCCAGGTCGAGGAACTGTCCGCCCACCATGCCGCGGGCCCCGCTCGCCTCGCAAAGCTCGCGCACGAGCGCCTCCCTCCGCTCCGACCGCAGTCCGAGGGTGGCCGCTTGCGTTATCAGCACCTCCACGGCGAGCGGCACCAGCGCCGCGCCGGCCAGGGTGGCCATCGGAACCCCGTAGACGCGGTGGACGGTAGGCCTCCCGCGGCGGAGGTCATCGTCGTCCATGCAGGGAAGGTCGTCGTGAACCAGCGAGTAGGTGTGCGTCACCTCCAGTGCGCATGCCAGGCGGTAGACCGCCTCCGGCACCTCTCCGCCGCGCACGGCGCGGTAGGCGGCGCAGCAGAGGATGGGACGGATCCGCTTTCCGCGCGTCTCCAGCGCGTAATGCGCGGCCTTTCCGAGCGGCGTCCCGGTCGGGGCACCCTCGCGTACCGTCTGGAGGGCCTCCTCCACCCGGCCTCGCTCCTCCCGCAAGAAGTCGGGGAGCAGGAAGGGCTCGCTCCGGGATTCCACCGCTTTCGTCACGGCTCGACTTCGAGCGTTGCGAGCTCCACCCCATCCGCGCTCTCCACGAGCTGAACGACGCGGGCATCCGCCTCGTCGAGGAGGCGCTCGGCCGCCCGCACCGCCTCGACGCCGTCGGTGAAGCGGGCGAGGGCGTCGTCGAGGGAGATGTCGCCGGTTTCCAGTTCGTCGGCGATCTCCTCCAGCCGCCGGAGGAGCGATTCGAGGGAGGGACGTTCGATGTCCGTCATGTCGGCGTTTCCGGTTCGATGTCCTGCACCAGGCACCCCACCCGTCCATCCCGCACGCGCAGGGAGACGGACTGGCCGACCTCGAAGTCGGCGGTGCTCCGGAGGAGTCGGCCCTCCGAGGTGGGGATGGCGTACCCGCGGGCAAGGGTGGTGAGCGGGGAGAGGGCGTCCAGCCGGGCGGCAACGCCCCGGAGCGCCGACCGGCGCCGCTCGAGCAGGCCATGGGCGCCGCGCTCGATCCGGCGGCGGAGGGTCGACACCTCCTTTCGCTCCCGCTCCCCCCGGCGGCGGAGCGCATCGCCGATGCGACGGGAGATGTCGCGCACCCGCGCACGAACCTCGGACGCATCCGGCACCGCCGCCTCGGCCGCGGCCGAGGGGGTGGGGGCCCGGAAGTCCGCGACCAGGTCGGCGATGGTGATGTCGGTCTCGTGCCCCACCGCCGAGATCACCGGAACCGGGCAGCGCGCGATGGCCCGGGCCACCTCCTCCTCGTTGAAGGCCCAGAGATCCTCGACGGATCCGCCGCCGCGTCCGACGATGACCACGTCCACCGCGGCGTGCTCGCAGAGGAGGTCGAGGGCGCAGGCGACCTCCCCGGCCGCCCCCTCCCCCTGGACGCGGCAGCCGCTCAGCACGATCTCGGTCCACGGCGCCCGCCGCCGGAGAACCGTGATGATGTCGTGCAGCGCGGCACCCGAGGGAGAGGTTACGACTCCCACCCGGGCTGGCCAGCCGGGAAGCGGCCGGCGTCGCGCCGGGTCGAGCAGCCCCTCGGCCGCCAGGCGCGCGCGCAGCCGCTCGAAGGCCAGCTTCCAGAGCCCCTCTCCCTCCGCCTCCAGCCGGTCCGCGACGAGCTGGAACTCGCCCCGTCGCGTGTAGAGGGTCACTCGGCCGTGGACCCGGACCGCCATCCCCTCCTCGGGCGCCATGGGGAGGCGCGAGGCCTGGTCACGCCAGAGCACGCAGCGGAGCTGGGCCTCCTCGTCCCGGACGGAGAAGTAGATATGCCCCGAGCGGGCGCGGGTGAGGTTGGCGATCTCCCCGGTGATCCAGAGCGGGGGCAGGCTTCCCTCCAGCAGCTCACGCGCGGCGGCGTTCACCTCGGAAACGCTCCAGGCGCGCACCCCGCCGGTGACGCCGCCTTCCTGCCCCTCGGACCCGGGCGCCTCCGCGGCGTCCTTCTCGACCGAGCTGAAGAGGTCCCAGCTCACGCCGTTCCCGCCAGCACGGGGCGGTGGCTGCCCCGGTGGATGCGGAGCGCAGCCTCCAGCGTGTTGCGCATGAGCATGGTGATGGTCATGGGGCCAACGCCGCCCGGAACCGGGGTGATGGCGCCTGCCACCTCGCGGACCGCCTCGAAGTCCACATCTCCCACCACCCGCGGCTTGTCGTCAGCCCCCTCCCCACCGATACGGCTGATGCCGACGTCGATCACCGTGGCGCCCGGCTTCACCATGTCGCGGGTGATGAGCTTTGGCTTGCCGACCACCACCACCAGAATGTCGGCCATACGGGTGATCGCAGCCAGCCCGCGGGTGTGCCGGTGGGTGAGGGTGATGGTGGCGTTGAATCCCGGGGCGCCCATGAGAGCGGCCAACGGCTTGCCCACGATCAGGCTGCGGCCCACCACCACCACATGCCGGCCGTGGGTATGGATATCGTGATGCCGGAGCAGCTCCACGATCCCCGCCGGGGTGGCGGGCGCGAAGCCGTGCGCGTAATCGCCGACGAAGGTGCGGCCCACGTTGAGCGGGTGGAAGCCGTCGACATCCTTCTCCGGCCTGATCCGCTCCAGCACCGCCTTGGGATCGAGGTGCGGCGGGAGAGGGAGCTGCACGAGGATCCCGTGGATCGCAGGGTCAGCGTTGAGCGCGTCGATGCGGTCGAAGAGGTCGTCACGGGAGATGTCCGCCGGCAGTCGGACCGTGCGGTCGGTCATCCCGGCCTTGTGACAGGCCCTGGCCTTCATGCTCACATAGACCGCGCTGGCAGGGTCGTCTCCCACCAGCACGACGGCGAGACCGGGAACGAGCCCCTCGGCGCGCAGCTCCTCGACCTCCGTGACGATCCCGGCCCGGAGCTCCGCGCTCAGCGCCCGGCCGTCCAGGATGCGGGCTCCGCTCATCGGGCGAAGTTCACCGACCGCGTCTCCCGCACCACCACCACCTTGATCTGTCCCGGGTACTGGAGCTCGTCCTCGATGCGCCGGGCCGTCTCCTCCCCCAGCCGGGCCATCTCCTCGTCGGAGATCTTGTCCGGCGTGACCATGACGCGCAGCTCGCGTCCGGCCTGGACGGCGAAGCACCGCTCCACCCCCGGGAAGCTGGTGGCGATCTCCTCGAGCTTCTCGAGCCGCTTCACGTAGCTCTCGAAGGTCTCGCGGCGGGCGCCCGGACGCGAACCGGAGATGGCGTCCGCCGCCGAGACCAGGAAGGTCTCGGCGTAGTGGTGGGGCTCCTCGTCGTGGTGCGCCCGGATGGCGTTCAGGACATACGGCGATTCTCCGTGCTTCTTGCAAAGGTTCCAGCCGAGCTCGACGTGCGTCCCCTCCTGCTCGTGAGTCAGCCCCTTCCCCACGTCGTGCAGGATGCCCATCCGCTTGGCCATGGACACGTCCAGCCCCATCTCCGCGGCCATGTTCCCGGCCAGGAGCGCGACCTCCTTGGCGTGCTGCAGCTGGTTCTGTCCGTAGGAGCTGCGGAACTTGAGCCGGCCGAGGACTCGCACGATCTCGGGGTGGACGCCGTGGATGCCGAGCTCGTAGAGGATCTCCTCGGCCGACTCGCGCATCTTCTCGTCCACGTCGCGGCGGCTCTTCTCCACGACCTCCTCGATGCGGCCGGGGTGGATGCGCCCGTCCGCCACCAGTTTCTCCAGGGAAATGCGCGCCACCTCCCGCCGGACCGGGTCGAACCCGGAGAGGACGACCGCCTCGGGCGTGTCGTCGACGATCACGTCGATCCCGGTTAGCTGCTCGAAAGCCCGGATGTTGCGACCCTCGCGTCCGATGATGCGCCCCTTCATGTCGTCCGAGGGGAGCGAGACCACCGACACCGTCGTTTCCGCCGTCTGCTCGGCCGCGATGCGCTGGATCGAGAGCGCCACGATCTTCTTCGCCTCCCGCTCGGCGTCACGCCGCGCCTCCTCCCGTACCTGGCGGACATGGTTCGCCGCCTCGGCGCGCACCTCCTCCTCGAAGGTCCTGAGGAGCACCTTGCGGGCCTCGTCCTCGTTCATTCCCGCCAGCGCCTCGAGCTTCTTCGTCACCTCCCGCCGCCGGTCCTCGGTCTCCTCGGCGCGCTGGTCGAGCGCCCCCTCCCGGGCAGCCAGCGCCTCCGCCCGCTCGTCCTGGGCCTCGCGCTTCTCGTCCAGGAGGTGGAACTTGCGATCGAGCGCCTCCTCCCGTTCCTCGATCCGCCGCTCCGCGCGCTCCACCTCCTCGCGCCGGCGTGCTTCCTCGCGCTCCCACTCCTCCTTGGCGCGGAAGGCCTCCTCCTTCCCGGAGAGCAGCCCCGACTTCCTGACGGTCTCGGCGTCCTGGCGTGCGGACGCCAGGATTCGCTCGGCCTCCTCCTCGGCGGTGGCGCGACGCCGACGCATGGCCCGGCGCTCGGCCATCCGGCCGACCGCGAACCCGGCGCCGACGGCCACGGCCGCAGCGACGATCCACAAGATCTCCATAGCGATTTTATTTCAGGCCGGTCCGGGACGGCCGCCGACAGGGTCGGCGATGCACCGGCGCGGGGCTGCATGCCGACGCGAGCCGGTGCGGCAGCCGCCCGTCGAGGTCCGTCCGGACCGGGGGATTTGCACGAAAAAGGTGGCAGATACCGTCCTGCCACCGATACGAATGGACTTCGGAGTCCAGAGCGAAGATAGGATCCCGCTGACGCGGCCCGCAAGCGGTCTCGGCCGGGAGGCGTCGCCCGGGGCGGGGAGGACGGGGGGCCGCCTCCTACTCCCCCTCGGAGGCGTTCCGCGTACCCGCGTCGAGACGTCCGGCTACCGCCTCCGCACGGCTCGAGACCTCGCTGCGCAGCTCCTCCAGCTCCCTGCGTGCACGAAAGAGCTCGTCGGTCACCGTCATCGCGGCCAGCAGGACGGCCCGATGTGGCTCCATGGCCGCCGGAACACCCATCCGGCGCACCGTGTTGTCGAGGTAGGCGGCCACCTCGCGGGTGTGCTCCGGGGAAACGCCGGATCGCAGGGTGTGCGACTCACCGGCGATCTTGACGGTGACCGTGTGGGTGGGATCGCTCATCCGTCGGTGTGCAGGGAAGACATGCGGGACACGAGCCGGGTGATACGCTTATGGGCCTCGGCCATGCGGGCGCGTAACGCCGCGTTCTCCGCCCTGAGGCCGCGCGCCTCCTCCTCCGGGAGGGGCTCGGAGGCGATTCCTTCCAGCACCTCCCTCAGGCGGGAGAGCTCGGCCTCGGCTTCGAGGGCGCGGGAGCGCCATCCATCGAGGGCGGAGAGCGCATCGTCCGCGGCACGCTCGAGCCTCGCCCAATCGGGGGAGCGGCTCACCGGCACGAGGAGCCGCTCACTTCCGCAGCCGCACGCCCAGCCGATCGTCGAGGGCGGAGAGGACCTCGTCCAGGACGGTTTCCACCTCCCTGTCGGTGAGCGTCCGCTCCAGGCTCCGGAAGCGGAGCGTCCAGGCGATGCTGCGCTGTCCTCCGCGAATCCCCTCTCCCTCGTACACGTCGAAGGGATCGACCCGCTCGAGCATGTCCCCCGAGACCTCGCGGATCAACGTGCGAATCGCGTCGGCCGGAACCTCGGTCGGGGCGAGCAGGGCTACGTCGCGCTCCACCGCGGGGTAGGCCGGAATCGGAGTGTAGACTAGCTCCCGCTCCGGGGATGCGTTGTCGAGCCGGATCTCCATCCCCCAGACCTCGCCGGCCCACTCCGGGAGGTCGAGCCTTCCCGGGGGAACCTTCCCGGCCAGCCCGAGCACGGCGCCCGCCTCGTCGATCAGCCGCCAGGCGCGCGCCGCAACGAACTCCCCCGCATCCTCACCGGCCGGCTCGACGCGCGCCGCCGGGTAGAGCGACCCACCCGCCTCCTCCAGCAGCCCGCGGAGGTCCCAGGCATCCCACGCTTCAGCCTTGGCGGACCAGTGGCCGGGAGCCCGCCCGCCGGTTATCACCGCAGCCACGTGCCGCGCTTCCGCCGGGCGCGCCTCATCCGAGGGAAGGAAAACGGTGCCGACCTCGAAGAGCCGCACATCGCGGTTCCCGCGCGCCATGTTGAACTCGATCCGGCGCAGCAGCTCGTCCCGGAGGGTGGCGCGAAGATGGCTCTCCTCGGCGGAGAGCGGGTGCAGGAGAGGCACGCGGGAGTCGGCGGCCGGCGCGAAGGCGGTCGTGCGCGCCTCCAGGAAACCGAGCCTCACGAAGATGTCCCGCACCCGGTCCTCCACGCGGAGGCCGACGTCGTCCCGGAGGGTGCCGGTGCCGGGACGGAAGGGTCGAATCTCGTCCGGGAAGGTGTCGTAGCCGCGCCTGCGGGCAATCTCCTCGATGAGGTCGACCTCGCGGGTGACATCGGATCGGATCCCGGGAACCGATACCTCCAGCGCCTCCCCTTCCCTGCCGATTCCGAAACCGATCGGCTCGAGCAGAGAGGATATTTCCCCCTCGCCGACCTCCACCCCCAGCAGCGCCTCGACCCTCTCCGGACGCAGGGTGATGCGCGGCCGCTCGAAGGGTCGGGGGGCCAGATCGAGCGCGGGGTCGGTCACCGTTCCCCCCGCCACACTGCGGATCAGGGAGACGACACGCTCGAGCGCCCGGCGGGCGCCCTCCGGGTCCACCCCGCGCTCGAACCGGTACGAGGCGTCCGACGAGAGGTTGTGGCCGCGGGCGGACGCCCGAACCGTCCCCGGATCGAAGATGGCGCACTCCAGGAAGAGGCGGGTGGTGCCCTCCCCCACCTCGGATTCCTCACCCCCCATGACTCCCGCGAGCGCGACCGGTCGTTCACCGTCCGCGATCACCAGCTCGCCCGATTCGAGATCGCGCTCTTCTCCGTCGAGGGTGCGGATCGACTCGCCCGCCCGGGCGCGTCGGACGATCACGGTGTTGCCCGCGAGCCGGTCCAGGTCGAAAGCGTGCAGCGGCTGGCCGAGCTCATTGAGCACGTAGTTGGTGGCGTCCACCACATTGTTGACGGGACGACCGCCCACAGCGCGGATCCGCGTCGCCAGCCACTCCGGGGAGGGGGCAATGCGGACGCCATCCACCACGGCTCCGAGGTAGCGTGGGCAGAGCTCCGCCTCCTCGATCCGCACCGCTACGCCGCCCGTGGCCCCCTCCGTCGCCTCCTCCGCGAAGGCGGTCCCCCGACCGTCGGCATCGCCCGGGAAGGGTGGAAGGGAGACATCCACGCGCCCGCCCGGAGCCAGTTCGGCGGCGACCCCGACGTGCGAGAGGAGATCCGGCCGGTTGGGGGTGACGTCGATCACCAGGCGGGTGTCGTCGAGACCGAGCGCCTCCACGAACGGCGTCCCGGGCGTCCACTCCCCGTGCAGGGTCATGATCCCCTCGTGGTCGCGGCCGAGCTCGAGCTCGCGCGCGGAGCAGAGCATTCCCTCGGAGGCCTCGCCCCGCAACTTCACCTTCTTGAGCTTCATTCCGCCGGGGAGGGTCGAGCCGACCGGCGCGAAGGGATAGTACGCCCCCTCCTTCACGTTGGTCGCGCCGCAGACCACCTGCACCGGCTCCGCGCCGCCCTCCACCAGGCAGAGGCGCAGGCGGTCCGCGTTCGGATGCTCGCGCACCTCTCGTACGCGTCCCACCCGGATGTCGGCGAGCCCGCCGCCCAGAGACACGGAGTCGTCGACCGGGGCGCCCAGCATGGCCAGACGCTCCGCCACCACGGCAGGTGAGGCGTCGATCGAGGGAGCGATCTCCCGCAGCCAGCGAAATGAGAGGTTCATGACAGCGCGGCGGTCACGTCGATGATGCGTCGGGTTGCGCGGATCAGGAGCCCGCGTTGGAGCGCTTCAGGCGAACTGCTCGAGGAAGCGGACGTCGCTCTCGTAGAGGAGGCGGATGTCCGGGATCCGGTAGCGGAGCATGGCGATCCGGGCGGGTCCCATGCCGAAGGCGAAGCCGGTGTAGCGGTCCGAATCGTATCCCACGTTCTCGAAGACGGCCGGATGGACCATACCCGCCCCCATGATCTCCATCCACCCCGTTCCCTTGCACGCGCTGCACCCATGTCCCCCGCAGATCTGACAGCCGACGTCCACCTCCGCGGAGGGCTCGGTGAAGGGGAAGTAGGAGGGGCGGAAGCGCGTCTTCGTATCCGGCCCGAAGAACCGCTCGACAAACGCCCGGATCGTGGCCTTGAAATCGACGAAGGTGATCCCCTCGTCCACGGCCAGCCCCTCGATCTGCTCGAACCCGGGGGCATGGGAGGCGTCGAAGGGATCGCGGCGATAGACCATGCCCGGCACGACCACCCGGATGGGCGGCTCGTGGGTTTCCATCACGCGGGCCTGCACCGGCGAGGTGTGCGTCCGCAGCACGACGTCCTTCCCGAGGAAGAAGGTGTCGTGCATGTCCGCCGCGGGATGATCGAGGGGGATGTTGAGCGCGGTGAAGTTGTACCAGGTGGTCTCGGCCTCCGGCCCAGCCGCCCGGACGAATCCCAGCTCACGGAAGATCTCGCAGATCTCCTCCACCACCAGGGTCACCGGATGTCGGCCGCCTTGCCATGGCCGCCGTCCCGGCAGGGAGAGGTCGATCGGCTCCTCGGCACCGGCGTAGTCGGCCTTCGCGGACGCCGCGTCGATCAGCTCCGAGAGCGCCTCCTTCACCTCGTTCGCACGCGCTCCCACCACTGGCCGCAGCTCGGGGGAGATCGTGCCCAGCTGGCGGAGGACGCCGGTCAGCCTGCCCTTCCGCCCCAGAAACCGCACGCGCACCTCCTCGCGATCGTCGGGCGTGTCCGCCCGCCGAATCGCCTCCCGTCCCTCCGCTTCGAGCCGGTCGAGCTGCCCGAGAAGTTCTTCGCTCATCGCCCTCCTTCCGTCGTGCAGGTCTTCCCACCGGGGCCCAATGTGCGCGTCCGGAGCGGGTTTGGCCACCCCGTCCCAAACGACGAAGGCGCCGGGGAGAGCCTCCCCGGCGCCTTCCGCCCCTCAACCACGACCGGAGATCAGTCGAGCGAGCTCTTCGCCACCCCGACCAGCTCGGCGAACCCGTTCGGATCGCGAACAGCGAGATCGGCGAGCTGCTTCCGGTCGATCTCCACCCCGGCCGTCTTGAGACCGTTCATGAAGCGGGAGTAGGAAAGATCGTGCTGGCGGGACGCCGCGTTGATGCGGACGATCCAGAGCCGGCGGAAGTCGCGCTTCCGCAGCTTGCGGTCGCGGTACGAATTCCGCCAGGCGCGCTCGACCGACTCCTTCGCGGTCTTGTACAGATTCTTCCGCTTCCCGAAGTAGCCCTTGGCGTCCTTGAGAATCCGCTTCCGTCGCTTGGTGCGGGCGACGTTGTATTTGACACGTGACATGATACCTCCGAATTGGTAGCGGCCGGTTCGGACCCGCGTGCCCGCGTTCCGGACCGGGGAATGGTTACTTTGCCAGAAGTCGCTTCATGCGCTTCTGATCCGGCCCGGAGACGAGCGTCGCCTTCCGCAGGCGCCGCTTCCGCTTCGGGGACTTCTTGGTGAGGATGTGGCTCTTCATTGCCCGCATCCTCTTGAGCTTGCCCGAGCCGGTCTTCTTGATCCGCTTGGCCGCACCACGGTGCGTCTTCATCTTCGGCATATCGCTCTCCTTTGCTCGACCCTGCACCCGGTTCTGAGGGCACGGGTCTCGATGATCACTTGTTGGGAACCAGAATCATGGTCATGCTCCGGCCTTCCATCTTCGGGTTCGACTCCACCTTGCCGAGATCCTCGAGCTCGTCCGCGACCCGGACGAGCACCTCCCTGCCGATCTCCGGGTGTGCCATCTGCCGACCCCGGAACATCATGGTCAGCTTCACCTTGTTCCCTTCCTCCAGGAACCGCTTCGCGTGCCGCATCTTGAACTCGAAGTCGTGGTCCTCGATCCCGGGGCGCATCTTCACCTCCTTGATCTGGACCTGGTGCTGCTTCTTGCGCGCCTCACGCGCCGCCCGCTGCTCCTCGTACTTGAACTTGCCGTAATCCATGATCCGGCACACCGGGGGGCGCGCCATCGGCGCCACCTCGACCAGATCCATCCCCGCCTCGTCCGCCAACTCCCGGGCACGCTCGATCGGTACGATGCCGACCTGCTCTCCCTCGTTGTCAATCAGCCGGACGGGACTGACGCGAATCTGATTGTTGATGCGAGTTCTGTCGTTGATGGCCCTCGGCTCCTATCTCGTGGAAGACAAAAACGGCGAATCCGATCCCGGATTCGCCGCAATACGAACAGCGCCGCGAGGCGCTGTTCGCTCAACGAACCCGGGGGCACCGCGAGCGAATCGCGGGCCGGAAGGTGAGGGGGATTCCCCCTGCTTGCCATGTTTTCGAGTCGAAAGCTACCCGATCACCCATCCGGTGTCAATGTGGAGTCCGCGCGGAGCCCCTCCATCGAGAAGACTCCGTTCCCCCGGAGGTCACTCCCCGAGCGCGAGCTCCACGGACCGGGTGCGGTCCTTCTCCAGCAGGCGAGCGCTAAAGTCGTCGCGGGCGAGGATCTGCTGCTTCCGCCCCGCGCCCCGGGTACGCACCGCAGCCGTTCCCGCCTCAACCTCCCGCCCCCCGAGCACCGCCATGTAGGGGATCCGGGCCTTCTCTGCATCCCGGATCCGGTAGTTGAGCGTCTCGTTGCGATCGTCGACCTCCACGCGCAGACCCGCCTCCTTCAGCTCGACAGCCATCTCCCGGGCGGCCTCCGCCTGCTCGTCCGAGATCGGCAGGACCACGATTTGGACGGGGGACAGCCAGAGGGGGAACTCGCCGCCGAAGTGCTCGATGAGCACGCCGATGAAGCGCTCCATCGACCCGAAGGGCGCGCGGTGGATCATCACCGGCCGGTGCGGCTTGTTGTCGGCGCCGGTGTAGGACAGGTCGAACCGCTCGGGGAGGGTATAGTCGACCTGCACGGTGCCGAGCTGCCACTCCCTCCCGATGACGTCGCGCACCACGAAATCGATCTTCGGCCCGTAAAAGGCCGCCTCGCCCGGCTCCGCCGAATACGGGACACCAAGCCGGTCCGCGGCATCGCGGCACGCCGCTTCGGCGCGGTCCCACTGCTCCGGCTCACCCACGTACTTCGTGCTGTCCGGGTCTCGGAGACCCACGCGCACCCGGTAGTCCTCCATCCCAAGGGTGCCGAGGATGATCTTCACCAGTTCGAGGCAGCCATTGATCTCGTCCGCAACCTGCTCCTCGGTGCAGAAGATGTGGGCGTCGTCCTGCGTGAAGCCGCGTACCCGCGTCATGCCGCCCAGCTCCCCGCTCTGCTCCCACCTGTACACCGTTCCGAACTCGGCCAGCCGGACCGGTAGATCCCGATAGCTGTGCGCATCCGAGTCGAAGATGCGGATGTGGTGCGGGCAGTTCATCGGCTTCAGCATGTACCCCTGGACCTCGCCCTCCTGCATCCGGTTGGCGAGCTCGGAGCAGCTCGTCCCCTCGTCCGCGAGCCGCTCCATCTGGTCGCTCTCGATAAGCGGGGGAAACTGGCTGTCGGCGTAATACGGATAGTGCCCGCTCGTCCGGTAGAGGTCGAGCTTGCCGATGTGAGGGGTGAACACCTGGCTGTACCCCTGGCGGGTCAGATGCCCGGAGATGAACTCCTGCAGCTCCTGCCGGATGACCGCACCCTTCGGCTTCCAGAGGATGAGCCCCTGCCCCACCTTTTCGTCGATGGTGAAAAGACCGAGGCGGGGGCCAACCACCCGGTGGTCCCGCTTGCGCGCCTCCTCAAGGCGCTCGAGGTGCTTCGCCAGCTCCTTCTCAGAGAAGAAGGCCGTCCCGTAGATGCGCTGAAGCATCTGTCGGCTCTCGTCGCCGCGCCAGTAGGCGCCGGCGGTGTGCAGCAGCCTGAAGTGCTTCAGTCTCCCGGTGGTGGGGAGATGGGGTCCGCGGCAGAGGTCCAGGAACGGACCGTTCCGGTAGACCGAGATCGTCTCCCCCTCGGTGAACTCCTCCAGCCGCTCAAGCTTGAGCGGATCGTCCCGGAAGAGCTCGCGCGCCTCCTCCCTCGTCACCTCGCGGCGCTCGAAGGGGTCGTCGCTTTCCACGACACGGCCCATCTCCTCCTCGATCCGCTCCAGCTCGTCGGTCGAGAAGGGGCGATCGACCTCGAAATCATAGTAGAAACCGGTATCGATGGCCGGACCGAAACCGATGTGCGCCTCCGGGCGAAGGGCGCGGACGGCCGTGGCCATGACGTGCGCGGCCGAGTGCCTGAGGAGCGGGAGGGCGTCGTCGTCCCGGTCGGTCACGATCTCGACCCGCGCGTCCGCCGTGATCGGCGTCTTCAGATCGACCATCTCCCCATCCACCCGCCCCGCCAGGGCCGCCCGCGCCAACCCGGGGCCGATACTCTCCGCCACACCGCGCACGGTGGTGCCGCGCGGCACCTCGCGCACCGAGCCGTCGGGAAGGGTGATCCGGACCTCCGCCTTCTTCTCCGCCTGCTGGGTCATATCAGTTCTCGTCGTTCCGGAGCTCCGGAGCGTTCATGTCGGGTAAAAAACCCGTACGCGACGGGCGACGGGATGAGCATCGATCGGCTCGTTCCTGCGCGCTGTTCAACATGCGTTCGAATGTAGAGGATCCATGGCACGGTGCCAACCGGAGGGGTGGGAAAGCAGAGGCCCCGCTTCCTCTTTCGAGGAAGCGGGGCCCGGGAGTGGCGGAGCGGCCGGAGCCGCTCCGCCGTACCTCGCCTTGCGGCCTAGTACATATCTCCCATGCCGCCCATGCCACCCGGCATGCCGCCGCCACCGCCGCCGCCGGCCGACTCCTCCTCCGGATGCTCGACGACCACCGCCTCGGTGGTGAGCAGGAGGCTGGAGATGGACGCAGCGTTCTGCAGCGCGGTCCGGGTCACCTTGGTCGGGTCGATCACGCCTGCCGCGACCAGGTCCTCGTACTTGTCGGTCCGGGCATTGTAGCCGTAGTTGCCGCTGTTCTCACGAACCTTGGCCACCACGATCGAGCCCTCCTGACCGGCGTTCCGCACGATCTGACGGATCGGCTCCTCGAGCGCCCGCTCGACGATACGGATTCCGACGTTCTCGTCATGATCCTCGAGGGTGAACTCCTTGAGGGCGGACTGTGCCCGCAGAAGCGCGACACCGCCTCCGGGAACGATCCCTTCTTCGACGGCCGCACGGGTTGCGTGCAACGCATCCTCGACGCGGGCCTTCTTCTCCTTCATCTCCGTCTCGGTCGCCGCCCCGACGTTGATGATCGCCACGCCGCCGGCGAGCTTCGCCAGACGCTCCTGCAGCTTCTCCGAATCGTAGTCCGAGGTGGACTTGTCGATCGCGCTGCGGATCTCGGAGATGCGCCCCTTGATGGCGTCGTCCTTACCGGCGCCGTCGACGATGGTGGTGTTGTCCTTGTCGATGACGATCCGCTTGGCCTGTCCGAGGTCGGAAAGCACGGCGTTCTCGAGCTTGAAGCCGACTTCCTCGGAGACGACCTGTCCGCCGGTCAATACCGCGATGTCCTGCAGCATGGCCTTGCGACGATCGCCGAAGCCAGGGGCCTTCACCGCCGCGACCTTCAGCGTTCCACGAAGCTTGTTGACCACGAGGGTGGCCAGAGCCTCACCTTCGATGTCCTCGGCGATGATCACGAGCGGCTTGCCCTGCTGGGCCACCTTCTCGAGGACCGGAAGAAGATCCTTCATCGTGGAGATCTTCTTGTCGTGGATCAGGATGTATGCATCCTCGAGCACGGCCTCCATACGATCCGGATCCGACACGAAATACGGCGACAGGTAACCGCGGTCGAACTGCATTCCCTCGACCGTGTCCAGCTCCGTCTCGAGGCCCTTGGCCTCCTCGACGGTGATGACGCCGTCCTTGCCGACCTTCTCCATCGCTTCGGCGATCAGGTTGCCGATCTCCTCGTCGTTGTTCGCGGAGATGGAGCCGACCTGCGCGATCTCCTTCTTGCCGCCCGTCTCGACCGAGAGGCTCTTGAGCTCAGCGACGACCTTCTCCACGGCCTGGTCGATGCCGCGCTTGATCGACATCGGGTTGGCACCGGCCGTCACGTTCTTGAGGCCTTCGCGGAAGATGGCCTGGGCCAGAACGGTGGCCGTGGTCGTTCCGTCACCGGCGACGTCGGACGTCTTGGTCGCGACCTCCTTCACCATCTGCGCGCCCATGTTCTCCACGGGGTCCTCGAGCTCGACCTCCTTGGCGACGGTTACGCCGTCCTTCGTAATGGTCGGCGATCCGAACTTCCGGTCGATGACCACGTTCCGGCCCTTGGGGCCGAGGGTGACCTTGACGGCCTCCGCGAGCTTGTCGACACCGCGCTTGAGCCCGGCCCGAGCTTCGGTGTTGAATACGAGATCCTTGGCAGCCATATCTGGTTATCCTCCTGGAATGTCGTTGATGAGGGTTACTGCAGTGTTTACGAAACGATGGCGAGAACGTCGGACTCCCGCAGGATCAGGTACTGCTCATCCTCGATCGTGACCTCTGTTCCGCTGTACTTCCCGTAGAGAACCTTGTCGCCGATGGAGAGCTCGGGGTCGACCCGCTTGCCCTCGTCGGTGAGCTTGCCGGGCCCGACGGCCACGACCTCACCCTGCTGCGGCTTCTCCTTCGCCGTGTCGGGAATGTACAGGCCGCCCTTCATCTGCTCGGTCTCCTCGAGCGGCTTGATGACCACTCGATCGGCGAGCGGCTTGACCTTGGCTTCTGTCGCGGTTGCCATTTGTGTGGGACCTCCGTACGAAATTGTGGGTGGATGGTTGTTAGCACTCTCGTCTGGTGAGTGCCAGCAGTGAGACGAAGCTAACCGATGTACCGGCCCTTCTCAAGGCCGGGGCGTGGCTGACAGAAGGAGCACGAGACGTGCCCCGCCGAAGCCCGCCGGAATGGCGGTCACCGAAAAAGTCCGGAGCGCGAGGCGGCCACTCTGGCAGCCGCTATGCTGGGTACGGCACCTCGATCACGAGCCCGTCCCGGGCAATGATCGCCTCCGGAAAGACCTTGCGCGCCTCCCGCTCCAGGCGGCGCGGATCGTCGGCGTAGCGGGGGGAGATGTGCGTGAGGGCAAGGCGGAGCGCGCCGGCCCGCTCTCCCACGCGAGCCGCTTCCCGCGCCGTGGAATGGCCGGTGGCCCGCGCCCGATCCGCCTCCTCCTCCACGAACGTCGCCTCGTGGATCAGGAGGTCGGCGCCCCGCGCCACCTCGACAATCGAGTCGCTCGGCTTGGTGTCGCCAGTGTACACCACCTTCCGTCCCGGCCGGGAGGGACCGACGAGGTCCTCGGCAGTGACGGTGCGGCCGTCCACCTCGATCGCTTCGCCGCGGTGAAGCCTTCCCCAGAGCGGCCCCTCTGGAATCCCCATCTCCCTGGCGCGCTCCGGATCGAAGCGGCCGAGCCGCTCATCCTCGATCACCGCGTAGCCGAGGCTCTTCATGCGGTGGTCCGTAGCAAAGGGGTGGATGCGGTATCCCTCCCGGACGACGTCATCTCCCGGCTCCAGACCGGTGATCGAGACTGCGAAGGGGACCCGCTCCACCCCCAGGTTCACCGCCTGGCGCAGGATTCCTTCGCTCCCGCGCGAGCACCAGAGACGGATCGGCTCGCTGCGGTCCTGAAGCCCCATCGTCCGCAGCAGCCCGATGACGCCGAGGAAGTGGTCGGCATGCAGGTGGCTGAAGAAGATGTCGTCGATGGCGAAGCCGGTGCCGTAGCGCATCATCTGGCGCTGCGTCCCCTCTCCGCAGTCGAAGAGGAAGTGCTCCCCCTCGCGTTGGAGATGGATCGCGCTGACGTTGCGGCGGACGGTGGGCCGGGCGGCCGCGGTTCCGAGGAAGGTTACGCGCACGGGCTAGGCGATCTCGGCTTCCGCCTCGATCTCGACCTTCCAGCGCGGGTCGAGCAGACCGGCGACCACGACCATCGTGCTGGCCGGGCGATGATCCCGGAAGATCCGGCCGTGGGCGCGGCCGACTGCTTCCCAGTCCGCGGCGTCGCAGAGGTACGTGCGGGTGCGGACCACATGCTCCGCGCCCGCGCCCAGATCTCCGAGCGCGTCCAGGATAATCTCGAAGCAGCGATCCGCCTGCTGCTCGGCATCGTCGGGGCAGCTGCCGGCCGGCCGGATCGGAGCGGTGCCGCTGACGAGCACGCGGTTCCCGCTGCGGATCGCGCGGCAGAAGCCGATCCGCGCCTCGTACGGCGAGCCGGAGGCGACCCGCGCCCGCTCAGGCGGT
>SKRI01000074.1 GCA_007118565.1 Gemmatimonadota bacterium | reverse complement strand
CGCGGGGAGAGGTGCTCCTCCCGCATCGCCGAGCGGGCGTGCGCATCGAAGTCCCGGCGGAAGGCATCGAGCCGGTCGGCGCGGAGCGAGCAGCCGGCTGCCGCCCGATGCCCGCCGAAGCGGGTCAGATGGCCGGCGCAGGCGGCGATGGCGGCGTACAGATCGAACCCCGGGACGGAGCGGGCGCTGCCGCGGGCCTCCTCGCCCTCGAGCGCCACCAGCACGGTCGGGCGGTGGACGCGCTCGGCCACCCGGGAGGCCACGATGCCGATCACCCCAGGGTGCCAGCGCGCGTCTCCCAGCACCACCCCGCGGTCCCGCTCCGGATCGAAGTCTCGCTCCAGCACCTCCATCGCCTGGCGGAAGGTCTCCCTGTCGACCTCGCGCCGGCGGCGGTTCTCCGACTCCAGCGCATCGGCCAGCTCCTTCGCCTCGCCCGGGTCCTCGGTGAGCAGCAGCCGCACCGCGGTCATCGGATCCCCCAGCCGACCGATGGCGTTGATGCGCGGGGCCAGAACGAAGCCGACCTGTCCCGCCCCCACCTTCCCGTCCAGGCCGGCGCGCGCGAGGAGGGCGCGCATGCCGACGTTCGGCGTCTCCCGCAGCACGCGCAGCCCCCAGCGCACGAGCATGCGGTTCTCGTCGGCGAGGGGCACCAGGTCGGCCACCGTGGCTACGGCCACCAGGTCGAGGAAGGCGTAGAGCCGCTCCGCCGGCACCCCGCGCTCGGCACCCAGCGCGAGCGCCAGCTTGAAGGCCACCGCCGCGCCACACAACCCCTTGAACGGGTAGCTGCAATCAGCCCGGTTTGGATTGACCACGGCCGCTGCCGCCGGGAGCGACGCCGCCGGGGTGTGGTGGTCGGTGACCACCACGTCGATGCCGGCCCGGCGCGCCTCCTCCACCGCCTCGTGCGCCACGATCCCGCAGTCGCCCGTCAGGATCACCCCCGCCCCGACGCGCTCGGCCTCGGCCACCCCGGCATTGGTCAGGTCGTAGCCGTGTCGCAGACGGTGGGGCACGAAGGGGATTGCCTCCGCTCCCAGCATCCGGAGCGTCCGGACGAGGATGACGGTGGTGCAGATGCCGTCCACGTCGTAGTCCCCGTGGACGAGGATTCGCTCGCTCGCGTCGATCGCGCTCGAAAGGCGCGCGACCGCGTCACCCATCCCCGCCAGCAGGGCCGGGTCGTGGAGATGGTCGACGGTGGGCCTGAGATAGCCGCGCGCCGCCCCCTCGTCGCCGAATCCGCGGCCGACCAGGAGGGAGCAGAGCGTGTCCGGCAGGCTCAGGCTCCCCGCGAGCCGGGAGACGGCATCCCGGTCCGCGGCCGGCGGGAACTCCCAGCGGCGGACGGGCGGGGCGATCAGGGTGGCAGGCATGGGATCAAACTTATCCCACCCACCGACACCGGCAAGGCGGCCGGCTCACGGTCAGCGCTCCTCCGCCGCCCGGTACCCCCGGCAGCGCAGCACCGGGAGGCGGGGGTAGCGCGGAAAGGCGGGGTCGGTGCGGGAGAGCTCGCAGAGGTAGAAGCGGGAGCCCTTCCCCGTCTCCACGATCCGCGCATTGCGGCAGCTCCCGCAGAGGCCGGGGTCGGGTCCGGGGACCCGCGGAGCGCTCATCCCGCGGCCGGAGACGAGCGGCCCCGGGCGATCACCTCCCACGACTCGACCAGCCGCCCGTCCCGCACCCCGTGGACCCACTCCTGGAGGTTGACCGAGACGCAGACGTGGTTCGGGACGATCCGGACCCGACTTCCCACCTCCGGTCGCCACTCCGTAGCGGACAGGTCCAGGATGCCGTGCTCCTCGGAGACGGCCTTCACCGCTACTTCGGGCCGGCCGGCGACCACACCGTAGCCACCGCCCGCTGCGCGCAGCTCCTCCTTGGCGAGGGCCTTGGAGCCGGCATCGACCACAGCCTGGCCGGGGACGGAGGTGCTCACCACCGTCGCCAGCACCGTGTAGGCGCACTCGTCCGAGCCGCAGGCGCCGACCTCGGCGGTCGTGCGGTCGTTGAAGATGTTCGTCCCCGGCCGTACCTCCGTGAGCCCCTCGAACTCGTGCGAGCGCCAGAGGGTGGGTGTCGAGCCGCCGCTCACGATGTCCGGGGCAAGCCCTGCCGACCCGAGCGCCTCCAGGACGGGACCGAGTCGGTCGTTGACCGCGCGGATCTCACCTCCCTGCGCATCGACGTGGCTGCGGATGTGCCCGGGATAGAACATGATCCCGCGGTATTCGGCCGCCGTGGCCTCCGCCGCCTCGCGGGCCAGCGCCACGGCATCGTCCGGCGTCTGGACGCCGACCCGCCCCATCCCCACGTCGATCTCCACCACCACGCCGACGGTGCGCCCCGCCTCCCGCGCGGCCGCGGACAGCCCCTCGAGCGCCGCGCGCGAATCGAGCCCCACGGTGAGCCGCACCCCGGCAGGAAGCGCCATGAGCCGGGCGAGCTTGGTGGCGCCGACCGGCGGGTAGGCAAGGAGCATCTCCTCGACCGACTCCGCCATGACCTCGGCCTCCCGCGGCGTGGCCACCGTCACACCGACCGCGCCCGCGCGGATCTGGGCCGCAGCCAGCCACGGGGACTTGTGCGTCTTCACGTGCGGGCGCCAGGCCAACCCGTGCGTGCGGCAATACTCCGCCACGCGCCGGAGGTTGGCCTCCATGCGGTCCAGCTCCACCACGGCCGCGGGCGTCTCGATGGTCTCCAGGTCAGGGTGCATGATCAGGGGGTCAGGAGGGTATGGGAGATTGAGCTCATGCCTCCACCGCGGCGTGCACGGGGGTCTCCAGCATGGCGGCCTCCGACCGCTGCCAGAGGGAGACGGCCTCCGGCATCGGCGGCGATGCGATCTCGAATCCGGCTGCGCGGACGATGTCCGTGGGCGACACCGGCCCGCCCGGGCTCTGGAAGAGCCCCTTGACGAAGGCGATGGAGACCACCGAGCCCTGCCGTACGAACCGCTGCTCGAGATAGAACCACTTCTCGTCCCAACAGAGCATCCGGGTGTCCACGCGATACCGGTCGAACGGATCGAGGGGACGACGATAGCGGACGGTGAGCGCGCCCACCACCGGCATCCATCTGCGCCTCCGGACCTCCCCCAGGAGGCCGAAGCGCGCCATGAGGTCCAGGCGGGCCAGGTCCATGACCGCCAGATAGCGGCCGTTGTTCATGTGGAGGTTGATGTCCAGGTCGTTCGGAAGGACCCGGAACGGCACCGACGAGGAGGCCAACGGATGGATCCGCGGGCGGCGGACGCTCCGCAGGATCGTGAGCAGGAGGCGGAGGAGGAGGTTCATGAGCCCTTGAACGGTGGATCGATCGGAGGAAGATGGCCGGAGCAAGCCGGGCGCCAGGCGGCCCGGGACGGATCTCCTCAGACGTCCGAGGCGCCGAGTACCCCCCAGCGGCCCGCCAGCCCCTTCTCCCGGAGCTCTTTGCGCAGCTCGTCGCGCTTTCTCCAGAGGACGTGCGCCTCCTCCCCCTCGGCCGCGGCCAGCTGTCGGTCGATCTCGGCCAGCCGCTCCTCGTACGAGCGGAGCAGGAGCCGCCGCAGGTTGTCGTTGAAGAAGGTCTCGACCGAGGCGAGCTCGCCGCCCTCCTCGTCCCGCAGGATCTCCTCCACGCGCGGGCGGACATCGTCCGGAAAGGCCTCCAGCCACTCCCCGCCGGGGTCGCGCATCCCCTCCAGGTGCAGGAGGCCGTCGTAGATCTCGCGATAGGTCCGGTCACGGAAGTCCCGCGGGGAAAGCTCGCGCGCGGCCCGTTCCACATAGGCCTCGTCCCGAAGGAGGATCATCAGCAGGTTGCGCTCGGCACCGACGCTAGCCGGTCTTTCGGCCTGAGCCTCGCGGGGCGGCTCGCTCCGCGGCTGATGCGGCCGGGGACGCGCCCGGGGCTCATGATCGCTGACGCGTCCGGCCTCGCTGGTCAACGTCTCCATGGTGACCCCGGTCTTCTCGGCGATCCGTTTCAGGTACACCTCGCGGAGCACCTCGTCTCGGGCGGCGCGCACGGTGGGGAGGAGGGCGTCGATGGCGCGGCGCGTCCCCGCGATCGAGCCGAAGTAGTCCTTGCGCTCCAGGATCTGGATCTTCCGCTCCAGCACGTCCACTGCGTCGGAGATGTAGGGGCGCAGCGCCTCCGCCCCGCCCGCGCGGACCACCGAGTCGGGATCCTCCCCCTCCGGGAGCGTGGCGACCCGCACCACTACCCCCACGCGGAGGAGGGCGTCAGCCGTCCGGAAGGTGGCCTTGAGCCCCGCCGTGTCGCTGTCGTAGAGGAGCACCGCTTCCGGCGCATAGCGTCCCACCAGCTCGGCCTGCTCCGGGGTCATGGCCGTCCCCAGGGGCGCCACGGCGTTCTCCACCCCGTGCGCGGCGAGGGAGACGAAGTCCATGTACCCCTCCACCACCAGCGACCGCCCTTCCCGGCGTATCGGGCCGCGGCTCAGGTTCAGGCCGTAGAGAACCTCTCCCTTGTGATAGAGCGGCGTCTCCGGGCTGTTGATGTACTTCGGGACCGACGGATCCTCCCCGGTGAGGATCCGCCCGCCGAAGGCCAGGACGCGCCCACCCAGGTCGTGGATCGGGAAGATGAGCCGCCCGCGGAAGGCGTCGTACGGCGCACCGCCCTTCCGAGACTCCTTGGCGAGTCCGAGCTCCACCAGCGTCTCCGGGGAGATGTCATGCGCGGCCGCGGCCTCGCGAAGTCCGTCCCAGCGGTCCGGGGCCCACCCCAGGCCGAATCGCTCGGTGTCCTCCGGGGAGATGCCGCGCTCCTTCAGGTAGCCCCGCACCCGCGCCCCCTCCTCCGAGCGGAGCTGCCGGGAGAACCAGTCCGCTGCGAAGGCGTTGACCTCGAAGAGGGGCGCGCGTGGATCCTCTTCCCGCTCTCCGGGCCGCTCCTCGGGAATCTCGACTCCCGCGCGCTCCGCCACGAGACGGACCGCGCTCAGGAAGTCGAGGCCCAGGTGCTTCATGGGGAAGGCGAAGATGTCGCCGCCCTCCCCGCAGACGAAGCACTTGAAGAGGTTGCGCTCGGGATCCACGGAAAAGTTCGGGCCCTCCCCCCCGTGGAGCGGGCAGGGTCCGCGGAAGGTGCGCCCCGAGCGTCGCAGATTGGTATGCTCGGAGACGATCTCCACCAGGTCGCCCCGCTGGCGGACCTCCTCGATAACCTCGTCGGGGATGGACATCAATGGCCGGCTGCTCGCTGCTCGCGGCTCGCTGCTCGCGTCAATCCCTGATGCGTTCGGAGGACCTCCCCGCGAATCCCGCCGGTTTCGGAGGGGAATGTCGCCGTGCCCGACCGCCCGGGCGCGAACGGCGAGCAGCGAGCCGCGAGCCGCTGTCTTTCCCCGAGCCGCGAGCCGCGAGCCGCGAGCAGCGTATTCACCGAAACTCCACCACCGTCACCCCCGTTCCCCCCTCCCCGCGCTCGCCCGGGCGGAAGCTCGACACGCGGGGATCGCGCTCCAGGATCTCCCCGACCCGCTCGCGCAGCGCGCCCGTCCCCTTGCCGTGGATGATCCGGAAGGTTGAGAGGCCGGAGACGAAGGCGGCATCCATCTCCCGGGTCAGGGATGCCTCCATCTCCCCAACCCGCTGGCCGCGGAGGTCCACCTCGGGGTGCGCCTCCATGTCGAGCGCCGCGGCGCCCGCACCCGACCCGGTCCGCTTCGGTTTGGGCCCGGCCTCCTCCTCGACCGGGGTGAGGTCGGCGAGCGGCAGCTCGAGCCGGATTCCCCCCGCCTCCACCCGCGCCCGGTCGTCGCGGACCTCGATGACCGTTGCGGTCTGGCCGATCGAGCCGACGCGCACCCGGTCGCCTGCCCCGATCGCCGGGGCCGGGGCCTCCGGCTGCTCCGGCACGGGTGCCGGCTTCCTTTCCCGCTGGCGATTGGCCGCCTCCTCCACCCGCCGGCGAGCCGCGCGCGCGGCCTCGGCGAGCGCCTCGCTGTCGGCGGCGCTCCGCACCTCGCGGATGGCCGATTCGACTTCCTCGCGCGCGGAGAGCAGGAGGTCGCGGGCCTGCTGGCGTGCCCGCCTCTCGGCGTCCCGCTCCCGGGTGAGAAGCGCCGCGTCGCGCTCGGAGAGATCCGCCCGCAGCTCCGCCGCCTCCCGCCGCAGCCGGTGCAGCTCGTCCCGCTCCCGGATGGCCTCGGCCTCGCGCGCCTCCAGCGAGGCCAGCAGCCGGGAGACGTCGCGCTCCCCCTCCGGGAGGTACGACTCCGCCTCCCCGAGGAGGTCCTCCGGAAGCCCGAGGCGCCGGGCAATGGCCAGTCCGTATGAACGGCCCGGCCGACCCTTCACCAGGCGGTAGGTGGGCTGGAGCCGCTCGGCGTCGAACTGGAGGGACCCGTTCACCACCTCGGCATCCTCCTCGGCCAGCGTCTTCAGCTCCCCCAGGTGTGTCGACGCCAGCGTCCGGGCACCCTTGCGGTAGAGGGTACGGAGGATGGCACGCGCGAGCGCCGCGCCCTCGCGCGGGTCGGTTCCGGTGCCGATCTCGTCGATCAGCACCAGCGTCTCCGGGTCCGACTCCTCGAGCGGCACCCGCAGGTTCTCCAGGTGGGCGGAGAAGGTGGAGAGGGAGGATTCGATGGACTGCTCGTCCCCGACGTCCGCGAAGATGCGGCGGAAGACCGGGAGTCGGGTTTCCCCCCGCACCGGGGGCACCACCCCGCTCTGCGCCAGCAGCGAGATGAGCCCCACCGCAGCCAGCAGCACCGTCTTTCCCCCGGTGTTCGGTCCGGTGAGCAGAAGCGTCCGCTCCTCCCCTACGAGGTCGAGGTCGAAGGGGACCGCCTCGCCCGGGTCGAGGAGCGGGTGCCGCCCGCCCACGATGCGGTACCGATCTCCTTCCGCGGGTGCGGTCTGCGGAACGGCGGCGTCGGCAGCCCGGGCATAGCGGACGCGCGCGAGGAGGGTGTCGATCCGGACCAGCAGCGCGAACCCGTGCTCCACCGCGGGCCGGAGCGGCCGGAGCTGCTCGGTGAGGGTTCGGAGGATTCGGCGGGCCTCGCGGTCGGCCTCCCCCTCCCGCGTGCGCAGACGGTTCATGAGATCCGCGGCGACCGGCGGCTCCACGAAGATGGTCGCGCCCGTCGCCGACTCCCCGTGGACGGTGCCGCCCACGGTGCCGATTCCCTCCCGCCGCACCGCGATCACGTAGCGGCCCTCGCGGATGGTGACCGAGGCGTCGGGCACCCGGAGCTCCTCCGGTAGCTTCCGGGCGAAGCGGTCGAGCCGCTCCACGATGCGGGAACGGAAGCCGCGGATCTGCTGGCGGAGACGGAAGAGCTCGGGAGATGCCTCGTCCCGCACCTGCCCCTCGGGGTCGATGGCGCGCTCGATCTCACGCGAGGCCTCTCCCTCCCTCGGCAGCACCGCCACGATCGACCGCAGGACCGGCTCCTCGGGGAGCCGACCGCCGAGCTGGCGCGCGACGGCCTCGCAGGCGGAGAGCAGCCCGGCCACCGCCCGCAACTCCCCGCCGTCCAGCACCGAGCCCTCCTTCCCCCATCGCCCCACGAACGGCGTCACGTCCGGAACCGCGGGAAGCGACCAGTCCCCGTCCCGCGCGAGGAGTCGCATCCCCTCCCCCACCGCGGCGAGCTCGTCCCTCACCCGGTCCGGGTCGGTCCGGGGACGGAGCGCGCGAAGGATCCGCTGCCCCTCGGGGGTCGCGGCGTGGCGCGCCACGCCCTCCAGCACCTCCGGGAGCCGGAGGACGCGGAAGGTGTGCTCGTTCACGGGAGCTGGACGGCCGGCTGCATGCGTGGAAGGTACATCTCCCCCCTTCCGATCTCCAGAGCGAAACACAGGCTCGGAAGCACTTGACCGAACAGGGGGAGATTTTTAGACTACCTTAAACCTTGAATTATTTCGCTCGAATCCATGAAGCATACCTCCGTCGTCGAGGACTACCTCAAGGCCATCTGGGGGCTGCAGCAGATCGAGCGGCCGGTGGCCACCTCCCGCATCGCCGAGCGGCTCGACCTCACCGCCGCGGCGGTCACGGCAATGATCAAGCGGCTCGCCGACCAGAAGCTCGTCCGGCACGAGCCCTATCGCGGCGTGATCCTGACCCCGGCGGGAGAGCTCTCAGCGCTCCGGATCATCCGCCGGCACCGGGTGCTCGAGCTCTTCCTCACCGAGACGCTCGGCTACGAGTGGGATCGGGTGCACGACGAGGCCGAGCGCCTGGAGCACGCAGCCAGCGACGAGCTGATCGAGCGGCTGGCGCGCCTCCTCGGCGAGCCCGAGCGGGATCCGCACGGATCGCTCATTCCCACGGCGGAAGGGACGGTGGACCGGGAAAAGCTTCCGGCCCTTCCCGACCTGCCGGTCGACGCTCCCGCGGCGGTGGTCGAGGTGCGGGTCCAGTCGCCCGACCGGCTCCGCTACCTCGGCTCTCTGGACCTCTTTCCCGGGGCCGAGGTCATGGTCCGCGAGCAGGCGCCCTTCGGGGGGCCGCTCTCGGTGGAGGTGAACGGCGCGGCGCGCGTGCTTGCGCGTGAGCTCGCGGAGCAGATCCTGGTGCGGCCCGCGAGCCGGGACGAGCCTTCCGGCGATGCCTCCCCCGCTGAGGACGCGCCGGGGAAGGCCGGGGCAGCGTGACGATGATCGAGGTGCGAGCCAGAAGAGAGCGCATCCGAGCCATGAAACAGGACCTGACAATTATGAGGCATCCGCTGCACGCCATGCGGGGCGTCCGACCTGCCGCGGCCGTTGCCGCCGCAGCCCTGCTGTGGCTGTTCGCTCCCGCTCCCGTGGATGCGCAGGAGACGGGCGTCGTGACGGGTACCGTCACGGACGTGGAGGGAAGGCCGCTCGCGGGCGCGCGTGCCGAGATCGTGGACCTGGAGCGCGGCACGCTGGCCGACCGGAGGGGGCACTTCCGCTTCTCCGATGTCCCCGCCGGGGAGCACCGGCTGCGCATCGAGGCCCTCGGCTTCGCGGCAGAGGAGCGTGCGGTACGTGTGACCCCGGGAGACGAGGCGAGCGTGGAGCTCTCGCTTGCCACCCGTCCCTTCGAGCTCGCGGGCGTGGTGGCCACAGGGACTCCGCTCCGCGGCTCGGCGCCCTACCAGCCCGCTCAGGCCTTCGACCGGCGGGCGGTGGCCAGCCGCATCGCCACCTCCTTCGGGGAGATGCTGGACGGCGAGCCGGGGCTGGCCATGCGCTCCTTTGGACCGGTGACCGGCCGGCCGGTGATCCGCGGCCTGGATGGGGATCGGGTCGCCATGTTGGAGAACGGCCAGCGCATGGGAGACATGTCCGAGACGGCGCACGACCACGCCATCGCCATGGAGCCGCTCACCGCGGACCGCGTCGAGGTGGTGCGCGGCCCCGCCTCCCTCCTCTACGGATCGAGCGCGCTCGGCGGCGTGGTCAACCTGCTCCGTCGCGACATCCCGGTCGAGTGGGCGGAGGGTCTCTCCGGAACCGCCTCCGCCCAGGGCGCCACCGTCAACCGACTGGGAGCGGCGGCCGGATCGGCCGTATACGGCGCCGACCGCTGGGCCGCCACCGGAAGGGCCTCCCTCCGCGAGGGCGGCAACTTCCGGGCACCCGGTACCCCGGATGGCGTGCTGGAGGGCACCTACGGACGCCTGATGACCGGCGGCGCCGGGATCGGGTGGCGGGGAGATGCGGTGCACGGCGGGCTCGCTTTCGATCTGCACGACCACGTCTACGGTCTTCCGGAGGAGCTGGACGACCCGGACGAAAATGTGGAGATCCGCAGCGAGCGTCAGCGCCTCACAGGGCAAGCCGACTGGCGGCGGAGCGGCCTCTTCGAGAACGTCGAGCTGCGCGTGGCCGGGGCGCGCTTCTTCCAGCAGGAGGTGGAGATGGAGCGCGGGTCCGACGGAAGCATCGACGAGGACGTCGAGCACGAGTTCACCCGCTTCACCGCCGACGCGAGCGTCACCGCCGGCCACGGTCGGATCGGACCCTTCCAGGAGGGCGCCGTGGGAGCGAGCATCACCGGACTCACCCTCGCCGCCAGCGGAGAGGACGAGTTCCACCCGGACGGCAGGACGATTTCCGGGGCGGTCTTCGCCTTCGAGGAGGCGCCGCTCTCCGAGCTGCTGACGCTACAGGTCGGTGCACGCATGGAGCATCAGCGGACCGCTGCCTCTGAGAACGAGATCTTCCCCGGCTTCTCCGCCCGACGTGACGCCTCCACGATCTCCGGATCGGTGGGGCTGCACGCGCGTCCGAGCAATGCAGTCGAGATCGGTGCCCAGCTGGCACGCGCCCACCGCGCGCCACTCCACGAGCAGCTCTACTCGGACGGCCCGCACCTCGGAGCCGGCCGCTACGAGATCGGGGATCCGGAGCTCGCCAACGAGATCGGCCACGGCCTCGACTTCTTCGGTCGCTTCAGGGGGACGCGGGTCCGGGGGGAAGTCGCCCTCTTCGGCAACTGGATCGAAGACTACGTCTTCCCGCGCCCGACCGGGGAAACGTACGAGCGGAGCGGGCTCCCCGTAGTCCGCTGGACCGCCGTGGCCGCGCACTTCGTGGGTGGAGAGGCGTCTCTGGAGTCGCTGCTGACGGATGCGCTGTCCGTGCGCGCCACCGCCGACTACGTGCGCGGCACCCAGCGCGGACCGATCGACGGCCCGCTGCCCTTCATGCCGCCGGCGCGCGCCACCTTCGGAGCGACGTACGATCCCGGCGATTGGTGGGTGGGCGGCCGCACCCGACTCGCGGCCACGCAGAGCCGGACGTTCCGCGACGAGGAGCCCACCGATGGGTACGCCCTTCTGGACCTGCAGGCAGGCCTGCGGCTCGGCGGGGTGCGCGACCACCTCCTCATCCTCCGCGTGGACAATGCGCTCGACACCGTCTACCGGGACCACCTCTCCCGCGTGGACGAGCGGCGCTTCCCCGTGCCGGGGCGCAACCTCAACCTGGTGTACCGCTGGAGCTTCTGATCCACCTGGCAACATTATTGCTCCCTACGGTGGCCGGATATCGGACACCGAACGTACGAAACTCACGATGATCAAGAGACTTCTGGTAGGCGGACTGGTCGGCGGCGTGACGGCGGTGGCTGCGCGCCTGGCCATGCGTACGGCCACGGGCGAGACGGGGTTGGAGCGGGAAACCGATCCGGGCGATTCGGAGCCCGTTCTCGGCTACGACGGAATGGATCGGGACGTCCTTATCGACTGGCTCGAGCGCGCCAAGCCCGATACGGACACGCTCAGGAGGATCGACGCCTACGAGCGAATGCACCATGGTCGCGAGGCGGTGCTCGAGAAGGTGAGCGAGCTGATGAACGGGCAGGGATAGAGACTCGTTCCCGCGCGAAAAGGCCCCCGGCCGCCAGAGGCGGCCGGGGGCCTTTTCCTGTCCGGGGTGCTCGTGCCCGGCTCACCTCCGGCAGCATGCCGGCACCGTCACCTCCGATACAGATCCAGTGCGGTTTCGCCGAGGGGACCACCGTCCAGCTCGCCGGCGATGAAGTCCTCGCTTCGGAAGAAGCCGACGAACTCCGCGGCCGGATGCCCGTCCGTTCGCAACGTCAGCCGGACGTGCGGATACGAGTGGGTCCCGGCGACGGCGAAGCGCACCCGCTCCCCGTCGGTCACCGCCATCGCCGCCCCACGCACCGACCCCGCACCCGACTCCTCTACCGTCATGAGAAAGGGCGTATGGGTCGCGATTCCCTCCCACGACCCGCACAGGGAGGTGAGGTCGGGCACCCATCGGCACACGTCTGCCGCTGTCGAGCCTCGGTGATCGCGACTCGGCGTCCGGTGTGCGAGTGCAGCGAGATCGATCATCAAAGCCTCCCCTGGTTCGGTCCGACTCTACCGGTGTCCACCGGTGACGGCGGCGGACACGGTCCCTCTACCTTATAGATGCGAGAAAAGGTCGAGGAGCCCGCCATCCGAGGAAGCGGCCGCCATGGCCGGCAGGGACGCGAAGAGGCCCCCGGCCATCTCTGGTGGCCGGGGGCCTCTTCCTGCCTCGCGGTGTACGGCGCGATCAGCTCGCCGCTTGCAGCTCCTCCCGGGCGATCCGGTTGACCTCCTTCCCCTCGAAGCGCCCCTTTACCCGGGGGATCACCGCCTTCATTACGGCGCCGATGTCGCCTGCCCCCTCTTCGACCGCCTCCCGCACCATTGCCCGGACATCGGACTCCTCGAGCTGCGGCGGCAGATACTCCTGGAGGACATCCCCCTCCCAGCGCTCCTTCTCCGCGAGCTCCTCGCGCCCGCCCGCGCTCATCTGCTCGGCCGCCTCCCGCCGCCGCTTGATGGCGGTGGAGACGATGCCCTGGACGTCATCGTCGCTGAGGTCGCGGCCGAGCTCGATCCGTCGGTTCTTGATTTCGGAGAGCAGCGTCCCAAGCAGCGAAACCCGGCGGGCGTCCCGCGCCCGACGGGCCATATTGAGGTCCGCGCGGATCCGTTCCTCCAGGCTCGCGTCGGTCACGCCCTACTCCTGGCGGCGGGTCTCGTCCCACGGCGCGTCGGACTTCTCCAGCTCCAGCTCGGTGCCGGGATCGACGCCCTCGCCCACGCGCTTCTCCGGGTTCCGGTCCTGGGGCTGCTCGTCCAAGGTCCGGGCGGTATTGTCGGCGCGGTGCGGATCCTGGTGGTCGAGCTCGTCGTGCGAGGCACGTGTCTCGCCCGCCGGGCGGTCCGCGACCGGGGGCGTGCCGGCGTTCTCCCCCGCGTCGTCCTGATCGGCCTCGTCTAGCGCGCGGGAGCGCAGCTT
Source organism: Gemmatimonadota bacterium (assembly GCA_007118565.1). Lineage (GTDB taxonomy): Bacteria > Gemmatimonadota > Gemmatimonadetes > Longimicrobiales > Longimicrobiaceae > SKRI01. The sequence goes on along the minus strand of SKRI01000074.1, from coordinate 10,795 downwards.
CTGCGAATCGTCCCGCCGGTCCGGCTCGGTCTCCGGGCTCTGACGCATGCGTCCCATCCCGACGTTCCGACCGTGCCACTGGCCGCTCACTCCGTTCCCACCTCCGGCCTCCTCCTGGCGCCGCCGCGACGCCTCGGCCTGCTCCATCTCGGACTCCAGGTCGAGTCGGTTCACGACCGTCTCGACCCCCTTCGCCTGCCGGGCCACGGCCACCGCGTGCTCTGACTCCTCCACCGTCCGCACCGAGCCCGAGAGCTCGATGATTCCCACGCTGATGGCGCCTACGTCGATTCCCCGGCGCCGGAGCACGCCGTCCTCGAGGAAAGCTTCGATCACCGCATCCTCGAGATCAGCGAGATCACGCCGCTCCGCGGCGGCGCGCCGCAGCCGGGCCGGGCGCAGCCGCGCGGCCGCGTCCTCCAGTCGGTCGCGGAGGTCGCTCCCCCATTCACCGAGCTGCGCGCGGTCGACCCGCCGCGAGGAGACGATTCCTCCCGCGAGCGCGGCGGCCGCACCAACGATCAGCGCGATCTTGCCGGCATTGCCGCCGTCGGACTTCCCGCCGATTCCGAGGCGGCGCCTTACGCCCAGGGAGCTCTCCTTCCTTGATTTCTTTCCGATTCCGAAGAGGTGCATGACGTCCTTGGGGGTCCCGTGAATGACAGTCAGGATCGGGGTGCTGCGAAGGGTGGAAGGGAGCAAGTCATGTTCCAGAGGCTTCCAACGGAGGGGGAGGCCGCCAAACGGTTGGAAAGCAGGGGGTTCGGGAGATGGGGTAGGGTCGGGGAGGGGCTACTCGCCGCCGCCTCGCCGTTCCCCGTCCCGGCGCTCCCGCGTATCGCGGATCTGGCGATCCCATTCGCGCCGGCGCTCCACGTCTTCCGCCTGCCGGTCGATCTCGTCACGCTGGCGGCGGCGCTCGCGCGCCTCGGCCTCGTGGCTGTCCGATCCGCGGATCGGGACGGGCGGCAGGGTGACGTCGCCGAGATGGATCCCCTCGGAGGAGACGCCCCAACGCCGCCCCTCCCCGTCCCGCACCGTCCAGTCCGTGGCGCGCCTTGCCCGCTCCGCATCCCCGGCGATGCTGTCGTTCAGCCGGTCGATCCGCGCCTGGAGGTGCTCCATGTAGCGCTCGTGCTGCGTGGGCTCCGGCTCCGGCTCCGGCTCGCGGGGGGCGACCCAGAGCCTGCGGTCCCGGAGGCCGGGGCGAAGTTGGTTCTCGTCGCGCGGGCGCTCCACTTCTCCCGCGGCGGGAGGTGCGGCATCCGGTGTCGGTGCGGCGTCGCTCGGGGGATCGGCCGCCGGCGTCTCCGCGGGGGGAGCAGCCGGGTCCTCCGCCGGCTCGGCCGCATCCTCGGGAGCGGGCGCCGCATCGGATGGAGACGGGATGATCGCGCGCAGCCATTCCCGCTCGACTGTCGCCACGGGGCCGCCCTCCTCACCGGGGGGCTCGCCGAAGCGGAAGAAGAGCGGAGAGAGCAGCAGGAAGAGGAGGTGCGCGACCGCGGAGACCGCGATGGCCCAGCGGAGCGCGCGGCCGAAGTGACGGTCCGGGCGGGGTGGACGCGGGGCGCCACCGGGCTCGCCCGACCGTACCTCGCTCCGCGGGGAGGGAGGCGAGGTCGAAGGAGGGGGCGAGAGAACCGCGGGACCGGACATGGTAAGGTTCTACGCGGCGGGGGAGCGACAGTTCCGAAGGACCCCGTGATCCCGCGCGGGTTCGGTGCGACCGTTACCCCTGGGACGAGGCGCGGGAGCCGCGGCATTGGTCGAGCGCCGCTCCCGCGCCGCGCGCAGCGCTACGTCACCCGTCCCATCCTCTCTGCCGCCTCCCGGATCCGCTCCTCGGAGAGGGTCAGCGCCAGACGCACGAACCCCTCGCCCCCCTGGCCGAGGGCAATTCCCGGCACCACTGCCACCGCCTGCTCCGTGAGAAGCCGCCGGGCGTATCCCGCGGAATCCGCTCCGCCGGGAACAGGCACCCAAAGGTACATGGTCGACCGCGGCGCCTCGATGTCGTACCCCGCCGCCTGCAGCCCCTCGATGGCAGCATCCCTTCTCCGCCGGAAGATTTCCAGGTTTCCAGGGAGCCACTCTTCCCGGCTGCGGAGCGCTGCAGTGGCCGCGTGCTGAATGGTGAAGGGCACCCCCGTGTCCGAGAAGGTCTTCACCCGCACCAGCGCTCCGATCAGCTCGCGTCGCCCCACCGCCCAACCGGTCCGCCAGCCGGTCATGTTGTACGTCTTCGACATGGAGTGCAGCTCGATGGCCACCTCGCGTGCGCCGTCGATCTCCAGGATCGAGGGCGGCACGTACCCGTCGAAGGCCATCTCCGCGTACGCGTTGTCGTAGCAGAGGACGATGGAGTTGTCCCGGCAGAAAGCCACCATCTCCCCTAGATACTCCCGCGAGGCCTCCGCGGCCGTCGGGTTGTTGGGGTAGTTCAGGTAGATGAGCTTCGCCGCCCGCGCCACATCCGCGGGGATGTCTTCGGGGCGGATGAGGAAGTCGTTCTCCGGACGGAGCGGCACCTGGTAGGCGGCCCCGCCCGCCATGTGCGTCCCGCCGAAGTACGAGGCGTACCCGGGGTCCGGCATGATGACGACATCGCCGGGATCGAGGAGGACGATGGGGAGATGGTAGACCGCGTCCTTCGAGCCGACGAGGAGCGCCGTCTCCTCGAAGGGATCGACGGTGACGCCGAAGCGCTCCTCCATGTAGCGCGCGATCTCCTCCCGGTACGCCGGCAGCCCGAGCTGGAAGGCGTAGCGGGAGTTCGCGGGGTCGTCCACGGCGCGCTTGAGCGCCTCGACCGCGGCCGGCGGCGGCGGCAGGTCGGCATCCCCGGCCCCCAGGTCGATCAGGTCCTCCCCGCGCGCCCTCATCTCCCGCTTGATGGCCGGCAGGTCCTGGAGCGGATAGGGAGGCAGGGTCTCGAGTGCGGTCGCGAATCTCAGCTTCATCGATGTCGCGGGAGCGGCGGGCTGGTTCATGTCTCTCGGTCGTTGCGGCGGTGGACTGGGTTGCGGACGGAGGATACTCCCGGAATCTCGACCTCGACGACGTCCCCCGGGCGGAGCGGGCCCACGCCGGCCGGCGTGCCGGTGGCGAGGATGTCGCCCGGCTCCCAGGTCATGATCCGACTGACATGGGAGATAAGGGCTGCGATGCCGAACACCATTTCCCGCACCGAGCCGCGCTGCCTCTCCTCGCCGTTCACGCGGCAGACCACGGTGAGCGCGGACAGATCGGCAGGGAGGGCGGCGACGGGGCCGACCGGACAGAAGGTGTCGAATCCCTTGGCCCGCGTCCACTGTCCGTCGCTTCTCTGCAGGTCGCGCGCGGTAACGTCGTTCAGGGCGCGGACGCCGGAGACCACGCGAAGCGCGTCCTCCGGCGCGAGGTCCCGACAGCGCTCGCCGATCACGATCCCGATCTCGGCCTCGTGCTCCACCCGCTCGGAAGCGTCGGGGAGGAGGATGGGCTCTCCCGGGCCGATCAGCGCCGAGGGCGGCTTGAGGAAGAGGAGAGGGTTTGCGGGGACCTCGTTGCCGAGCTCCCGTGCGTGGTCCACATAGTTGCGGCCGACGCAGACGATCTTGGTGGGTCGCGCGCTCATGCCGGCACGGGCTGCTGGTGAAAGGCGGTCAAATCCTCGCGCAGGTCGTGCCAGCGGCCCACGTGCAGCGGGCCCGGCGGGAGCGAGCGGAGGAGCGTCTTCCCGTAAGACTTGCGGACCAGGCGCACGTCGAGGAGGAGGATCGAGCCGCGGTCGGTACGGGCGCGGATCAGTCGACCGGCGCCCTGCTTCAGCCGGATGGCGGCGTGGGGAAGCATGTACTCGGCGAACGAGCTTCCTCCTCGCGCCTCGATGGCCTCGAGCCGGGCGGCCGTCACCGGCTCGGTCGGCACCTTGAAGGGAATGCGCGGGATGACCACGCCCCGCAGCGGAGAGCCGGGCACGTCCACCCCCTCCCAGAAGCTGCTCGTCCCCAGGAGGATGCCGCGACCCGACGTCACGAAATCCTCCACCAGCCGGTCGCGAGGCGCCTCCCCGTGCACGAAGAGCGGCCAGCGGCCGTCAACCCCCTCGGATCGCAGTCGTTCGGCCACCGCGCGGAGCGCCCGGTACGAGGTGAAGAGGACGAAGATCCCCCCGTCGGTGATCTCTGCGTGCGCGCGTACCCCGGCCGCCGTGGCCCGGTCGTGGCGGGCGTCGTCGCCCGCGCCGGGCGGCGGAATATCGGTGGGGAGCACGATCCGCGTCTGCTCGGCGAAGTCGAAGGGCGAGGGGTAGACCGCCTCGGCCACGCCGCTCCCGTGAATCCCGAGACGGCGACGGAGGAAGCCGAAGTCACCTCCGGCGGTGAGGGTGGCCGAGGTGAGCACCACCGTCCTCACTTTCGCAAAGAGACCGTCCTCGAGCACCCGAGCCAGGTCGAGCGGCGCGGTGCAGAGGACCACGGTTCCACTCTCTCCAGACCGCCCGCGTAGCCGCTCCACCCAGCGGACGAGAGGCACCTCTCCCTCCCCGGAGAGCAGCCCCAGGGTGAGCGCCCGCGCGGCGCCCTCAATACGGCTCTCCACCCCGCGAAGCTCGAGCAGGCGCGCCTCCAGCTGCTGACGCGCGCGCTCGTCCGTCTGGATTCGCTCGCGCAGCGTCCGGAGCCCGCTCCCCAGATCGCCGAGGGCGGCGCGCAACCCCGCCAGCTCCTCACGAAGTCCCGTCTCCCACGCAGGGTGATCGGCGAAGTCGTCGGTCAGCCGCAGCGTCTCCACCCCGGCCCCGTCCAGCACCCCATCGAGCCGCGCGAAGACGCCGGCCGCGCGGTCACGCGCCACGCTCACCGCCGGCTCGATCCTGTCCTGCAGCAGCGCGACGCTTGCCTGGGAAAGGAGGTCGGGGCCCGCCCGGTGCGCGGCACTGACCAGCGCAGGGAGCACCCCGCGCCCTTTCTTCTGCAGCCGGGAGAGAACCTTGAGCAGGCCACGTCCCGATACCTGCGTCCCGAGGTGTCCGGTGGCCGCCTCCTCCACGTTGTGCGCCTCGTCCAGGATCAGCCGCTGGTAGGCGGGAAGCACGGCAGGCGCCCGATAGTTGTCCTGCGCCGCGCGGACGGCCAGATCCGAGAAGAGGAGATGGTGATTGACCACCAGGACGTCGGCGGAGGCCGCCTGCCGGCGCGCCTTCTGATAGAAGCACTCCTGAAAGTGCGGGCAGCGCGCGCCGAGGCAGACGTCCGACTCCGAAGCCACCTCGTCCCACACGTCGGGGCTCGGTCGGAAGCTGAGGTCGGAGAGGGAGCCGTCCTCGGTCTGCTCGAGCCAGTCGGCGAGCCCCGCCATCTCCCGCGATCGGTCGTCCTCGAAGAGCGCGGGCCCCGTCTCGAGGGCCAGGCGCGCCCGGCGGATGGAGATATAGTTTCGCCTTCCCTTCACCAGCGAAAAGCGAAAGTCCTCTCCGAGCGCCTGCCGCAGGAAGGGCAGGTCCTTGCCGACCAGCTGCTCCTGCAGGTTGATGGTGTTCGTCGAGACCACGGTGCGCTCCCGGTTGGCGAGCGCCCAACGAATGGACGGAAGTAGGTAGGCGATCGACTTCCCCGTGCCGGTCCCCGCCTCCGCCACTGCCACCCCGCCCCGGTTGTAGCTCTCCGCCACCAAAGCGGCGAAGTCCCGCTGTCCGGGGCGGTCCTCGTAGCGGGGATGGTGACGGGAGATAGGGCCTCCCGGGGCGAGGTCGGCCGCCACCTCGTCCGGCCGGAGCGCGACGTCAGCGCGCTCCTCCGGCGGCTCCACCACCACGTAGAGCCGCGTCGCCTCGTTGTCGGTAATGGCGAAGCCCAGCCCCTCCTCCCAGAGCCGGGCGGCCACGCTCAGGTCCGCCTGCGAGGGATCGAGCGCTCCCGAGGGATGATTGTGGAGCACGATGGAGCCGGCGTCCTCGCGCCCCACGGCGGCCAGCACGGCGGTCGCGTTGCCGCGCGAGACCACCCGCGGCGTGGAGAGCACTCCCCCCTCCGCGACCCGCGCCACGAAGCAGACCTCGTTGCCGCCAGCCTCCCGGATGGCGACGCGCACCTGCTCCGCCGCGGCGGGCGAAAGTGTCAGCCGGGCGGGCGTGGCGCTCACCGCGATCCGGGCGCCTCCGGCTCGGCCTCCTCCAGAGCCTCCTGCAGCATCTCCTCGTCGTTCTCCTCGAGCCAGCCGATCTCCACGTATCCGACGCGCGTCTCCCCGTCCGGATCGTCGACCGGGTCGAAGCGCGCGGCATGGATCCCGAGCTCCGTGGGCGAGGGGTGACCCCAGAGGATCCGCACGCGCCAATCGCGGCCGTCCGCGTCGGAGAAGGTGTTATCGTTTACGGTCATCCGGATCCTCAGGGTTCGTGGTTGCTCGCGTCCGCCAGGCGCTGGACGCGCTCGTACGCTTCGTTGCGCGGAATCTTCAGCTCGTCTCGAAGGGCACGCGCGATCCCACTCGGGGCCACGCCTGCGCGGAGAAGCATACGTGCCACCGTACCGGCCAGCTCATTGCGCTCCTCCCCGCCCTCCTCCTCGGGCAGCCCCTCCAGCACGACCACGCATTCCCCGCGGAGGGGATCGGTCCCGAGCGCCGCAGCCAGTTCGTCCAGCGATCCGCGGATGAACTCCTCGTGCAGCTTCGTCATCTCCCTTCCCACCGCCACCCGGCGCTCCCCGTCCTCGTCCGCCCGCTCCCGGAGATCCGCGAGGAGGGCTCCCACCCGGTTCCCGGCCTCATAGACCACCGCGGTGTGCGGCGTCCGGTTCACCGCCTCCAGGAATCTCTCCCGCGGCGTCCCCTTGCGGGGAGGGAATCCATAGAAGGTGAAGCGATCCGCGGAGAGCCCCGATCCGACGAGCGCGGCGAGGACGGCCGACGCACCAGGGACCGGCACCACCTCGTAACCGGCCTCCGCGACCTCCCGGACGAGGCGCGCGCCGGGGTCGGACACGAGCGGCGTCCCCGCGTCGCTGACCAGCGCGAGGGAGAGCCCTTCCTCCAGCCACTGGAGCACCCGGGACGTCCGCGATGCCTCATTGTGCTCGTGGAGGGATACGGTGCGCGTCCGGATGCCGTGGTGCGAAAGGAGGGTGCCGGTGCGGCGCGTGTCCTCGGCAAGGACGATATCGACCTCCCCCAGGATCCGCTCGGCGCGGCGCGTGAGGTCCTCGAGATTGCCGATGGGGGTGCTGACGACGTAGAGAGTGCCAGGCTTCATGCCGCCCTCGGGGCGAAGACATGCTCCGACAACTCGTGCCCTTCATGCTCGGGAGAAGTGCTCCTGACCCGGCTTCCCCTCGGGGCCACCTGGCGCACGCTCACGTCGACCTCTCTGGGGCGGAGCGCGTCAGCCGGGCGGGAGGATGAGCGGCGGGACGGCCGCCCGACCGGCCCGCCGCGCGGATTCCGCTTACAGGTGCTCCTGGATCTTGCGCTCCAGCTGCGGCTTCGGCACGGCGCCGACCACCGTGTCCACGTGCTTGCCACCCTTGAAGAAGAGGATGCTCGGAATCGAGCGGACGTTGAACTTGACCGCCGTCTGCTGGTTCGCGTCCACATCGAGCTTCCCGACCTTCATCTTTCCGGAGTACTCGCTCGCCAGCTCCTCCACGATGGGGGCCACCATGCGGCATGGACCGCACCAGGTTGCCCAGAAATCCACCATCACCAGCTCGTCCGTCCCCTCGACCTCGGTGGAGAAGTTGCCGTCCGTGATCTCGACCGCGTTTCCGTTGCCAGCCATCTTATTCCTCTCTTGCATTGTGTATGTCGGTGCCGCACCATGGGCACGACCATCTCTTCTCGACCTGCTCCACGACATCATGACCGAACGCGTCCTCGACCATGTCGGCATCGCCGTCCATTCGCTGGAGGAAGCCGTCTCCCTCTACTCCCCGCTCGTGGAGGCGGATGCCGAGGGGCGCGAGACCGTCGAGAGCCAGGGCGTCGAGGTCGTCTTCGTCGGCGCGGGAACGGGCCGCATGGAGCTCCTCGCCCCGCTCCGCCAGGACTCCGCCATTGCCCGGTTCCTTGAGCGGCGCGGCCCCGGACTCCACCACATCTGCTACCGGGTCCCGGATGTGGAGGCCGCCCTCGCCGAGGCAGTGGCACGCGGATATCGCGCCATCGACGAGCGGCCCCGCCCGGGGGCGCACGGGGCGCGGGTGGCCTTCCTGCATCCGCGCACGACCGGAGGCGTGCTGATCGAGCTCCTGCAACCGCCCGCCGACAATTCCGGCTAGCGCCGCTGGCCGGTCACCACCTCCAGATCCACCTGCTCCACATACCACCGATTGCGAGGCCCGAGCACCGCGACGAACGGCACCTCGTGAACCCGCTCCCCGGCCTGGAGCCGTGCGAGCACCTGTACCGCCCGACCGATACGGCCGGGAAGCTGGCGCTCCCGGATCAGGGAGAACTCTTCGTGCCGGAGTACGCTGGCCAGGGCGTACATCCGCCGCTCCACGTCGGGTCGCGGATCCCGCCGGATGATCGGACCCTCCTGGGTGCCGAAGACCCATCCCATGGCCACGTAGTCCTCCTCCCCCGCGAGGCGGAGGAAGCGCTCCACCGCCGCGGAGGGGTCCGGAGCACCGGTCGCCGTTGCGGGCTCGGCCGTCCGGGCCCCGCACGCGGAGAGTGCGATCAGCAGCGCGGCCAGAAGGCCGGCGAACGAGACGGACCGGTGCACGGATCGGATTTTCGGGGGCTCCCACGGACCGCGACAATCGTAGACGCGGCCCGATCGGGTGTCAAGCAACGCCGGCCGCCTCCGGTTCTCCCGATCGGCTCCCGTGACCGAAGGTGATTCCGCCGCCCTCCTCCTCCACATCCACGCGCACCGTATCTCCCGGTCCGAATTCACCTTCGAGCACCCGGATGGCCAGCGGGTTCTGCACCAGACGCTGGATCGCACGCTTGAGCGGCCGCGCGCCGTAGGCCGGCTCGTACCCCTCCTCGGCAATGAGCCGTCGCGCCTCTTCGGTCACCTCGAGGGTCAGCTTCTGGTCCGTCATCAGCCGCTCGAGGCGCTGAAGCTGGAGCTCCACGATCTCCTCGAGATCCTCGCGCTCCAGCGCGCGGAAGACGACGATGTCGTCGACCCGGTTCAGGAACTCGGGACGGAAGTGGCGCCGCAGCTCTCCGAGCACCGCCCCCTCGATGTCGGCCCGCACCTCGGGAAGGTTCATCCTCCCGGCATGCTCCAGGATGAGCGGGCTCCCGATGTTGGAGGTCATGATGATGACCGTGTTGCGGAAGTTTACCACCCGCCCCTGCGAGTCTGTGAGACGCCCGTCGTCCAGGATCTGGAGGAGGATGTTGAACACGTCCTGGTGCGCCTTCTCGATCTCGTCGAAGAGGATCACCGAGTAGGGACGACGGCGGACCTGCTCGGTGAGCTGGCCGCCCTCCTCATACCCGACGTACCCGGGAGGCGCGCCGATCAGCCGCGCCACGGCATGCCGCTCCATGTACTCGGACATGTCGATCCGCACCATTGCCTCCTCGTCGTCGAAGAGGAACGCGGCGAGGGCGCGCGCGGTCTCCGTCTTCCCCACCCCGGTGGGTCCGAGGAAAATGAAGGAGCCGATAGGGCGATTCGGGTCCTGCAGCCCCGCGCGGGAGCGGCGCACCGCGTCCGCGACCGCCTTGGTGGCCTCCGCCTGGCCGATGACGCGGCGGTTGAGGAGATCGTCGAGGTGCGAGAGCCGCTCGCGCTCCGACTGGAGCATCCGGGAGATGGGGATCCCCGTCCAGCTCGCGACGACCTCGGCCACGTCCTCCTCGTCCACCTCCTCCTTGAGGAAGGAGGTCTCCTTCTGCAGCTCGTCGATGTGCGACTCGGCCGCCTCCAGCTCCACCTTGAGGTTGGGGATCTCCCCGTACTGGATCTCGGAGGCGCGGGCCAGGTCGCCGGTGCGGGTCGCGCGGTCGGCCTCGACCTTCAGCTCGTCGATCCGCGCCTTCATCTCCCGGATCCGGGAGATGGCCTCCTTCTCGGACTGCCAGCGGGACTTCATCCCGGAAGTCTTTTCCCGGAGCTCGGCGATCTCCGACTCCACCCGCTCCCTCCGCTCGGTCGACGCCGGATCGTCCTCCTTGGCGAGGGCCTGGCGCTCGATCTCGAGCTGGGTGATGCGCCGCTCGACCTCGTCGATCTCTTGCGGCATGGAGTCGATCTCCATGCGCAGCCGGCTGGCGGCCTCATCGATCAGGTCGATGGCCTTGTCCGGGAGGAAGCGATCGCCGATGTAGCGGTTGGAAAGGTTGGCCGCCGCGACGATGGCCGGGTCGGTGATTCGCACTCCGTGGTGGACCTCGTAACGCTCCTTTAGGCCGCGCAGTATGGCCACCGTGTCCTCCACGCTGGGCTCGCCCACGAAGACCGGCTGGAAGCGCCGCTCGAGTGCGGCGTCCTTCTCGATATTCTCCCGGTACTCGTCGAGGGTGGTGGCGCCCACCACGCGGAGCTCCCCCCGTGCCAGCGCCGGCTTCAGCATGTTGCCTGCATCCGGAGAGCCCTCCGTCTTCCCGGCACCCACGATGGTGTGCAGCTCATCGATGAAGACCACGAAACGCCCCTCTGCCTCGGTGATCTCCTTGAGCACGCTCTTCAGCCGCTCCTCGAACTCGCCGCGGTATTTGGCTCCGGCGAGCATGGCCCCGATGTCCAGGGATACGACGTGCTTCTCCCGGAGCCCCTCGGGCACGTCACCCTCCACGATGCGTTGGGCCAGCCCCTCCACGATCGCGGTCTTCCCCACCCCGGGGT
>SKRI01000267.1 GCA_007118565.1 Gemmatimonadota bacterium | reverse complement strand
CGGCGCGTTCGCGCCCCTCCTCGGTGTCCAGATCGATCACCTCCAGGGGGAGGTCGTGCGCGGACGCGATCTCCTCGGCCACCGGCGCCTTCTCCCGGCAGACGCCGCAGCCGGAGGCGCGCACGTAGACGAGCTTCCTGGACACCTCAGTTGCGGCTGGCGCCGGGCGCCATCTCCCGAACCGCTTCCTCGCGCCGGAGGGGCCGGTAGGGGCGACCTGAGTGCGAGGCCTCGTGCGGATCCCGGTCGAAGCGCATGGTGGCGATGCGGAGCGCGCCCTTCCTTTCCAGGTAACGCGCCGCCGGGCTCGCGGCTCCGGCCACATGGCACTCGCCCTCCAGCAGGAAGATGGCGGCGGGTCCGCCCACGCCCGAGGTCCAGGCAATGCCCAGTACCGGGTGCTCGTAATCGGGCGGCTCGTAATCCGAAAGCTCGAACTTCATGAGGTCGCGGGCGGTAGTACGTACCAGGAAACGGGTCCCGATCCTACGTTCTCCCGACCGGTTCGTTCCATCCGGCTGTCACGATCCCCGCCGCTCGATCGTTCACCTGACGAGTGCAGCCGACCTCATCCCTGTCCACGCGAGCCGCCATGATCCGGATCCGATCGATATTCGCCCTGTGCGCGCTGGCGCCTGTCATCCTGCTCGCGGCCTGCGACGTCTTCACCCCGTCTCCGCCGGCAGCCACCTGGAGCAAGGTGGAGCTCGACGAGCGGGTGACCGACGCCTACACCGACTTCGGCTTTTCACTGTTCAGACAGCTCCGGGCGGACGATCCGGACGGCAACGTCTTCATCTCCCCCACCAGCGCGGCCTTCGCGCTGGCGATGACCTGGAACGGCGCGGTGGGACAGACGGCCGAGGAGATGGCGCTCGCGCTCGGCATCGACCACCTGGACCGGCAGACGGTGAACGAGACGAATCGCCGCTGGCTGGAGGCGCTCCGCGACACCGGGGACCCCAAGGTGGAGCTGGCGTTGGCCAACTCGATCTGGACGCGGCAGGGGTTCCCCTTCCTGGACAGCTTCCGGGAGGTGAACCGCACCTACTACGACGCGGAGGTGCGGGAGCTGGACTTCTCGGCGCCGACCGCGCCGGACATCATCAACGGCTGGGTCCGGGACAATACCAACGGGCTGATCGAGGAGATCATCGAGGGCGGCATCCCGGGTGACGTGGTCGCCTACCTGATCAACGCCCTCTACTTCAAGGGAGACTGGACCTCGCAGTTCGACGAGCGTGCCACGCACGACCACCCCTTCCGCCGACCCGACGGGTCCCAGGTGAGGGTGCCGATGATGTGGCAGGAGGGCGACTTCGCCACCCGGTGGGACGAGGACGCGACTCTCCTCCGGCTCCCCTACGGGAGCGAGCGCTTCAGCATGGTGCTCGCCCTGCCGCACCCCGCATCCAGCCTGGAGGCGCTGGCCGAGCGGCTGGACGCCGATCGCTGGCAAAGGTGGATGGGCGAGCTGGAAGATCCCGGTAACGTAATGGTCGGGCTGCCGCGCTTCGAGATCGAGTGGGAGTCGTCGCTGAACGAGGCGCTCCAGGCCATGGGGATGCGGATCCCCTTCGCGCCCGGCGGTGCCGACTTCTCCGATATGAGCCCGGCCGGCCGGGACCTGTTCATCGGCAACGTGCTCCAGAAGACCTTCCTCCGGGTGGACGAGGAGGGGACGGAGGCCGCGGCGGTGACGAAGGTGGAGATGCGGGTGGTGAGCGCGCCCCCCGCTCTCGTCTTCGACCGCCCCTTCCTCCTGGCCATCTACGACCACGCCACCGAGACGGTGCTCTTTCTCGGCCAGATCACGGACCCGAGCTGATCCGATGATGACGACGAAGCTTCCGCGAGCCGCATCCCTGATCGCCGCAGGGCTCCTCCTCGCCGGGTGCGAGGGAGTCTTCACTCCGCCGCCGCCGGCACCCACCTGGAGCAGGGTCGAGCTCGACGAGCGGGTGACCGACGCCTACACCGACTTCGGGTTTGAGATGTTCCGCCAGCTCCGGGCGGACGACCCGAACGGCAACGTCTTCATCTCCCCGACCAGCGCGGCCTTCGCGCTGGCGATGACCTGGAACGGCGCGGTGGGGCAGACGGCCGAGGAGATGGCGCTCGCGCTCGGGATCGACCACCTGGACCGGCAGACGGTGAACGAGACGAACCGCCGCTGGCTGGAGGCGCTCCGCGACACGGGTGATCCGGAGGTGGAGCTGGCGCTGGCCAACTCGATCTGGTACCGGCCGGACTGGCAGGTCCTCGACGACTTCGCCGCGCGCACCCGGGAGTTCTACGACGCCGAGGTGCGGGAGATGAGGAGCGCGGAGGAGATCAACGGCTGGGTCTCGGACAATACGAACGGGCTCATCGAAGACATCGTCCCCTCGCCCATCCCGGGGAACGTGGTCACCTACCTGATCAATGCGCTCTACTTCAAGGGGGACTGGACACACCCGTTCGACGAGCGGCAGACCCGTGACGCCCCCTTCCATCGGCCGGACGGCTCGACCGTCACCGTCCCAATGATGAGCCGAACCGGCGAGTACGAGGTGCTGGAGATGGACGGTGGTGCTGCGGTGCGCCTCCCGTACGGGGCCGACCGCTTCAGCATGGTGCTGATCCTTCCCGACCACGAGGTGGGGCTCGCCGGGCTGGCCGAGCGGCTTGCCGCGGCGAGGTGGTCGGAGTGGATGGACGGATTCGAGCGGTGGGAGCGCTTCCAGGTGGGGCTGCCGCGCTTCGAGCTGGAGTGGGAGTCCTCGCTGAAGGCGACGCTTCAGGCGATGGGAATGGAGGTACCCTTCGAGGCGGGCCTGGCTGACTTCTCCGACATGTTCGAGGGCGGAGGGCCCTGGATCGGAGAGGTGCTGCAGAAGACCTTCCTGCGCGTCGACGAGGAGGGCACCGAGGCGGCGGCGGCGACCTCGGTGGTGATGATCGAGAGCATGCCACCTTCTCTCGTCTTCGACCGCCCGTTCTTCCTGGCCATCTACGACCACGCTACCGAGACCGTGCTCTTCCTCGGCCAGATCACCGATCCGAGCTGATGCGCCGCCGGTCGCGCGGCACCCCACCCCCGGAGCGGTGTCACGAAGCAGACGCCGGAGTCGTTCATCCACGGGGGAAGTGAGGAGCGGGACGTGAGCTTCGATGCGCTCTTCGAGCGGCTCTATCCGCAGCTCTTCCGCTACCTGCATCGGCTGACGGCGGACGCAGATATCGCGGCGGACGCGGCCCAGGAGAGCTTCGTCCGGCTGCTGGACAAGCCTCTCCCCGAGAAGGAGGCCAAGCGCTGGCTCTTCACCGTCGGCACGAACCTGGTGCGGGACGGCTCGCGGGCGCGGACGCGGAGGGAGCGGCTCTCGCCCACCATTCGGCACGAGGTGGCGGAGGTGGAGGCGCCGGATCGCGAGGTGGAGCGGGGCGAGGAGGTCGCCGCGGTGCGGGCGGCGCTGGACGCGATCCCGGAGCGCGACCGGACCATCCTCCTCATGCGGGAAGAGGGGTTCCGGTATCGGGAGATCGCCGATGCCATCGGTGTGCGGGAATCGTCGGTGGGCACCCTGCTCGCCCGTGCCACGCAGAGATTCGTCCAGGAATACGAACATGGAGAAGGACACGGTGACACATCTGGATGAGGGCGCCCTCATGGCGCTCGTGGACGGCGAGCTCATGGAGCCCGACGCGGCGGCGCTCGAGGCGCACCTCGAGGAGTGCGCGGAGTGCCGGGTCGCGCTCGAGTCGCTGCGCGCCGACAGGGCGCGACTCTCCGGCGCACTCCGCGTGCTGGACCGCGAGCCGCCCACGGAGATGGCGCACCAGCGCCTGCGCCGCACCCGGCGGTCCCGCTCCGGTACCGGCAGGCCGCTCCGCTGGGCTGCCGTGATCGTCGTCGGCACGGCTACCGCGCTGGCGGCGACGGTGCCGGGCTCGCCGCTCCGGGAGTGGATCGCCTCCGTCGGGGACGACCCCCCGGTCGTGGTGGCCGTCGACGAGCGGAGCGAGATGGCGGTGGAGACCGCGCGGGCCCCGGCCGCGCCCGCTGGGGTGTCCGTGGTGCCGCGGGCGGGCCGGATGCTGGTGAGCTTCACCGGCGCTTCGGAGGGGTTGCGGATACGACTCCACGTGCACGACGGCGACGAGGTGGAGGTGCTCACCTCCGGGGGCGCGGAGCAGGCGCGCTTCCACACCGCGCCCGAACGGATCGAGGTGCGGGACGCCGGCCGGGGTGAGGCGAGCGTCGAGATCCCCCGCGGGCTGGCCGAGTTCACCCTGGAGGTGGACGGCCGCGTCTTCATGGCGAAGCGGGGAGAGGATCTCCGCTTCCCGGGTCCCCCCGCGGACACCGTGGGGCCCGCGATCGTCTTCGAGGTCCGGCCGTGATCGCCGTCCTCGCGCTCGCTCTCGTTACGGTGCTCGCCGCGCCGCAGGACAGCCTCCTGGGGCAGGTACACGGGCAGGTGCGGGCCGAGGTCTCGGACACGCCGCTCGCCGGCGTCACGGTCGAGGCCATCGGCGGCGGCGTCCACCGCGTGACGCGTACGGATGCGGCCGGTGCGTACACCCTGCGCGACCTGCCGGCGGGACGGGCGAGGGTGCAGGTGCGGCAGCTGGGATACGACATCCTCCAGCTCGGCGTGTGGGTGCCGGCGGGCGGGGCCGTCGATCTCGATCTGTCGCTGCGGCTGAGGCCCGTCTCCCTCGTGGGGATCGAGGTGCAGGCCGCGCCCCGGGCGCTCGGCTCCGAATCCACATCTCCCACCCGCCTCCACATCGGCCAGCTCCGCCGCCAGGTGCTCGACATGCCCCCCGGGCTGGTGGAGCTCGGCGACGGCTACCGCGGCCCGCCCGGCCAGGCCCCCCTCGACCCGGGCGATGTCCTCTACATTCGAGGTGCGGCCGAGCGTAAGCTCGTGCTGCTGGACGGCGTGCCGGTCTACACCCCGTTCCACCTCGGCGGGCTGCTCGAGCCGTTCGAGGCGGACGTGCTCCACAGCGCCTCGCTCCACCTGGGTGGGGCGCCGGCACGCTACGACGGCGGCCTCTCCTACGTCCTCGACCTCACCACGCGCCCGGGCCGCTCCGGCCGCACTCGCTTTTCCGGCGCGCTGGACATGATGTCGGGGCAGGGGATGCTGGAGGGGGGAAGGGGAGATGCCTTCCGCTACCGTCTGGCCGGGCGTGCCATCCACGGGCTCGGCGTGGGGCCCTTCATGGAGGCCTCGCTGCCGTACGACTACCTGGACGGCCTGGCCCGCATCGACGCCTCGGTCGGTCCCGGAGTGGTCAGCCTGACCGGATTCGGGAATCGGGAGGGGGTCCGCCTCGACAGCGCTGTCGTCCCGGAGGCGAGCGCCGGCTGGGAGAACGCGGCCCTCTCGCTCCGCTACGCCGGGCGGATCGGCGGGTCGGAAGGCACGATCACCCTGGCCAGGAGCGCCTTCGCCGCCGACCTCCCCACGCTCCGGAGCGACGAGCCCGCCATCCGCGGAGAGACGGAGCGGCTGCGCGTCGGCGCGGACCTGGTTCGCGATACCGGCCCCGTCCGCCTCGGGTACGGCGCATCGTTCGATCGGACCGGGCTGGTCTATCAGACGAGAGTGCGGGATGAGGCGGGGGCCACCTCGCTCGGCCGAGCGACGGCAGCGGGGAACGTCGCGGGCGCCTACCTCGAGGGCGGCTGGCAGGTGGGGGAGCGGCTCCGGGTCCGGAGCGGCCTCCGCACCGACCTCTTCGACGCGGCAGGGGAGCTACGGGTTTCGCCGCGGCTCTCGGTCACCTGGCTGCTGGGCGAGCGGGCGGCTCTCACCGGGAGCGCCGGCCGCTATCACCAGTACGTCCGCGGCCACGACTTCGCGGTGATGATCGAGCGCGCCGACACCGCGCACGTCGCCGCGCTGCCCGGCTCGGGCTCCTCGCTGGTGGTGGGAAGCGCCACCCACACCACCCTCTCCCTGCACCAGGAGATGGACAACGAGCTGCGGCTGGGCGTGGAGGGCTTCTTCAAGAGCTTCGAGGACGCCGACATCACCGGCCCAGGGCGGTCGCACGCCTCCGGCGTGGACCTGTGGGTGAGCCGGGACGCCGGATCGGTGCGGGGATACGCGGGCTACTCCCTCTCCTGGGTGTGGGCCGCCTCCGCTCCCGGTCCCTCGGACAGCTTTGCCGGCCGCCACCTGGTCAACGGCGGCGTGGTGGCGCCGTTCCTCGGCGGGGCGGAGCTCGACGTGCGCTTCTCGTACGGCGCGGGGCTCCCCTTCACGGCCATCCCCCACATGTCGCCCGACGGCCCCGGGCTCGAGACGCGCTCGCCGGAGTCGCGCACGTTGAGCGCGGGGAGCACGCCACCGGTCCCGGTGGTCCCGGAGGACGGGTCACACCTGCGGCTTGATCTGGGGCTCGCCAGGACCTTCACCCCGGGAGAGCGCGGGGCATCCGAGATCACTCCCTACCTCCGCGTGCTGAACGCCCTCGACCAGCGCCAGGGGACGTACTACCGGGGCCGATCGGAGGGCTCCGCGATGGAACCGGTGACCACGCTGCCGCTGATCCCGCTCCTCGGGGTCCGCTGGAGCTTCTGAGCCGTCACGATCGGGTGGGCTGGTTCGTTGTCTTCCGGAAGCGACACGATTCCACCCTCCCCTCCAGGACCATGCGCACATCACCACGCTCTACCGCCCCGCTGTTCGCCATCGGCTTCCTCCTCGTGCAGGCGGCCTGCGCCTCCGAAGAGCTCATCCGGCTCCCGGCCGTGGAGGTCAACGCGCCCGCGCCGGCTTCGGAGGCGGAGCGCATCCAGGCGCACCTCGAGGTCGTGCTTTCCGAGCTGCGCGCTGCCGATGCCAGCCACCTCTCAGCCGCGCAGCGCGCCAACCGGGAGTCGCACATCGAGACTCTCGCCCGATACCGGGATACGGGCCTCTTTCCGCTGAACGCGGTGGACCCGGAGCGGCCGGTGCCCGTCTTCCGGGACGAGGCGGGGACCTGGTGCGCCATGGGCTACCTGATCGCCAGCTCCGGCGCCGAGGGTGTGGCGGAGCGCATCTCCCGCACCCGCAATACCGCCTTCGTCTGGGAGCTGGTGGACGATCCGGAGGTGGTGGCCTGGCTGGAGGAGAACGGGATCAGCGCCGAAGAGGCGGGGAGGGTGCAGCCGACGTACGGACCGTGCGCGGGATGCTACTATCCGCCGCAGCTCCACACCGGGGTGAGCGCCGAGTACGCCGCCATCGGCGTCCTGAGCGCGGCGCTCTCCGGCGGTGGGATCGCCGTAAACCTGCCGGGTGTGGCCGAGATGCGCAGCCCGGCCTGGCGCGGGAGCTACGGGCTGCTGGCCGGGGCACTGTCGCTCGGCGTCGGTGCTGCGGGCGTGGGTGACGGGGGCGCGAGCACCGCCATCGGGGCCACGAACATCGGCCTGGGTGCCGCCTCGGCCGCGCTCGGGCTCCGGACCCTCCTGATGCGCAACGGGGATGCGACCGCAGCCCGGAGCTGGAGGGTCTATCCGGTGACAGGCCTCGACGACGAGGGTGCGGGCCGGACCGGGATGGGGGTGGAGGTCAGGCTCTGAGGAAACGAAGGACCCCCGCCGGATGCCTCCGGCGGGGGTTTTCACTTTCCGACCTGTCGCTCCTCAGGCGCGTTTTCCGCGCGCACCCTCCTTCTTCCGGCCGGTCTTGTTGCGGCTGCTCATCATCTTTTCCGCCTTCCCCTTCATCTTCTCCATCTTCCCCCTGACCTTGTCGGTGAAGCCGCTGCTCCTCTGCTTGGTGGCCATGGGACGTCCCTCCGTTGGGGTGGGTGTAGCTGGTTGTGAGGCAAACGATTACACTGCAAACGGCAGGCCCGATCACGCCGTCGATCGGAGGTTCGGAGGGGCCCTCGAAGGAAGTCGCGGCGAGGACCGTGGGAGGGCG
>SKRI01000053.1 GCA_007118565.1 Gemmatimonadota bacterium | reverse complement strand
GGGAGAGGGCGGAGCGCAGCGCGGAGACGGTGGTCCACGCCTCCCGATAGGTGAGGGCGTAGGGGCGATCACCCACCGGATACGAGGCAGCGCGGCGGTGGCCGTCCGCCTCGGCCAGCGCGGCGAAGCGCTCGGTGAGCGGGATCGCGACGCGCCGCGCCCGCACCGTCCCGCTGCCGAATCCCTCGTCAGAGAGGACCCAGCGGCGGAGCCCGGGGATGTGAACGTCCAGCCAGTAGCTCCGCCAGTCCAGCCCTTCCGGATCGAAGACGGGCAGCCCGTCGTCGGCGCCGTACCGCTCGGCGAGCGCGGTGGTATTGTCGGTCTGAAAGCGGTAGCTCAGATCGTGGCTGAAGGGGACGAACATCTCCCAGAGGTCGGCCGCCTGATCGATCTCCCGGCCGAATCCGCCCGCCTTCTCGTGAAGCCGGCCGAGGATCTCCCGCGCCCTCCGGGCACGGAGCCTGTCTCCCCACCTCGCCGATACCGCCTCCACCCCCGCCGTGGCGGCGCGAACCCACTCCGCCTTCCGCCGAAAGGCGGCGGAATCGACCAGCCCGGGCTCGGCCGCGGCCTTCCACCAGGCGCGCGCACCATCTCCCTCGTCCAGCGCCTTCTCGTGCAGGTAGATCCCCACCAGGTCGGTGAGGCGACGCATGCGGAACGGATTGCGGTGGCTGGTGCCGGCGTGGTGCACGGTGGCTGCCTGCCCCTCGAGGAGGGAGGCGCCGGCCGCCAGCATGGTCCAGGCGACCTGGTCGACCGGGATGATGTCGATGACGTGGTCCGGTTCCGCGGGGAGCGGCCGGTAGCCGGCCATCGCGAGCATGATGAGCGGGGCGGTGGTAGTCGCGTTGCGGTTCCACCCCGGCTCCGGGTAGCGGAGCGCACTCTCCACGATGGTGGGCCGCACGATGGTGGCGCGCACCCCGGAGGCGGCGATTCGCTGCTCCCCGAGCGACTTCGAGTATGTATAGACGTTCGGCCACCCCCACGCCTCGGCCCGCGCCCGACCGGCCGCCACCTCGCGCTCCACCCCCCGGTCGCGGAGTGCGCGCCGCACCGCGGTGTGCAACTGCGCCTCGCTCGGATCGACGCCGTTCGCCTCCCGGTGCCGCTCGACCGCCTCGCGCGCCAGCTCCGCCCTCAGCGACGGCGCCTCCATCTCTCCGCCGATACGCTCCAGCTCGGCGCGGATGTCGGCGATCTCGGCCTCCGGATCGAAGGTGAGGTGGGGGAGATCGTCCCCGCGCGGGAACCAGCCCACCTCGACGGTCTCGGGGACTCGGCCGGTCCGCTCCCCGGCCACGAATGCGGTGGAGGTGTGCACCAGCGCGGCGCCGGTGCGGTCGCAGAGCGCCAGCAGGTTCTCGATCCCCAGGATGTTGGTGCGATAGGAGCGGCCGAGCGGGGCGTGGAAGTCCACCAGCCCGGAGGCGTTCACCACCAGATCGAGATCACCCTCCATCCCGGAGATCGTCGCCTCGTCGAGCCCGAGGGAGGGCTCGGCCAGGTCCCCCTCCAGCACCCGCACCCTGGTAGCGACCAGCTCGTCGAAGCGATCGCCCAGCCGCTCCCGCACCGGATCGAAGGCGGCCCCGGGGAGCACCCGCTCGTGGAAGCGATGCTCGGCCGGCATCCCGGGCCTCCGGCGCACCACCACGTCGAGGCGGCCCAGCACCTCCATCTCCCGCATGAGGAGGGAGAGGACGACGTTGCCCAGGAAGCCGGTGCCGCCGATCACGAGGATGCGGCGCCCCCGGTACGGGGCGAAGAGGGCGGGTGTCGAGGTGTCGCGAGTCACGTGGGCAGGTCCCGGTGTCCGTGTCAGGAAGCGCGTCCCGCTGCGGGATTCATGCTACCACACCGGAGGCGGATTGGCGAGCCGCCGTCATCGGGACCGGTCCCGGCGAAGGATGGAGCCGATGTGCTCGTCCACCTCATCGCGGAGAAGGACGACCGCAAGCGACTCGATCGCCGCGAGCAGACAGATCCCGCCCGCCAGGTAGAAGAAGAGGATGCTGTAGTCGGCAGCGATCAGGAGATGGATGGTGAATACCACGGCGGCGAAGACCCCGGCCTTGGACGAGTAGAGGTGCAGGTCGGCGAAGCGGCGAAAACGGATCCACACCGCGACGAGCGAGGCGGCCCAGAAGAGGACGATCAGACCGAGCACCCACGCCTGCTCCCGCACGAAGCCCGGCTCGAGCATGAGGACCCAGGCGAGCATCGAGACCAGAAGCAGGTGGTCGGCGACGGTGTCGAGCCGGCTGCCCCGGCGGCTCGTCACCCGGAGGCGCCGCGCCAGAAAGCCGTCCAGGACATCGGTGACCCAGGCCAGGAGGAGGAGCCAGCCGAGCGCTGTGGTGTGGCCGAGGAGGGCGAGCAGCCAGAGCACCGGAAGGAGCGCGAGTCGCACACCGGTGACGAGGTTCGGGAGAGCCCGTCGGAAGAGGTTCACGGGGAGCCCCGGGTGCGTGCGGCTACGTGGCGTCGGTCGGATCCCACCCGGTGGCGAGACCCTCGTCGAGCGCGTGCAGCGCCTCTATCTCCTCCGCTTCCAGGGAGAAGTCGAAGACGTCGAGGTTCTCACGGATGCGCTCCCGGTTGGAGGACCGGGGAAGCACTACGGCGTCCAGCTCGAGCCCATAGCGGATCAGCACCTGCGCGGGTGTCTTCCCGTGCCGCTCGGCGATGCGGCGGATCACCGGATCGTCCAGCCGCCTCGCCTTGGTGAGCGGGCTGTACGCCTCCACCACGATCCTCCGCGCCCGGCAGAGCTCGACGACGTCCTGCCGGCTCCGGTAGTTGAAGGGGGAGAGCTCGATCTGGTTGATGTCGGGCACCATCTCGGACTGTGAGAGCAGCTCCTCGAGGTGGGGCATCATGTAATTGCTCACCCCGATGGCCCGCGCCCGACCGTCGGCGTGGACCCGCTCCAGCGCGCGCCAGCTGTCCCGGCGAAGCTTCTCGACGGGCCAGTGGATCAGGTAGAGGTCGACGTAATCGAAGCCGAGGCGCTCCAGACTCCTGTCGAAGGCGCGCAGCGCCTCGCCGTACCCATGGTTTTCGTTCCAGAGCTTGCTGGTGACGAACACCTCCTCGCGCGGCACACCGCTCTCCCGGACGGCAGCTCCGACATCCGCCTCGTTCCGGTAGGCTGCCGCCGTGTCGATGTGGCGGTAGCCGGCCTCCAGCGCCCAGCGGACGGCGTTACGCGTCGCCTCACCCGCCTCGATCTGGTAGACGCCGAGACCCAGGCGCGGGATCTCGGCGCCGTTTCTGAGGGTTATGGTGCGGGAGCTAGTGATTTCAGACACCACAGAAGGAAGTGCGTGCGAGGTGTCACGGCCAGCGATCGCATTCTTTGCCCTGCGAGCCGCGAGCAACGAGCCGCGAGCCGTGCTGACCGGCGTCCGCGTCGGTCAGCCGACATCCACCATGGCGATGGGCGGCACGTGCAGCATGCTTATGTCCGGGTCGGGATTCGTGTCCTTCGCCATCTCCAGCGCTTCGGAGAGGGTGCTCGCCCACTCCCACCCCAGACGCTCGGCCACGTACGGCTGCTGGCATCCGGCCACGATGACCCGGCCCACGTGGTTGCGCCCGTTCTCCCCCCAGTACCACATGTAGAAGGGGTGCACGCCGTGGTAGGCGTTGCCCGTGCGATACATCTGGATGTAGCCGGGATCGGTGGCGAACTGCTCCTCGTACTTCTCCTGGAGGACCGCCGAGTCGCGCGTCTCGGGGAGAAGCCGGTGGAAGAACTCGATGTAGCTCGGGTGGTGCCGCTCGTGGAAGTCGTCGGTGAGCGGGTGGGTGATGATCAGCGTTCCCCCCTTCTTCAGCAGCGGCTTGCCCCGATACAGGTTGTGCAGGTAGCCGAGCGCCATCACCTGGACCAGGATCGGGTTCAGGATCGAGTTGACGTTGTAGGGGCTCACGAAGGGGATGCCGAAGATGACCACGTCCGACTGCCCCTCGACCGGGACCGCGTACTGCTTGAATGACTTCTCCAGGATCTTCGCGTGCGTGGGCTCGGTCTTTCCCGCGTGCACCGCGATCATCTCGTAGGGGCTGGCCACCCGCATGAGGAACTCGCGGCGCGCCCGGGGCGGCAGGCGGCCGAGGGTGGCCTGCGTGGCCTGGAACTTTGCCGCGTCCGCGTCGGTCCAGTCGTCCTCGTTCTTGCCCAGGAAATCGAGCGTCTTCCCGTACATCCGGTTGTTGACCGCCGTCTCGATGTGGAAGACGTCCAGCTTCTCGTCCACGACCCGGCCGATCCGGTTGCAGGAGTGGTGCAGCTCCGAGTTGTCCGGGTCCATGTAGGAGTCGGACTTGAGGATGGCCTGCGGGGTGTGGTGCGCCCTCAGCGTACGATAGTCGCAGAGACCCACGCCCACCGATTTGTGCCCTCCGTCCATGGGGACGAGGTTGAGGTTCACATAGATCAGCAGGTCGCTCTCGGCGGCGCGCCGCTGGATGGTCACCTGCTCCCCGTGGCGAGTCTCGCCGAGCAGCACCATCCCCTCCGGGTCCTCCCCGTCGAAGTTGTAGAGCCGGTCCGGGAAGAAGTCGCGGAAGACCTTCCGCCCCACCATCCGCTTTAGCTCCGCCGGGGTCATGCGCCGGTGGAAGCAGGTCGCCACCACGATGTGGACGTCGTCGATCCCGTGGTCCGCCAGCATGGGGCAGACGATGTTCAGGATCCGCTCGCGCACGTCCGGCCGCCGCATGATGGGGAGCGGCACGGAGATGTCGTCCACGGCGATCGTGACCTTCATCCCCGGCCGCAGCTTGGCGTAGAGCGGCTCTCCCCCTTCCGGGTTGCTCAGGGCGTGGCGGATGGCCGCGTCCGGGTCGGGGAGCCCGCGCACCGGCTCCGGCGGGTAGATGACCCGCGTGCCGATCGGCAGCTCCTCGTGCAGGAAGCCGTCCCCGTACCAGAGGACCCGCTTCGCGGAGCGCTTGTCGATACGGACCACCGATCGGGAGACGGAGGGGAGGTAGGCACGGCGCTCCGCGCCGTGCGCGGCTCGTGGCTCGTGGCTCGTGACTCGCTCGGGGTGCGGCGCGTCGTCCGGTTGCGGAGAATGATGGCTACCCACGGAGTGGTCTTCCCGGTTGGATCGGCTACGAAGTACGCCGAAGCGGCGCTCGCACGGAGGATACGACGGCCAGCCGCCAGCCGCGAGCGGCGAGCCGCCGAGTGGCCGCGCCTTCGGGCGCTACCACTCCACCACCCGCCACCCCGCCTCGCGGGCCATGGCCCGCAGCTTCCGGCCGGGGTTCACCACCCCGCCCCGGCCGACCGCGTCGAGCATGGCCGCGTCGTTCACGCTGTCCGCGTAGGCGGCGGAGGATTCGAGATCGATGTCGTGCTCGCGGGCGTGCTCCCGAACCATGCGGGCCTTGTTCGTGCCGAATATCTCAGGGGGGAGCAGCCGACCCGTGGCGACGCCATCCCGGTACTCGAGCCGGTTCGCCACCACATAGTCGATCCCCTCCTCCTCGGCGAAGCGGCGGACCGTGAAGTCGGTGGCGCCGCTGATCAGGACGAGCGGCCCCTGGCGCCGGCAGAGGTCGAGGAATTCGCGCACCGCCGGGCGGACACGCGGAGCGATCACCTCGCGGTGCATGCGGTCCGCCAGTCGCTCCAGCCGGTCCTCACTCATCCCCTCGTAGAATCCGAATAGCCGGCTGGCGAAGTCCTGCCTGCTGCGCGCGTCCAGCGCCAGAAAGAGGGGAATGCTCGCCGCCAGCCGCGTCACCTTTCCCAGCGACCGGCGCCTCCCTCCCGCGTGCAGACAGTAGTAGGCGCAGACGCGGACCAAGTCCGTGTCCGCCAGGGTGCCGTCGAAGTCGAGATAGGTGGCCGACCGTCCGGGCGGCGCGGCAGGCGTCCCGGTCACCGCCGGAAGAGCCGACGGATGCCGTGTCCGGCCCAGTGTAGCGAGGAGCCCGCCAGCAGGCGGATCCGGTCCAGCCAGCTGTCCTCGCTCGGCGCAAGCGTCCCGGCCAGGAAGCGCTCCCGCGTTGGTCGCCGGCGCAGCTTTCCGCTAGAGGTCTTGAGCAGGGTGCGCGGCGGGAGAAGCTCGATCCGGTCCGGCGCGAAGGCGAGCGCCTTCTGGAGCTCGTCCCGTATCTCCTGCCGCAGTACCTCCAGCTTCTCCGGATCGGTGATCCGGCTCTCCGCCAGGAGGCACGCCTCCTCGGTCTGGCGCTCCTCGTGGAAGTACCCGAAGGCGATCACGCACCCCTTGCGCACGCCGTCCACCCGCTCCGCCACCGCCTCGATGTCCTGCGGGTAGTAGTTGCGTCCGTAGCGGATGATGAGGTCCTTGGCGCGGCCGGTGATGAAGAGATGGCCGTCGCGCACGAAGCCAAGATCGCCTGTACGGAGCCAGCCACCGGAGCTCACCGACTCGGTGGCCTGCGGATTCCGGAAGTAGCCCTTCATCACCGAAGGCCCGCGGATGCGGATCTCTCCGATGGTACCGTTCTCGACCACAGCCTCCGCCTCGTCGTCCCAGATCTGCACCGCCGACTCCGGGAACGGAGCGCCCACGCCGAAGGCGGCGACCGAGCGCGCCTTCTCCCGATCCACGATCTCCGCGCGCCCCTCCGTCTCCAGCACGTCGCGGTCGAGCCAGATGACCGTCGGCTCCTCGTGGATCGGCGGGAAGGTGGTGGCGACCGTGCTCTCGGCCAGCCCGTAGACCGGAAGGAAGACGTTCGCCCGGAGGCCGTTGCCGGCGAAACGCTTCTGGAAGGCCTCGAAGGTGTCGATCTGGATGGGCTCGGCCCCGCACATGGCCACTCGCAGGGAGGACAGATCCAGCTCCGCGGCCGCCTTCTCCGAGACGCGGGTCGCGCAGATGTTGTAGGCGAAGTTCGGCGCCACCGTGATGGTGGCGTCGTAATCCGAGATGGCCTTCAGCCAGAGCCGCGGACGCATCAAGAAGGTCTGGGGTGCCATCAGCACCAGGTCCACGTGCGAGTAGAGGGCGCCCATCAGGGTGCCGATCAGCCCCATGTCGTGGTAGAGCGGGAGCCAGGAAACGCAACGGTCCTTCTCCGGATCAAGGTCGAGGGCTCGATCGATGTGGTGGACGTTGTGCAGCAGGTTCCGGTGGCTGAGCTCGACCCCCTTCGGCGCGTCCGTGCTCCCGGAGGTGTACTGGATGAGGGCGGTCCGGTCCGGATCGAGGGAGGCCCGAAAGCCGTCTCCCTTGCCGTTCGACTCGATCAGCTCCTCGAGGGCGATGGGGGTTGGAGAGACGCGCGCTCCCGCGAGCGCGGAGCCCAGGATCGGCTTCACCTTGCTCCAGTAGATGAGGGCGGAGGCGCCGCAGTCGTTTATGACCCCGGTGAGGGTGGCCAGGAACTGCTTGAGCTGCTTGAGGTTGAAGGGCGGGTAGACCGGCACCGGGATGGCTCCGGCCGCCTGGATCCCGAAGAAGACGTACAGGTACTCCGGCCGGGTCGGGAGCATGATCATCACCCGATCTCCCTCCCTGATTCCCCGCTCGCGCAGGAGGCGGGCGTAGCGGAAGGCGTTCCGGGAAACGTCTCCCCAGGTCAGGTTGGTGGGCTCTCCGCGCTCGTCGAGGTAGACGAAGGCTCCCTTCGAATCGTTGCGGAGCTCGAGGAGGTCCACCACGGTTCGGCTCCGCAGCTCGTCCTGCCACCCCGGGGCGGCGCGTCCGTGGAGAATGCCGGAATCCTGCGTCTGCTGCATCAAACCTCGACGGCTCGGGAATCGGGAGATGGAGAGACCGCTGGGAGCGTCAACATGCACGTCCCCGCACGAAGGGACAAGCGGTCAGAGGGATCCCTCCGCACCCCCCGTGCCCCGGCTCTCATCCGCAGACCCGGCGCTCCGCGTCGGAGCCGGCCGCGTCCGCGCCGGTATCGTCGTACCCCTCCCTCCCCATGCGCGCGTAGGTAAGCTCCTTGCCGAGCTCCACGCCGGGCTGGTCGAGCGGGTTGACGCCGTACAGCGCGCCTGCATACACCGTGGCCACCTGGAGCATGTGGAGGAGTCCGCCCACCGAGGGTGCATCGATCCGCGGCAGGTCGATCGTCATGCTCATCCGACCCGCGCGGGCCAGCGCCGCGGCGGTGGCCTCCCGCTCCGCCGAGAGAAGCTCGCCCAGGGTGCGGCCGCCCAGGTAGCCCAATTCGGGGATGTCCCCATACAGGGAGGGGATCTGCACGTCCCGCCGCGGCTCATCCACCGCGAGAAAGGTGACGGTCTTGTCGAAGGGCCCCTCCATGTAGAGCTGGAGCTGGGAATGCTGGTCCGTGGCGCCGAGTGCCTTCACCGGGGTGGGGCCGACGAAGCGCTCCTCCCCGTCCAGCCCCTCCCGCTTTCCGAGGCTCTCGGCCCAGAGCTGCCGGAACCAGTCGGCCACGTCCCGGAGCGCGTCCGCGTACGGCATCATCACATGGATGGGAGCGTTGCGCTCGGTGTCTGCGAGGTGCTGGAGGGCGGCGAAGAGGGCGGCCGGGTTGTCCGCGAGTGAATCCGTCCGGCACCGCTCGTCCATCTCCCGCGCGCCGGCCAGCAGCTGGGTGATGGGGATGCCGATAAGGGCGGCGGGCAGAAGGCCCACCGGCGAGAGGACGGAGTAGCGCCCGCCCACGTTCTGCGGGACGGCCAGCGTGGCGACCCCCTCCTCGTCGGCCAGCCGGCGGAGCACCCCACTCTCCGGATCGGTGGTGAAGATCAGGTGGCGTCGGTAGCCATCTCCCAGCTCCCGCTCGAGCCGCTCGCGCACGATCAGGAACTGGCTCATTGTCTCGGCCGTGCCGCCCGATTTGGAGACGACGTTGAAGAGCGTGGTGCTGGGATCGATGTGATCGAGCAGGGAGGCTACCGACTCCGGATCGACGTTGTCGAGGACGAAAAGGCGCGGGAAGTGGTCCCTGGCCTCGTCCGGAAGCTCGTTCCACCCAGGGGGGCGGAGCGCGGTGCGGAGAGCGGTTGCTCCGAGCGCCGATCCCCCGATGCCCAGCACGACCACGTTCTGGAAGGCCTGGCCCGGCCCGTCGGCGAACTCTACGATCCGCTCGACCACCTCCTCGGCGTACGGAAGCTCGAAGAAGCCCAGCTTCCCCTCCTCACGTCGCCGGTCCACGTCCGCCTGGATGCTCCGAAAGCGATCAGCGAGAGTATCGAGCCGCTCCGGGTCGATGCCACGCCCTCCGCCCAGGGCGGGAGCGAGCATGCGGGTGTAATCGAGGGAGATGCGGGAGCGGACCGGCATGTTCGGGTCGGGTTGACGTTCCACCTGGAGAGAACGAGGAGTGTGGGGGATGCAGGAAGGATGCTCGGCAGGGGCGCCGCCCCTCGGGCGACGCCGGGTCCAGAACGGCGCTATACCTCGACCACCAGCCCGTCGTACGCCGGGGCGATCCCTGCCGGGAGCCGGGCCGCGAGGTCGGCATGCCGCACGCGGTGGCTGAGGTGCGTGAGGTACGTCTCTTCCGCGCCCAGCTCCCGGGCCACCTCGACCGCCTCCTCCACGGTGAAGTGCGTGGGGTGCGGCTTGCCGTACCAGAGCGCGTTGAGGACGAGGACGCGAACACCCCGAAGCGCCTCGCGCGTCCTGTCCGGGAGCACCTTCGCGTCCGTCACGTATCCCAGATCCCCGCAGCGGAAGCCGAGCACCTCGACCGGTCCGTGCGGCACGGGGAGCGGCAGGAGCCGAAACTCCGCGATCTCCACCTCCTCGTATGGCGTCAGCGTGTGGATTCGCGCATCGGGCTTGGTCGTCCCGCGCAGCGGGCGAACCTCCGGATCGAAGATGTATCGGAAGTTCGCGGCCAGCTGGCGGGCGCACCGCGCATCGGCGTGGACGGGGAGAGCACCACCCCCCCGCACCGAGAATACGCGCAGGTCGTCGACGCCGTGGATATGATCGGCGTGGTAGTGCGTGTACCAGACCGCGTCGATTCGGGAGATGTCCGCTGCCACGAGCTGGAGGCGTAGCTCGGGAGGGGTATCGACCAGGAGCCGGCGGTCGTCCTCCTCCAGCACCACGGAGTGGCGGGTGCGCCGGTCGCGGGGGTCCTCGGAGCGGCAGGTCCCGCAGTCGCAGCCGATGACCGGAACGCCGAACGAGGTGCCGGTTCCGAGGAAGCGGAGCTTCACCGCGAGTGCGGCGCGCGTCCCGTCAAAGCGTCTCCACCTTCATGAGGTTGGTGGTTCCGGGCACGTTCATCGGGAGACCCGCCGTGGATACCACGCGATCGCCCTCCTGCGCCAATCCGTTCCCGAAGATGTAGTGGCGGGCACATTCGAACATCTCGTCGTAGTCCATCTCCTCCCCGCAGAGGAGCGGGATCACCCCCCAGACCAGCGCGAGCTGCCGGTAGGTGCGCGGCGAATCGGTGACCGCCAGGATCGGAACGGGAGGCCGGAAGGAGGAGACGATCCTCGCGGAGAAGCCGCTCCGCGTGAAGGTCAGGATCAGCGGCGTCTTGATACGGCGCACGGCCTCCACGGTGGCCGCCGCCACGGCGCGCTCGGTCGCGGTGAAGAGCTCGTCCCTCTGCTCGGGCGGGAGGTTGTAGAGCGGGCCGGCACGAATCACCTGGGATTGCTCGATCTCCTCGGCGATCCGTACCATCGCCTTCACCGCCTCGACCGGGAAGGAGCCGATCGCGGTCTCGGCGGAGAGCATCACCGCGTCGGTTCCGTCGATGATGGCGTTCGCCACGTCCGACGCCTCGGCCCGGGTGGGACGCGGGTTGTCGATCATCGACTCGAGCATCTGCGTGGCGGTGATGACCGGCCGGCCGCTCGCGTTGGCGAGCTGGATCATCCGCTTCTGCGCCAGCGGCACCTGCTCGAAGGGGAGCTCGACCCCGAGATCGCCCCGGGCGACCATGGCGGCGGCCGAAGCGTCGAGGATCGAGCGCAGGTTGGCGAGTGCGAGCCCCTTCTCGACCTTCACCACCACCAGGGGACCGCCGCGGGGAATCATCTCTCGCAGCTTCACCACGTCCGAGGCCTCGCGAACGAAGGAGAGGCCGATGTAGTCGATGTCCTGCTCGAGGGCGAAGGCCAGGTCCTCCTCGTCCTTGGCGGTGAGCGCCGGCGCGCTGACCCAGACCCCGGGAAGGTTGATCCCCTTGTTCGAGGTCAGGGTGCCGCCGTGGATGACGCGCATGTCGACGCGGTCGTCCCGGATGTCTTCCACGATCAGCTCCATGAGGCCGTCGGCCAGGAGGACGACGTCTCCCACGTCCAGATCGTGCGCCAGCTCCTCGTAGGTGGTGGGCAGCTCCCCCTCGACCGCGACCTCCTCCGGCGCGAAGGTGAAGGTGTCGCCCGGGGCCATCTCGACGGGCTCGGCGAGCTTGCCGACCCGGATCTTCGGCCCCTGCAGATCGCCGAGGATGGCCAGCGGGCGCTTCTTGCTCTCGGCCACCTCGCGGAGCGCCCGGATCGTCTCCGCGTGGAACTCGTGGGTCCCATGGGAAAAGTTGATGCGCGCGACATCCATCCCCGCGTCCACGAGGGAGGCGATGCGCTCCCTACTGTGAGAGGCGGGGCCGAGGGTGCAGACGATCTTGGTGCGACGAATCATGGCTCCGGGACGGTCGACGGGTCGGGGCTCCGAAGTTGGCGGTGGAGAGGAGGGCCGGCAAGGCCGCTGCCATCAGGCGCGAAAGACGATCCGGCCTCCCACGACGGTGGCCCGGCAGCGGATCCCGCCGATACCCTCCGGCTCGGAGACCAGCGGATCACGATCCCAGACCGTGAAGTCCGCATCGTATCCGGGTAGCAGGCGCCCCTGCCTGTGCTCGAGCCCCGCCGCCGCTGCCGGCCCCTCGGTGAATGCGGCGACGGCCTCCGCCGGGGTCATCAGGTGCTCCGGGTGCCACGCACCCCCGACGTCGGGGGGAGAGGGGCGGGCGCACGCCGCGTACAGGCTGAGGCGGGGGTCGATCGACTCGACCGGCGCGTCGGATCCGAAAGCGAGGGTCATGCCGGCGCTCTGTAGCGCGGCGAATGGGTAGGCGCCCCGGGAACGCCCGTACCCCCAGTGCAGCTCGGCGGGCTCCACGTCCGTCAGCAGGTGGCAGGGCTGCACCGAGCCGACCACGCCGGAGCGCCCCGCGCGCTCCCAGAGGTCCGGCGGACAGAGCTGGACGTGCTCGATCCGGTGCGGAAGGGCCCGGGGGCGCGGCGTGGTGGAGAGGACGTCGAGGGCCAGCTCCACGGCGGCGTCACCGATGGCGTGGATCGTGAGCGCGAGCCCGCCGGCCGCAGCTCGGCTCGCGGCGTCCCGGAAGTCCTCCGCGGAGAGGGTCTGGATGCCGTGATCCGACGTACCCTCGTACGGCTCCCTTAGCCAGGCCGTGCACGAGCCGAGCGTGCCGTCCAGGAAGAGCTTCACCCCTCCGATCCGGATCCAGTCCCCCCCGAAGCCGCTGCGCAGACCCAACCCAACCGCCTCCTCCAGCTTGAAAACGGGGATGTGCTGGAGGAGGCGCAGCCGGAGGCGACCCTCCTGTCGGAGCGCCTCCGCGTGGTCGAGCCCATCCGGCTCCACGCTGTGGAGGCCGGTGAGGCCGAGGCGATGGGCCTCGGCTTGCGCGCTCTCGAGCGCGTCGAGGATCTCGGGCAACCCGGCAACCGGAAGGCGCGCCATGACCATCTCCCGTGCGCGCTCTAGCACCACGCCGGTCGGCTCCCCCGTCGCCGGATCGCGCACGACTTCTCCGCCCTCGGGGTCGGGTGTCGCCGCGGTGATCCCCATCTCCCGTAGGCCCCTGGAGTTCAGCCAGGCCGCATGCATGTCGCGGCTCTCGAGAAGGACGGGGCGGTCGGGCACCACGGTGTCGAGCGCCGCCGCGGTCGGGAAGCCGCCCCAGAGGTGCGTGTCCCACCCGCGTCCCACCAGCCACCCGCCCCCATTGCCCGCGGCCGCGCGAACGATCTCCAGCGCCTCACCCATGGTGTCCAACGCCACGTTGACGCGGGTGCGGCCCATGGCCCACTCCGTCCAGTGGACATGCGCGTCGGTGAAGCCGGGCGTCGCCGTTCCCCCCTCCAGGTCGAGGGTCTCGGCGCCCGGCGCGAGAGTCCGGATCTCGGATTCGGTGCCTAGCGCCACCACCCGGCCGTCCCGCACGAAGGCCGCCTCGACCGGCGCGTGGCCGCCCAGCGGCTGCACACGCCCGTTCAGAAGGATCAGCTCGTCGGATTGCGCCATCGATCTCCCGTCATCGTTCGTACGCCTGCGGTCCCGGGGTTGCGGGACGCCCGCCGGCCATTCACCTTGCGCGCACCCATGATAGAATACCGAACCATCTCATCCAGTGAAGAGCTCCGCCGCCTGGCGGAGAGCCTCCGCCCCGAGCCGCTCCTGGGGCTCGACACCGAGGCTGCCGGCTTCCACCGGTACCACGACCGCGTCAGCCTCATCCAGCTCTCGACGCGCGAAAGCCACTTCCTCCTCGACCCGTTCGAGATCGACGACTTTTCGGGGCTGGCCGAGCTGGTCACCGACCCGGAGCGCACCGTCATCCTGCACGATGCGGACTACGACTTCCGGATCCTCGACCGCGACCTCGACATCCAGGTCCGTGGGCTCTTCGACACGCAGGTGGCCGCCGCCTTCCTGGGCGTCCGCTCCCTCGGCCTCGGCAACATCCTCGCGAGCCACCTCGACGTCCACGTCCCCAAGAAGTTCCAGCGGGCCGACTGGGCTGAGAGGCCGCTCTCCGAGGAGATGAAGGATTACGCGGTCACCGACACCGCCTACCTCCCCGCGCTTCACGACCGCCTCCGCGCCCAACTCGTCGAGGCGGGACGGCTCGAGTGGGCGGAGGAGGAGTTCCTCGAGCGGGAGAAGATCCGCTGGAGCGAGCCGACGGATCCGGAGGACGCATACCTCCGCATGAAGGGCGCGCGCGACCTTCCTCCGCGCGGGCTCGCCATCCTCCGCGAGGTGCACGCCTGGCGCGAGGAAAGGGCGCGCGAGAAGGACCGCGCACCCTTTCGCATCCTCGGCAACCAGAGCCTGCTGGGGATCGCTGCCCGGGCGCCCGCCGACATCGAGGCGCTGCAGTCGATCGGAGGCGTCTCGGGCGGGGTTGCACGGCGGGAGGGAGATGAGCTCCTGGCCGCGGTCCGCCGGGGCATGGGCGTGCCCGAGGAGGAGCTGCCGAGCTTCCCCCGCGGACCGAGACGGGAGCGCGACCCGGAGGTGGAGGAGCGGGTCGAGCGGATGCGGCAGGCTCGTGGGCGGGCGGCGGATGCGCTGGACCTCGATCCCGGCTTCCTCATCTCGCGAGCCCAGCTCGCCGAGATCGCGCGCCAACGGCCGGGCTCGAAAAAGGCGCTGGCAGAGGTGCCGGGCGTCCGCCGTTGGCAGGTCGAAGCCCTCGGTGACGATCTGCTCGACGCGCTGCGCTAGATTTTCCCGGCTGGAAGGAGCGCTCCTTGCCACCGAGTGGATGCGAGTTTCTCAGCAGATCATCCGAAACCGCAGGAGCAAGAGCACGATGGAGACGATGAGAGAATTCCAGGATGCCGAGGGGCGCCAGTGGGTCGCGTCCGCGACCCCCACGCAGGTCGCCCACCGGAAGGAGGGGAGGTTGCTGGTCTTCCGACCCGCGGGCGCGACCGCCGAGGATGGCAATACCGTCTATACGAACGTCACCTTCAACGGTCAGACCGCGGCGGAGAACGCCATCCGGACGATGAGCGAGAAGGAGCTTCGCCGCCGGCTCGAGCTCGCGGCGGATGCGGGGGGCGCCCGGCGAGATCCTCTCCTCTGAGCGGGGAAGGGCCTCAGCAGCTCAGCGGGAGGCCTGGCCGCGCAGCACTCCCACGGTCCTCAGCGATAGCTCCTCCGAGCGGCCGATCCACTCCACCTCGGCGACGAGGTGCCGACGGCGCACGAACCCGTCGTCCACGATCGGGGCGCCGGCAAAAGTCTCCGCGTGCTCTCCACCGAGAAGGAGGAAGAAGTCCTCCCGCCGGTCCTCCCCGCGGGGTCCCCACCGACATTCCGCTCCGGAAACCCTTCCGTCCTCGTCCTCGAGCGCCCTGATCAGCGGGTCGGGGTCGTCGACCGAGCGGGTCGCAACCGTTTGGACCGAACCGCAGAAGAGCTCCACCTGGACCAGTCGGCCGCGCGCATCTCCCCCCTCCACGATGAGCCGCTCGTAATCGCTGGACGAGAAGGCGGGCTCGGCCGGCCCGGCCGCAGGACTCGGTGGCGGCAGCTGCCCCCTCCTCTCCGCACCATCGATGATCCGCTCGGGTGAATCGCCCTCGGCGGCGGTGCCGCCGGTCCCGAGCATCGAGACCATTACGACGAGCGCGAGAGTTCCGAGGACGCCGTAGGCGACCAGCGCGGCGGGTCGGCGCCAGAGGGGCGGAGGGGCGCGGCGGTCGCTCCTGCGCCGGTCCCGGCGGCGGCGATCACCCCCGCGTCTTCCCCCGGACCGCGGATCATCGCTCGATCGTTGCTCTTCGCTCATATGGTTCGATTCGGCTGGAACCGTGCTTCCGGCACCTCGCTGCCCGCCCGGGCCAGGGTGCCCGATGGTCCGGAGACCGCGTGACCACCCTTCGCAGATACGATTTCTTGCGGGAATCGTTCCCCGCGCACCCGCTCAGTCAGCCCACCGGATGTCCGACCTCCCCGTTGGACCGGGTAAGCATCACGCGGAGGCGCCCTGATTCCGCTCCGGCCAGAGCCTGGTCGAAGGCCTCCTGGCTCGCGTAGGGCGCGCCGGCCAGATCATGATACGGAATTTCCAGCTCCACCGGGTCACGGAAGGGAAAGGGTTGGAGGACGATCCGCTCTGCCCCCGCACGGCGACAGCCGATCTCCATCGACCCTCCCGATCTCCGCGGAACGCTCTGCTGCATGGCGTCGTCGAACTCCCCGCACATGAAGAGGGAAAGGGCATCCCAGAAGTAGATCCAGGCGTGCCACTCCCCCCACGGCGGGGGCGGATCGGCCGGCCGCGCGTCCGGGGCGCCCAGCCGCGCCAGGACGGCCGCCTGCCGCGCCCGCTCTCCGCGCAGGATCTCCCGGTCCCGCGGATCCTCACGGGAGGCGAAGAAGCGCATCCCGTGAAGGCTCACCAGGAGGCCGATCTCGTCCCCCCGCGCCCACCCGCGGGCAAGGCACCGCTCCCAGATTTCCCGGTAGTCGCTGCCCGGCATGTCCGAGTAGGGATGAGGCGTTCCTGTGCCGACGTCGAGACGCGGATGCCGGTCCCACTCCCTCCAACCGTCGTCGTGTACGGCGGCAGCGGTGACCACCGTTTCCGGGACCTCCCCCAGCTCCGGGCTCCAGGAGCGCGCGAGCGTTCCGCAGGCGGCGGCATGATCGATCTGCTGGAAGAGCCGGAGCGAGCCGGTCAGGGGCCGAACGATCACGGTTTTCAGTTCCGGGAAGTGGCGGGAGAATGCGTCTCACAGCCTCCCATGTCAGCACCACCCGTGCCCGGTCATCGGCACTGCTCTTGCGACTACAGATGATTCCGTGTAGCGCACATCCATTGCATCCACAAGGTGACCGACATGGCCGACGAAGCATCGGGAAAGGGGAAGCATCTGGGCGGCAGGATCAAGGAGGGGCTGGGCGACCTGCTCGGCGACAGGGAGATGAAGCGCGAGGGCGCGGCCGACCAGATGGAAGGCGAGGCGGAGCAGGACCAGGCACGCGCACGCGAGCAGGAGCGGGAGGCCGCGGCGCGGAAGGAGGCCGCCAAGCGGGCCAAGGAGTAGTCCGCGGGTCGGGCTGATTGTATAAGGGGCGTCTCCGACGGGGACGCCCCTTTTTTCTTTCCGCGCGCCGGATTTTCCAGCGACGGTCAACGCGGGATCCGAAGCTCCTGCCCTACCCGCAGGGGATCCTCTTCGGCGAGCCCGTTCCGTGCCCGCAGCGCCTCCACCGCCACCCCGTACTGCTGGCTGATCCTCCAGAGCGTCTCCCCCGGCTCCACCCGGTGGAGCTCCGAGCCCCCGCCGCCGCCGGCATTCGCCGTCGGGAGCGCCGCCGCCTCCGGGATGACCAGCCGATCTCCCGAACGCACCGGGCCCGAGAGCTGGTTCGCCGCTTCCAGGGCGGAGATGGGCACACCATGTCGACGGGCGATTCCCCAGAGGTTCTCCCCCTCGAGCACCTCGTGGACCCGGGCGCCGCTTACCTCCTCCGCCGGCTTGGGCGTGTGGGCCGCCACGGAGCGCGTCGGTGGCGCGGCCCGCGGAGCCGGCTCCGGCCGCCGGGCAGGCTCGGCGAGCGGCTCCCCGACCAGGCGGGTCGGCCGGAGCGCGCCGTTCGATCGCGCGCTCTCGTAAGCGGCCTGCGCAAGCTGACCGCTCCCTGAAGGAACCCATACCACGTACTCCCCGGGAGGAGTGGCCGGCTTCAGGATGTGGGGGTTGAGACGCTCGATCTGCGCCGGCTCGAGCCCGCCCAGCTCGGCGAGGGCGGAGAGCGGCACCGAGTCGGTGACGAGAACGCTGTCGAAGGAGAAGGTGGCCTCCGCGCGCGGCGTCGGCAGCCCGAACCGCTCCGGGTCCCGCCCGGCCATGGTCACGGCGTAGAGACGCGGCACGTACTGCCGCGTCTCCCGCGCCAGGTCACCGCGGTTTGCCAGGTCCCAGAAGTCCCGGGCGGCGAAGCGCTCCATTCCGCGCGACACACGCCCCGCTCCGGCGTTGTAGGCGGCCGTCGCCAGCGACCAGTCCCCGAAGTGGCGATAGAGCCTCGCGAGGTGCTGGGCGGCGGCCCGGGTGGAGCGGACCGGATCCCGCCGCTCGTCGACGTAGGCGTCGATGCGCAGCCCCTCGGAGCGCCCCGTGGCCGGCATGAACTGCCACATGCCAACCGCTCCGGCATGGCTCCGGGCGGTGGGCACGAAGCCGCTCTCGATCATCGCCAGGAAGTACAGATCGACGGGGAGCCCGTGCTCGGCGAGAACCGATTCGATGAAGGGCTGGTAGAAGACGCCTCGCGCCATCCAGGTGCGCAGCACCTCGGGCCGCTCCGAGACGAGGAAGTTCAGCTCGTCGGAGACGCGCAGGTTGGAGACGATGGGCAGGTCGTAACCCGCCACGGGGACGTCTTCGACCACCTCGATCACGGCGGGCGGCTGGACCTCCGTCCGGGGCGGCGCCTCCACGGGAGCGGGAGCGGCCGGAGGCGCGGCGGGGGTGCAGGCACCGACCGCGAGGAGGGTGAGCGTCGTCAGCAGCGGCACGCCGGTGCGGCGCAATGGAGCGATCGTCATGGCGGGTCGTGCGGGGGCGTGGAATGAAAGGAGAAATTGACTCGCCCGGATGGGCCACGCAAGAGCCCGCGTCGGGCGGGCGAAGCTCATCTCCCGGAAGCAGTTGCGCTTTCCTCTCCGAGGATGCGGATCAGCACCTGCCGGCGAAAGGCGAAGATTTCCTCGACCTGAGCGGCGATCCGCACGCGATCCACCACCCGGCCCAGCGGCCCGAGCGGCACGGCATAATGCACGATGTCGCGGATCTCCGTACCCGAATCCACCGCGCGAAAGTGGTGCTGGTGGTGCCAGAACCGGTAGGGGCCGAACCGCTGCTCGTCCACGAAGAAGCGCTCCGCCTCGAGATGGGTGATCTCGGTGACCCAGCGCACCCGGACCCCCGGTGCCACACGGACCCGGTAGACTGCGATCATACCGGCATGCGCCCGCTCGGGAAGCTCGGACTCCAATCGGAAGTCGAGCCAGGGAGGCGTGATGCGCGGGAGGTTCGACGCATCCGAGAAAAAGCTCCACGCCTGGTCGAGTGGGACCGGCACGACCTGCGTCGCGTCGAATCTGCGCAACCTCATCCACTCACTCCGGCTTCGGGGTTTCAGGCACCGCCCAGGCGGCGGTCCGATAGGTCCTTCCCTTCCACGTCACGCGGCTTCCGCGAAGCGCGCTCCGCACCACGATGGCCGCGGCGGCGAGGCCGCCGAACGGGTGCAGGAGGGCGTACGTCAGGGGAAGCCGCAAACGGGCGTAGACGGCCGCGAAGAAGAGCGCGGAAACACCAAAGGCGAGCGCTCCCCACCGGACGACGCCAACCGATCCCGTCACCATCCCGATCGCGATCCCGGCGAGCGGCGCCACCCAAACCGCCACCAGCCAGAGGGCGATCAGCCATGGCGTGGCGGGACGGAGCCAGCGCGGCACGGTCTGCCGCGAGGCGATGGAGAGGTTCTTGGACCACCCCTCCACGATCTCTCCGAGAGATCGGTACATCCGGACCGAGACAAAGCGGTCGGCCACGAGGAGATGGACGGGATAGCCGGCCGCGTGCACGCACTGGCCGAGGCGGAGGTCCTCCGCCACTTCGTGCCGGACGGCTCCGTGGCCACCGACCGCCTGGTATGCGTCACGACGGCAGACCAGGAAGCCCCCGACCGCCAGCTTGTCCTGCGTGCGCGGAGATCGGTTGACCCGCTCCGGATCAGGAAAGCGGAAGAGGATGAGCAGGGTGACGACCGGCATGATGAGCCGCTCCCAGAAGGTGGGAAGATCCTGGTGCGGAAGCGCGGAAAGGAGTCCGGTGCCGGTATCTTCCAGAGCGGCCACCGCCCGTCCCACCGTTTCCGGGTGGTGTCGCACGTCCGCATCGGTGAACACCAGAACCTCTCCGCCAGCCACCTCGGCGCCGCGCATGCATGCCCACGGCTTTCCGAACCAGCCGGGCGGAGGCGTGCCGGGCTGCACGAGGCGCACGCGCGAGTCGCGGGCGGCATGTCCGCGAACCACCTCCGCGGTCTCGTCCGTGGACTCGTCGTCGACGACGGTGATCTCGAGCCTCGGATAGGTGGAGGCGCGGAGCCCCTCGAGGCAGCGGCCGATGTTGTCGCCTTCGTTGCGGGCGGGAACGATGACCGACACGAGGGGGGCATCGGGCGCCGCGTCGGCCGGCCAGTCGGAGAGCAGCGGCCTGCGCCGCACCTTCAGCAGGACGAAGACGGGGAGGAGTAGCCACGGAAGCGCGGCGAGCACCGCGCTCATCCGGGAGAGGGAACGATGTCTGCATGCCGCCGGGCATCCAGCCGTACGAACTCCCCCGTGTCTTCCGAACCGTGACGCAGACCCTCCTGGTAGCCCTCGCGCATCCCGACGACGAGCTCGGTGTGGCAGGGACCATCCTGGCCCAGCGGGCGCGGGGCGATCGGGTGGTCGTCCTCTGGCTGACGCGGGGGGAGATGACCGAAGCCTTCGGACCGCTCCCCCCCTCGCAGGTCGCGCGGAAGCGCGTCGAGCTCGGCCACCGCGCCGGGGAGCTCCTCGAGGTCGAGACCCGGTTCCTCGAGCTGCCGGATACGCATCTCACGGTCACGCACGAGGCGGTGGACGCGGTGGCGCGGGAAATCGCGGACGTGCGTCCCGACGGCGTCGTCACCTGGGGAGATGCCTGGACGAGGGGAATGCGCCACCCCGATCACCAGAGCTGCGGCAAGATCGTGCGCGACGCGGTGACCGTGGCCCGGATCGCCAAGCGGGTCACTCCCCTTTCCCCACACCGGAAGCCCGTCCCGGTCTTCACCTTCCGCGACGAGCACTCGCGCCTTCCCGAGATCACCGTCGACGTCACGCCATACCGGGACGGGATCCACGAGCTGGCCGACCTGTACCGAGAGGCTCTCGGATTCGGTGATCCGGAATGGCTGGACCTCCGCCTGAAGCGCGCCGGGGAAGCGCACGGCTTCACGTACGGGGAGTCGCTCGACGCATGGGAGACGGGGGGTGGCGCGGTTGACACCCTTCTCCCGCCGCTACCGGCGGAGGGAGCGCTGCCGATGCACCCCGACCGTCCGCAGGAGAGGGAGGCCTTATGAGGCGGCGCAAAGGGGAGAGGCGACCCCGCCTCTTCCTTACCCCGCGACCGGGCGGTCGTCGTCAAACCTGGTTGCGGACCCGCTCCCGCCGCGCTTTATCGGCGGCGGAATACGAGCCGGTAGCTCATCGGATCCGGCAGGTCGCGGCGGGGGGAGGTGAGGGTTACGTCCATGTTGAGCGTGCGACCGTCCCGCCCGAGGGAGAAGACGTTCTCGCGACGACCGTCCTCGTTCTCGAAGACCTGCACGAGCCGGTCGTTCCTCCAGCGCATCGAGACGTCGCTCGTCCTGCGGTCCTCCGGGCGGACCCATGGCTGCGCCTCGCCGTCGGGGGCGCGGACGATCGGCTCCCGCCCTGGCGTGGTGATGGACACGCGCGCCGGTCCGTGGTCGATGCGGACCCACTCCCAGGGCTGGTTCGTGTTCCGGATGAGGCGGCGCGCGAAGAGGGCGGTAATCCGGTTCATGTTGCCGG
Organism: Gemmatimonadota bacterium; assembly: GCA_007118565.1. Taxonomy (GTDB): domain Bacteria; phylum Gemmatimonadota; class Gemmatimonadetes; order Longimicrobiales; family Longimicrobiaceae; genus SKRI01. The sequence goes on along the minus strand of SKRI01000053.1, from coordinate 2,302 downwards.
TATAGTCCCGAATGGCGGCCTCGATGTCGTCGCTCGCCTCCATATCGAGGACCCATGTACCACGCAGATCGGCTCCGGCCTGTGCGTGCGCCGGGGCCGGAAGCGCAGGCACCAGGAGGACGCCCGCGAGGAGGACGCAGAGAGGAAGTATGCTACGCATTAGAGGGTCCGGATGATGGTGGCACGGGCGCGAATCGCGGGACGGAGCACCCGGCGCGCCGGACCGGGAGCAGAACATACGCCGCTTCATGAATTTACGCCGTTTCCGGAGAGCCGCAACGGGAGCGGGATGCCCGGGGGTACGTCATCGCCGCGGGAGCGCGTCGAGCTCCCGATCCGCCGCTGCCCGCCCGATCCCCCTGCCACCCCGGCTCCCGACTGTCTGACGTGACCCGGGAGACGCCGCCGCCCCCGCCCGCCGAGCCCGGAATGGTGCGCCGGATCACGTGGCGCACCTCGGACATCGTCCGCATCCTGCTGCTCGTCGCGCTCTTCATCTTCGCGTGGCAGTTCTTCTGGATGGTGATCAACGCCTTCTTCCTGGCGCTGCTCGCCGTCCTCCTCGCCATCATCTTCCACGCGCCCGCGCGATTCCTTTCCCGCTGGATCCCGTTCGCGCTGGCCTTTCCCATCGTGCTCCTCACATTCCTGGGGATCGGCGCCGCCCTGGTCGTGGCGATGGTGCCACAGCTCATCTCCCAGGTGACGCAGCTGGCGGTCGAGCTACCCCGGGCGGTCGGCGCGATCGTCGACTGGGTGGAGGAGGGGCCGCTCGGTCGATTCGCCGAGTTCCAGAACCTCCCCAACCAGGTGGCCGAACAGCTCGGGGAGTTCGTGGGAAGGTTCGTCCCCTTTGCCGTCAATCTGATCGCGGCGTTGGTCGGGGGGATCGCCGTGATCGTGCTGGCCATCTTCCTCGCGGTCCAGCCAGGCGTCTACAGGGACCTGGTCATCCGGATTGCGCCGGTCGGCTCCCGGGACAAGGTCATCCGCATTTACGACGAAGCGGGCCGCAACCTGAGGAACTGGGTGATCGGCAAGGCCTGCACCATGTTGGCCGTAGGAGTACTCGTCTATATCGGACTCCTCCTCTTCGGGATCCCGGGGGCGCTCGCCCTGGCGGCGCTGGCGGCGGTGCTGGAGTTCATTCCCAACTTCGGGCCGACGATCGCGGCGATCCCGGCAGTCATCGCCGCCTTCCTCATCTCCCCGCTCACCGCCCTCTGGGTCACGATCTTCTACATCGTGCTACAGCAGGTCCAGAGCGCGGTGACGGTGCCTCTCGTGGAGCGGCGGGCGGTGAACATTCCGCCGGCCGCCCTCCTGATCTGGCAGATCATGCTCACGATCGGCTTCGGATTTTTGGGGCTGTTCGTGGCCACCCCCCTCCTCGCCATCCTGGTGGTCGCCGGCCGGATCCTGTACCTGGAGCCGGCGGAGGCGCGCGCGGCCTGGGATCGCCGGGAGATGGGCCCGTCGGTCGAGCCCCCGGTCATCGCCGAGGCCAGCCCCGCATCTCCTTCCCCGGAAGGTCCGGCCGAGCCGGCACCCGATCTCCCGGATCCCGGGGAATCATGACGTCGGGACCTGCACCTCGCCGCGGAAGCCGGCGATGCGGAGCGGCGACAGCGCCACGGAGCTGGAATGGCTGGCGGGATCGGCTTGACAGGACCAGGGTGCATCTGTATATTTGCGCCGCGCAGGAATAGGCTGGCGGCGGGTGTCGCCGGCTCACGACCCGGGCGCGGTTCTCGGGTCTTTTTCTATTGTATGATACCAACGGGGGTGAGTGGCTTGGTCGAGGTCGAACTTGGTGAAAACGATCGCCTGGAATGGGCACTGAAGCAGTTCCGGAGGAAGATGATTCGTTCCGGGCTCTTCAAGGACATGCGTCGCAAGCGGTTCTATGAGAAGCCGAGCGACGCGAAGAAGGCGAAGGCCAAGGCCGCCGAGCGGCGGCGCCACCGCGCCCGGAAGAATGCCCGCCGCGGGGGGCAGTTCTAACCCGCGTCTTTTCGTTTGCGGTCGGACATGTCGAAAAGCGGCCGCGGATCAACCAGAGTAGAGGGAGTAGGGGAATGCGTACGACCGGTCGAGTGAAGTGGTTCAACGATGCCAAGGGATTCGGGTTCATCACGCCCGAGGGCGGCGAGCGGGACTGCTTCGTCCACCATTCCAACATCGAGGGAGCCGGCTTCAAGACGTTGGCCGAGGGTGAGGAGGTCGAGTTCGACCTCGTGGAAGGCGAGAAGGGACCCGCGGCGGAGCACGTCGCCCGGATCGGGGCCTGAGGCAACCGCCT
>SKRI01000179.1 GCA_007118565.1 Gemmatimonadota bacterium | reverse complement strand
TGCGCCCGACAGGATTCGAACCTGTGACCTCTTGCTCCGGAGGCAAGCGCTCTATCCAGCTGAGCTACGGGCGCGTCATGGAGGCGGAATAAGCCGAGTTCTGTCGCCCCCGAGGGGGCGGAGGATCATTTCTCTGGGACCGACGTTGCCGCCGGCCTCGTGCGGCCTACCCGGAACTGTGGACCGAAGTCCGCGGAGCGGGCAACTCCTCGTTCCCTATTCGGCCTTGCTACGGGTGGGGTTTACCATGCCGCGGCTGTTACCAGCGCGCGCGGTGCGCTCTTACCGCACCGTTTCACCCTTGCCTGTGGATCCGAAGATCCCATCGGCGGTCTGTTCTCTGCTGCACTTTCCGTCGCCTTTCGACGCCCGGGCGTTACCCGGCACCCTGCCCTGCGGAGCTCGGACTTTCCTCGACATCGACATGCGATGCCGCGATCCTCACTCGCCTCCAGATTGTCAAACAGTGCCCAGGAGAGGACTCGAACCTCCACGCCGTTTCCGGCACCAGATCCTTAGTCTGGCCTGTCTACCAATTTCAGCACCTGGGCATCATCCTTCCACCGCTCCATGCTGCCGCGGCGTACCCGTACTTCACCCCACCGATGCTCCCGAGAGGACTCGAACCTCCACGGGCTTGCGCCCACAAGATCCTGAATCTTGCGCGTCTACCAGTTCCGCCACAGGAGCAAACTGATGCGGCGCGGTCTGGACCGACCGTCGCCGCATCTCAGTGCTTCCGGCGCAGAGCGATTTCCGCTCGTGCATCGGTCGCGAGGTGCGCCCGGGAAGATTCGAACTCCCGACCTTCTGATCCGTAGTCAGACGCTCTATCCAGCTGAGCTACGGGCGCACAAACAACCTTTCCGTTCAGCCGACCGTCAATCCCTCGACTGGCGGCCCTCCTACTACCGATCCGTGGGCCTCGTGTTCCTCCCGAGTGCGCCGCCCAGGAATCGAACCTGGAACCTTGAGATTAAGAGTCTCCTGCTCTGCCAATTGAGCTAGCGGCGCGTCGCACAGAGACCCATATGATACACAGGGATCGCGGGTCAGTCAACCCCGATTTCGAGGCTCAGTACGCGGCGTGTCCGGTGATGTCCTGGCCGAGGATAAGCCCGTGGATATCGTGCGTTCCCTCGTAGGTGTACACCGACTCGAGGTTGGCCATGTGACGCATCGCGGCGTACTCCACGAGGATCCCGTTGCCGCCCAGCAGCCGGCGCGCCTCACGCGCGACCTCGGCCGCCATGTCGACGTTGTTTCGCTTGGCCAGCGACACCTGCTGAGGTCGCATGCTGCCCCGATCCTTGAGTCGACCGAGCTGAAGCGCGAGGAGCTGCGCCTTGGTGATCTCCGTCAGCATCTCGGCGAGCCGCGTCTGCTGAATCTGAGTTGCGGCAATCGGCTTCCCGTCGAACTGCACCCGCTCTCCCGCATAGCTGCGCGCCTCGTCGAAGCAGGCCATGGCCGCTCCCACCGCACCCCATGCAATTCCGAACCGGGCCTGCGTCAGGCATTTCAGCGGGCTCTTCAGGCCTCCGGATTCCGGCAGGAGCGCAGAGTCGGGCACCCGGACGTCATGGAAGGCGAGCTCCGACGTATCCGAAGCAAGGAGGGAAAGCTTCCCCTTCTGGTCCCGTGCGGTGAAGCCCTCACTGTCGGTCGGGACCACGAAGCCGCGGATGGAGCTGATGTCGTCCAGCTCCCCGGTTTTGGCCCAGACGATGGCGATGTCGGCGGTCGAGCCGTTGGTGATCCACATCTTTGCGCCGTTGATGACCCACTCGTCCCCGTCCTTGACCGCACGGGTGATCATTCCGCCCGGATTGGAGCCGAAGTCAGGCTCGGTAAGTCCGAAGCATCCGATCACCTCCCCGCGCGCCATGGCCGGCAGGTACTCCTTCTTCTGCTCGTCGGATCCGAAGGCGAAGATCGGGTACATGCAGAGCGCGCCCTGCACCGACGCGAAAGAGCGGATCCCGGAATCTCCCCGCTCCAGCTCCTGCATGATCAGCCCGTAGGCCACGTTGTTGAGGCCGGCGCAGCCGTACTCCTCGGGGAGGTTGGCGCCGTAGACGCCGAGCTCGGCCATCTCAGGGATGAGCTCCCGCGGAAACCGCCGCTCGATATACGCCTCCTGGATGACCGGGAGGAGGCGGTCGTCGACCCACTCCCGCACGGTATCCCGCACCATCCGCTCCTCCTCGGAGAGGAGGGAATCGGTATCGAAGTAGTCTACTCCCTGAAATTTTGCCATGTGTCGCTCACTCGATGGTATGGGACCCGTTTGCTTCGCTCTCGGGCGTCCCGACGCGATCCTTGCGTCGCTCCGCAACCGCCCACCAGAGAAGGATGAATCCGAGGAGGGTGAAGACGCTTCCGCGGACCATCATCCCGAGCGCCAGCCATCCGGCCCCCATGAGGAAGACGATCCCGCCGAGCACGGCGAGAATGCCGAGCACGCCACTGCTGCGAAGGCCGGTCACTCGACCTCCTGCGTTTCGATCTCACGCTCCCGGATCAGATCGAACGACACCCGTCGAGAGACCTTGAAGGCGATGTAGTAGATGCCTACCAGAAACGCCATCCAAAGAAAGAGGAATCGCTCCGGCCTCACCACCACGAGGACGGCCAGACCGATCAGAGCGGTGATCGCAAAGGCAGTAATACGACCCCACAGGCCCGCTTTCCGGATGATCGTAGCGCGGCACTCCGGGCAGAGACCCGCAACATCCCCGGAGACCGGCTCAAACTCCCGACCGCAGCGTGCGCAGACAGAGGTCTCCGCCGGGGGGGCGCTCACAGCCTCCTCAAAACCGCCTCGGTGAACCCGTCCGTCGTCCCGGAGCCTCCGAGATCGGGAGTCAGCGAATCCTCGGAGCGGATCGTTTCCTCCAGCGCCGTGCGAACCCGCCTGGCCTCCTCCGCATAGCCGAGGTGCTCGATCATGAGGACTCCGCTGAGAAGGAGGCCGGTCGGATTGGCGATGTTACGACCGGCGATGTCCGGCGCGGAGCCGTGGACCGCCTCGAAGATCGCGGTCTCCTTCCCGATATTGGCGCCCGGCGCCATACCGAGCCCGCCGACCAGACCGGCAATCTGGTCGGAGAGGATGTCCCCGAACATGTTCTCCGTCACGATGACGTCGAACCGGTACGGATCCATGACCAGCATCATGGCGGTCGCATCGACGATGCGATCCTCGAACTCTACCCGACCCTCGTACTCGGCCGCGATCTCGCGGCCGATGTCCAGGAAGAGCCCCTGCGTGCACTTCAGGATATTGGCCTTGTGCGCGAGCGTGACCTTCCTTCGCCCGTTGTCGAGGGCGTACTCGAAGGCGTAGCGGACGATTCGCTCCACGCCGAAGCGCGTGACGATCATAACGGATTCGGCGGCGGCGCGCGGATCGTCGCCGATTCCCACATAATGCTCGACACCGCTGTACAAGCCCTCGGTGTTCTCCCGGATCAGGACCAGGTCGATGTCCTCATACCGGCTCTTCGGAATGATCGTACGGGCGGGCCGGACGTTGGCGTACAGGTCGAAATGCTTGCGGAGGGCCACGTTGATGGAGCGGAATCCCTTCCCCACCGGGGTGGTGAGCGGGCCCTTCAGGGCCACCCGGTTGTCGGCGATGGAGGCCAGCGTCTCGTCGGGGAGTGGCGAGTTCCGGGTCTCCAAACCGGCCATGCCGGCCTCCTGCCGGTCCCACTCGAGATCCGCTCCGGTGGCTTCCAGGATCCGGACGGTGGCCCGGGCAATGTCTGGGCCGATCCCGTCCCCGGGAATCAGCGTTACGCGGTGGGCCATGGGCGAGATTGTGGCGGGCGAGTGTTCGGCGATCAGTCCCCGCGCCGGAGCGGGGGAACGAAGTCCTCGTTGTACTCGTGCTCGGTATGGTCCTCACCGAAGAAGACGAGCTGCTCCACCAGCCGTGGTCTCTCCGTGCCCTCGAGCTGGGCGCGGCCCGCCAGATTCCGGGCCCGGTTCCACTCGTGCTCCCGCAATCTCCCGCGCTCGAGCGTAGCCCGGGCAACCTCCTCCCCGTCGGGTGTGCGCGTGATCACCCGCACGCCTGCAAGCTGCGGATTCTCCTCGAAGAGATCGCGCGTCGCGCCGGTGAAGAGATAGAAGTACGGGCCGCCCCGCGCCCAGATCGGACCGCCGCGCCGCAACTCATCCCCGAAAGGAACCTCGAGCTGCAGCACGTTGCCGCGAATTTCCCCCTCCACGCCGGATCCGTACCGAACCGCGGCAGAGTCCGGATCCGGAAGCCCCTCGCCGGGTGCCACGTCATTGCAGGCGGTCGCGACGAGCGCGGCGGCCAGGAGGAGGACACGAAACGACCGTAAGAACTGCTGCATGATCGAGATGTCGTGACTCCTCTGGTGAAACGGGGCGCAAGCTACCGCGCTCCACCTACCCCTGCAAGCGTGATCGTTCCGTCAGAGGATGTGTCCGCCGTCCACCGGAATCACCGCGCCGGTGATGTGCCGGGCGAAGGCGGTGCAGAGGAAGACCGCCACATGAGCAACGTCCTGAGGGTCGCCGAGGCGGCCGAGCACAGCCTTGTCGCGGGCGCGGTCCAGGATCTCGGCGGGGACGCCGTCGGTGAGACGGGTCGTGCGGATGTAGCCGGGGGCCACGGCGTTGACGTTGATGTTGCTGGGACCGAGCTCGAGGGCAGCCGAGCGGGTGAGGCCCAGGATCCCCGCCTTCGAGGCGCTGTAGTTGGAGAGGCCGAACTCGCTGCGGATGCCGTGGACCGAGGAGATGTTGACGATCTTCCCCTCCCCCGCCTCCCGCATCTCGGGAGCGACCTCGCGGATCATGTTGAAGGTGCCCGTCAGGTTGGTCTCCACCACGTCCCGCCAGGCATCGTCGGAGAGCCGCCAGAGGGCGCCGTCGTGCGCGATCCCGGCGTTGTTCACCAGGGCGTGAATGGGCCCCAGCTTCTTCCGGGCCCGCTCCACGAAGCGGCGCACCTGCCCGGGCCGCCGGATATCGCACTCGTCCACGACCGAGCGTACCTCGAGCTGGGCGATCTCGCGCGCGGTCCGCCGGGCATCCTCCGCCACCTGCTCGGCGTTCGGTCCGTCGGCTATGTAGTTGAAGGCCACATGGGCACCGTGACGGGCAAACTCCAACGCGATGGCGCGCCCGATCCCCGTGGCCCCGCCTGTTACGATCACGCTCTGCCCGCGCAGGTCCCGCCCGTAGAGGAGGGGTCGGGTCTGCGGATCCTCGTTCACCTCCTCGAGCAGGAGCTCGACGGAGACGTTCACCTCCTCCTGCGTGGGCTCGGTCGGGGGAGGCTCGGAGCGGGAGCGGGGAGGTCTTTCGGGCATGGGAGGGGCGCCGGGGAAGGCAGGTGAGACCACCGACATATTGCACGCCGCCGCGAGGAGGTGCAACCCGTCCCCCGTGGCACTGGAAGATCGCAGGAGAGGTGCGATGTCGGATCGGCAGCGGGATGCCGCCGATCCGTGACGGGGAGCCTCAGGCGCCGCCGACGTCGAGAATTCGCTTCAGCTCCTCCGGAGAGAGCTCCGCACCGCTCCGCGAGCCGATGGTGCGCCGACCGCGACGCTTCGCCGCCGGCTCCTCGCGGATGCTCACCGTCTCCTCATCCACGTCGTTGAAGCTGAAATCAGGAACCTCCACACGGGGCAGATTCGTTCCCATGTGCATCTCGATGGCGCGAACGTCGCCGATTTCCCCCGGGGACATGAGGGAGATGGCTTCTCCCGTTTCCCCGGCGCGCGCCGTGCGACCCACGCGATGGACGTATCCTTCGGGATCCTGCGGAACGTCATAGTTGACCACGTGGGAGATGCCTTCCACATCGATTCCCCGCTGCGCCACATCCGTGGCCACGAGCACGCGGATCTTTCCCTCGCGGAAATCCTCCAGCGCGCGAACCCGCTGCTTCATGTCGCGGTCGCCATGCATCACCGCCGCGGAAATCCCCGCCCGCTGGAGCTGCTGGAGAATTCGGTCGGCTCCGAACTTGGTCCGGCTGAAGACCAGGACCGAGTCCATTCCGGGGCGCTCCAGTAGCTGGAGCAGGAGATCGGTCTTGCGTGCCCGCTCCACCGGATAGACGAACTGGACCACACCCTCGGCAGTCGTCGTCTGCGGAGCAGCCTCCACGCTCTCGGGCTCGTGCAGAATGTCGTACGCCAGCGACTTCACCGAGTTCGGAAGCGTCGCCGAGAAGAAGAGAGTCTGCCGCTTCTTTGGGACGTGCCTCAGGATGGCGTCGATCTGGGGACGAAAGCCCATGTCGAGCATCCGATCCGCTTCGTCGAGAACGAGCACCTCGAGCGCGGAGAGGTCGGCGTTGCCGCGCTCCAGATGGTCGATCAGCCGTCCCGGCGTGGCGACGAGCACGTCGTAGCCGGCCTTGAGGTTGCGCACATCCTTGTGGACCGGCGTGCCTCCGTACACCACGTGGACGAGAAGCTCGGTGTGCGCGGAGTACTCGCGCGCGGCCTCGGCAACCTGGATGGCGAGCTCGCGGGTGGGACAGAGAATCAACGCTCTAGTCCCCTCTCCACCGCGGAGGCGATGGAGGATCGGCAGCATGAACGCCGCGGTCTTACCGGTTCCGGTCTGGGCCCGACCCAGCACATCCTTGCCTTCCAGCGCGAGCGGAATGGCCATGCGCTGAATGGGAGTCGGGGTCTCATACCCCTGGTCCACGACAGCACGCATCAATTCGGGCGCGAGCCCGAGGTCCTCGAAAGTCATACGGATGGATTTTCCTTGCAAACTGCGGGTGGGGATTCCGGACGCGACAACCGCAACCGGTGATCCTGAATCAAGCTGTTACCCTGTTATCGGAACTTTGTGCGCCATGAACGCAAACTACGTGCGCCCGGAGCGGATGGAGGAGAGCGGCGAAGAGGAGAACGCGGTAACGGAGGGCCTGGGATTCGAACCCAGAAGTCCTTTCGGACGCCGGTTTTCAAGACCGGTGCAATAGCCATTCTGCCAACCCTCCAACTGCCTATATTGCAACGACTTATGGAACGTTTAAAAAATCGGGCGGGACAGAAGCGGAACCGGATGTTATCCAGATGCTCCGCTCCAATCTGCTCCCACCCACCCCGCAGGGCGACCGGAACCGGAAGACCCGCTGATACACGTCCTCAGCGCCTCTGGATCCACGCTACGGACAGGCACCGGCCCGATAGAGCCGCCGCACATCGCAGATGCGGTCCCCGCCCCGAACTGTGGCCGCGGCATGATAGGGATCGAAGTGGCGTTGTGCCAGACGCGTTCGCGCGCCGGTCCTCGCGCCCGAGCGACGCGTGGTGATGCGGAGGGCGCGCCCGAGCGGCCGTCGGCCGAGCACGGATCCGGCCGCATGAATCGTGCATTCCGCCGCATCGCGCGCAGGCCTCAGGGACGATTCGGGCTCCAGCCATCTCATGAACCCACAGAACACCCGCCCGCCGGGAACAGAGGAGGGGCCCACCGGAGGTCCCCGCCTGGAGAGGGTCGTGATCGGCGTCGACCTCCACGAGCCGTCCGAGGAGGCGGCCCGCTGGGTCATTCGGCACTTTTCGCCGCGCGCTTCCCACGATCTGATCTACGTCAGCGAGATCCCGGAGCTCCCCGGCCCTCTTCGCGCGCTCGCAGAGAACCGGGAACGCCGCCGGGAGAATGCTCTCGCCACGGCCGGACGCCGGCTGGACGAAATCGCCCAAACCGTTCCCGGCTCGCGGGTGGCCACCCACATCCGCGAGGGGACGCCGCCCAGGGAGCTCCTCCGGTTTGCCGAGGAGACCGGCGCCGACCTCGTCGTGGTCGGCAGGGAGGGACCGCGGCGCGGGCTCGCCTCGCTGCTCGGAAGCACTGCGGAGCGCACCCTCGTGAACGCACGGCTGCCGGTGCTGCTCGTAAAGCAGGTCACGGAGGCGCCGCCTCGCCGGCTCCTCGTGGCGGTGGACGACTCCGATGTCGCACGGCGGGTTCTGAGCTGGGCGGGCGCGCTGATGCGGCGCTTCGACGCGACCGCCACCGTGCTCA
>SKRI01000204.1 GCA_007118565.1 Gemmatimonadota bacterium | reverse complement strand
CGTAGCGCAGCACGAGCCCGCCGTCCTCCAGCGTGATCGGCATCTCCCCGTAGAGGTCGCTGCTGTAGCTGCCCGCGTAGGCGTCCAGTGCGAGCGAGGGTGCGGTGCCGGTGATGCGCGCTTCCTCGGCTTCCCGGTCCCGCTCCTCCGATCGCTCCCGGGCCTGCTCGGACGCCTCCAGGAACTCGGAGCTCCAGTCGCGCGGCGGGTTGCCGAGGTAAGCATCCAGCACCCGGTATACGAGCGCCTGCTGAAGGTTGCTGGTGCTCAGGTTGGCCATCACCACCACGCCCACCCCCTCCTCGGGGAGCATGGCCACATGGGTGCGGGTGAAGTTGATGGAGCCTGAGTGGTGGACGAGCGGGGTGCCGTGATAGTCCTGCAAGTACCAGCCGAGACCGTAGGCGCGGAGGTGGGTGTCCGGGAAACGCTCCCGGAAGTCGTCGTTCATGGGCATGAGGGTCTGCGGCGTGTGCATCTCCCGAACCGTCTCCTCCTCCAGGAGACGCCGCCCCTCGTGCGTCCCGCCGTTCAGGTGCAGCCGCACCCACTCCGCCATCTCCCGCGCCGACGAGAAGGCCGCGCCGGCCCCGCCGATGGCGTCGTAGTCGCGCCGCGGCGTCACCTGGACCCGGCCGTTCGCACGGTTGTGCGAGGCGGAGACGTTGTCGCGGCCGTCGACGACCGCGGATTTCGTGGTGGTCCGCGTCATCCCCAGCGGCTGGAAGAGGCGGCGCTCCAGGAGCTCGTCCCAGCTGGTTTCCGCGGCCGCGCCCGCCAGCTCTCCGGCGGCGATGTACATGATGTTGTTGTAGCCGTACCGCTCGCGGAAGCCGCGGTCGCGCGGGAGTTGGCGCGCCCGGCGCAGGATCTCGTCGCGGTCGAAGGGCGCGGAGATCCAGAGCTGGTCGTGCCGCTCCAACCCGGCTCGGTGCGTGACCAAGTCGCGAACGGTCATCTCCCGGGTGATGTACGGATCGCCGAGCTGGAAGCCGGGGAGATGCCGGATCACGGGATCGTCCCATTCGATCGAGCCGTCGTCGACCAACATGCCGAGCGCCGCGGTCGTCATCGCCTTGGTGGTCGAGGCGATGGCGAAGAGCGTATGCTCGTCGACCGGTCCCTCGCTCCCCATCTCCCGAACCCCGTACCCCTGGGCGAAGACGACCGAATCGCCCTTGACTACCGCAATGGCCAACCCCGGAACCTCCCAGTCGCGCATCCCCTGCTCGATGTACGCCTCGAGGCCGCCGAGCGGCGCGGACTGGGCTGCCGTGGCCGGGGCTAAAAGCCCGAGGAGAAGGAGGGCGATAACGGGCAGGAGCGCGGTGCCGAGTTTGTGCATCAGGAGGAGAATAACGAGGGGATTCGGGAGATGGACTCCGGAGAATATCGCACCAGGGTGCGTTTCGCACGCTCATTGCGGATCGGAGGGCGACGACGCGATCCGCGGCGTGGTGGTGCGTGTTGCCGGGCGCCCGCCTACATTGCGAGCACATTTCGATCGTTCCTGTTCCGATAGACGACTGCCAGCTTCCATGCCCGATACCATGACCTCGAACTCCGATCCTGCCGCACCCGATCACGTCACCGTCGCGCATGGCGACGGGATCGGACCCGAGATCATGGACGCCGTGCTCCACATCCTGGACGAGGCGGGCGCTCCGCTCCGCTACGAGACCGTGGAGATCGGCAAGGCGATGTACGAGAAGGGCCACTCCTCCGGCATCGCGCCCGAGGCGTGGGAGGTGATCCGTCGGAACCCCGCCTTCCTGAAGGCGCCGATCACCACGCCGCTCGGGGGCGGCTACAAGAGCCTGAACGTCACCATCCGCAAGTCGCTCAACCTCTTCGCCAACGTCCGCCCCACCAAGTCGTACACGCCGTTCGTGGGGTCCGTGCACCGCGGGATCGACCTGGTCATCGTCCGGGAGAACGAGGAGGATCTCTATGCCGGGATCGAGCACCAGCAGACGGCCGAGGTGACGCAGGTCCTGAAGCTGATCACCCGGCCGGGCACGGAGCGGATCGTCCGGTACGCCTTCGAGTATGCACGCGCCTACGGTCGGAGGAAGGTGACCTGCATGACGAAGAACAACATCATGAAGCTCACCGACGGCCTCTTCTCTCGAATCTTCGAGGAGGTCGCCGCCGAGTACGAGGACATCGATTCGGAGCACCAGATCATCGACATCGGCGCGGCGCGCCTCGCCGCCCAGCCCGAGCTCTTCGACGTGGTCGTGACGCTCAACCTGTACGGGGACATCCTCTCGGACATCGCCTCGCAGGTGGCGGGCTCGGTCGGCCTGGCCGGCTCGGCCAACGTGGGCCCGCGGGTGGCCATGTTCGAGGCGATCCACGGCTCCGCACCCGACATCGCCGGCAGGGGGGTGGCGAATCCCTCCGGGCTCCTGCAGGGAGCCATCCAGATGCTCGTCCACCTCGGCCACGCCGAGCTGGCCAGCACCATCCAGAACGCCTGGCTTCGCACCCTGGAGGACGGGGTCCACACCGCCGACGTCTTCCAGTCCGGGCTGAGCGAGCGGGAGGTCGGCACAGAGGACTTCACCCGGGCGGTGATCGAGCGGCTCGGCGAGCAGCCGAACAAGCTCGAGGCGGTGAGCTATCGTTCCGGCGGCATCGAGATCTCCACGCCAGAGCCCGCGCGGGCGGACAAGAAGCTCGTGGGCATCGACGTCTTCATCGACTGGTCGGAGGGCGACCGGAACCCGGACAGGCTCGGGGCGCGCCTCGAGGAGGCGGCCCCGGAGGGCTGGGATCTGAAGATGGTGACGAATCGGGGGGTGAAAGTGTATCCCGGCGGAATCCCCGAGACCTTCCTCACCGATCACTGGCGGTGTCGCTTCGTCCGCTCGGGGGGAGAGAACACCAGCTTCGACCGGGTTCTCGAGCTCCTCCGCGCCCTCGGGGGCGCCCATCTCGACGTCATCAAGACGGAGCACCTCTACACCTTCGACGGCGAGCGCGGCTACTCGCTGGGCCAGGGGGAGTGACGCGTTCGGTCCACAGCGACATCTGTATCAGAAGGTGACCACCCGGTATCCCTGCTCGATGCGGCGGCGAAGGCTGGGATGGCCCTCGAACTCGGAGAGGAAGGCGATCCCGGCTTCGCGCACGGCCTCCTTCACCCCGAAGGCTCCCGCGCAGAACTCGCATGCGCCGGCCACCTCGTCTTTGATGGCTCGATAGGGCCGGTGCATCTTGTGCTCCTCGTCCTCGAGCTCGGGAATCCATTCCGTTCCGGCGCCGTCGAAGACGAGCTCCACCTCGTCACCCGCCTCCTTCGCCTCCTTGACGAGGGATATCGCGTTCACGAGGCGGCCGAGGTCTCCGTGTGACTCCGTTCCCGCCAGCAGTACGACCGAGATCTTCGCCATTGCGGCTCTCCGTGGTCCAGGGTGATCGTTTTGCTCGGTCCCTGAATCCGATCGGCGCCGGAAGGGTTCCCGGCGGGCTCTGCGGAGGTGGCGTCCTCTGGTGCGAGCGATGTCGATTACGCATGATGCCCGTCCCGTCGAGCGAGCCGACATGACGGAAAGACTGGTTGTCAGCGCTTTGGAGCGCCCGCTTGCTCCGGACCGCGCTTCCGTCTGGCAAAGCTTCGCCCTCCGGGAGGCTCCGGGGTTCAGGGTAGGCGGAGCGGCGCGCGAAATCGCCCGATACTCCTGAGGACATGGCCCGAAGAGACCAGCCGCCCGAATCGTTCCTCGAGGAGGCGCTTCCGGAGCTCGACGCCGTCTACCGGTTTGCCCTGCGCTTTTCGGGCGGGGACAGCGACATGGCGCAGGACCTGACGCAGGAGACGTTCGTGCGGGCCTTCCGCTCCTGGTCCACCTTCCGGCAGGGAACCAACTGCCGCGCCTGGCTGTTCACCATCTGCCGAAACGTATTCCTCCGGGACCGGGAGGTCCGGACGCGTCGGGGGGAGCAGCCGATCTCCCGAATGGAGGCGGACTTCGACACCCTCCCGGCCGACCCGCTGTTCGCCGGGAGGCCGGAAGATCCGGAGCGCTCCGCCTTCTCCCGGATCACCGGCGAGGCCGTGACGGCAGCGGTGGACCGCCTGCCGGTCGAGTTCCGGGAGGCGGTGGTCCTCTGCGATCTGGAGGATCTGACCTATGCCGAGGCCGCGGAGGTCATGGAATGTCCCATCGGCACGGTGCGAAGCCGCTTGCACCGGGGGCGCCGTCTCTTGCAGGACACACTCGCTTCCGAGAAGCGCGAGCCATGAGAGAGGCAACGGGAATGGACGACGCGAAGGGATTGGAGGAGCTCGATTGCGACTCCGTGGCCGTGAGGCTCTGGGATTTCGTGGATGGTGAGCTGCCGCCCAGGGAAATGGCCCAGGTGGATGCCCATCTGGAGGACTGCGAGCGCTGCTTTCCGGTCTACCGCTTCCGCAAGGCGTTCCAGGAGTTCCTCAGGTGTCAGGAGAAGTCGGAGGTTCCGGTGGGGCTGCGGCGCGCCGTCTTCGAGCGGATCCTGGAGGAGCACAGGGAGATGGACCAGGACGAATCCCCTTCACTCTGGGAGCGCCTGCGCGACGCGACGCGCAGGGATCGCGACTAGAGGTTCAGCGGATGGTCGGCCTCGCTGCCGTCCACGCTCAGCAGCTGCCGGAACACCTCTGCCCGGAGCCCCTCCGGAACCGGATCCTTGGCGTGTCGCTCGAGGAGCCCCAGAAAGGCGCGGCGGTAGTCGTACTCGGGAAAGCACCGTTTGCAGATCTCGAGGTGCGCTTCGATCCGGCGCCGCACCGCCGGGTCATCGATCTCCCCATCGAGGAAGTCCCAGAGCTTTTCTTCCACGACCGTGCACGGCACGCGCATGCCGACGACCGCTGTCCGTATCGTTCGAATCCAACTCATCGAGCTCACATCTACCGGGGAGGTGAGAAGGCCATCGTCGCATCTCTACCATGTAAAGCGGCTGCAGCTGCGTAGGGTTCCCCACTCGCAGTGGCGTTCCGCCGCTCGGGAACTTCTTCTGGGATGACCTGATTAGCTGGGAGGGCCGGGTCATGAGGCGCAATCGCTTCGCGGACCGGACGAGCGACTACCACACAGAGGAGGAAAGATGGGTAATCCGATGAAGGTTCTGGCTGGCGGATTCGCACTCGCGTTTCTCGTGACGGCATGCGAGCCCGACGACACCGCGACGTTCGACGGTCAGCCCGCCGCGACGGCGGAGGAGCCCGCCACGGCCATGCCGATGGAGGAGGACCGTCTGGGGCCGCAGCTCGAAGAGAACATGCAGCGCGCCCGGGCCGCGGACGTGCAGGAGTTCCGGCGCATGTTCCCGGAGCACCGCGACCTGGTGAATGCCATGCTCGACGAGTGCCGGGAGATGATGCGCGACATGGGGATGACGCCGCCGCGGCAGTTCACCCGGGTGGAGGAGGCCCTCGAGGAGGACCTGCGCCAGATCCCGAACCTCACCGACGAGGAGCTGGCGAGCCTCAAGCCCGACCACCTCGATCGTGTCCAGACGGTCATGGACATGCGGGACGACATGATGCAGGACATGGGGATGTAATCGGGCATTGGCCAGATGCGGTGCGGTGAGGGGGGCTCGGCCCCCCTCACTCGTTTATGCAGAATGGCCCTTCGCAGCACTCGAACGAGCGGCCGAGGAAAGGCCGGTGGCCCCAATTGGGGGCCGGGGGCGGGGAACTCCGCAGGAATGAGGATGATTGGCAGGTGGAAGAGACCTTCGAGCAAACACGAACGGAAATGACGTCATTTCGAGCTCATACCGTTGCGACTCGCGCCTTCATCTTCGGGACGATCGAGCGGGCGACGAGCGGCCGGGTCGAGGCCAGGAGAGGCGTCGGCCACTTCGACTTCGAATGGACGCTGAACGACCGGGCACAGCGATGAACGTCACCAAGAGGGGTGTCGTGTGGGCCACGGGGATTTTCGCCGTTCTCGTAGTCGTCTTTCTCGCGGGCCGGCAGCTCGCCGGTCTCGTTCCGGCCTTCGCCGGCTGGGTCGATGGATTGGGGTGGTGGGGCCCGGCGCTCTTCATCGCCGGATACATCGTCGCCACGGTCGCCATGATCCCGGGGAGCGTCCTCACCCTCGCCGCCGGAGCGGTGTTCGGGATCGGGTGGGGATTCGTCTGGGTGCTCACCGCCGCCACGCTCGGCGCGATCGCCGCTTTCCTGATCAGCCGCTACGCTGCCCGCGGCTTCGTGGAGCGGCGTCTGTCGGATCCGCGGTTCAAGACGATCGACCGGGCGATCGGGGAGCACGGCTTCAAGATCGTCGCACTCCTCCGCCTCTCGCCCGCCTTTCCCTTCAACATGCTCAACTACGGCCTCGGGCTGACGCGGGTCCGACTGCGGCACTACGCGCTCGCCTGCCTCGCCATGGCGCCGGGCACGCTGCTCTACGTCTATTACGGGGCGCTTGCCGGGGACATCGCGGCCGCCGCCGCGGGCGAGATCGAGCGCGGCATCGAGCAGTGGATCTTCCTCGGGGTCGGCCTGGTTGCCACGGTGATCGTCACGGTGGTCATCACCCGTATCGCCCGCCGCGCCCTGCGAGAGAAGACGGGCGAGCCCGAGCTGGTGGAAGCCTCGACACGATCCTCCCGATGATCATCCAGATGACCGAGCCGATTACGCAGGCGAAGCTCCCGATCGCTCCGGACGACGCCCATAACCGGACCCTAATCGGCAATGTGCATCCGCCGGACTGGACCAACCCCGAGCCGACCGGGCGCTACGATCTGCTGGTGGTCGGCGGCGGGACGGGCGGGCTCGTTTCGGCGGCGATCGGAGCGGCGCTCGGCGCCCGGGTGGCGCTCGTCGAGCGGCACCTGCTGGGCGGAGACTGCCTGAACGTCGGGTGCGTACCCTCGAAGGCGATCATTCGCGCCTCGCGCGCCTGGGCGGAGGCCCGAGCCGCGGCCGAGCGCTTCGGAGGCCCGCCCCTCGCCGGGGAGGCGGGAGACTTCGGCGCCGTGATGGAACGGATGCGGCGAATCCGCGCCGAGATCAGCGGTCACGATGCCGCCGCCCGCTTCCAGAACGAGTACGGGGTGGACGTCTACCTCGGGGGCGGGCGGTTCACCGGTCAGGACTCACTCGAGGTCGGGAGGAGCGCCCTCCGCTTCCGCCGCGCGATCATCGCCACGGGCGCCCGGGCCGCGGCCCCGCCGATCGAGGGGCTGGAGGACGCCGGCTACCTCACCAATGAGACGCTCTACGAGCTCACCGACCTCCCGCGCCGCCTCGGGATCATCGGTGGCGGCCCGATCGGGACCGAGATGGCGCAGGCCTTCGCCCGGCTGGGGAGCGAGGTCACCATTCTCGACATGTCCGACCGGATCCTGCCGCACGACGACGAGGACGCCGCGGAGGTGGTGCTCCGGGCGCTGGAGTCCGACGGGGTCCGCTTCGTGGGGAAGGTGGAGATCGAGCGCGTGGAGGCGGGCGAAGGCGAGCGCACCGTGCACTACATGAAGGACGACCGCGCGGCGGCGCTCACGGTGGACGCCCTCCTGGTCGCGGCGGGCCGCCAGCCGAACGTGGACGGGTTGGGGCTGGAGGCGGCGGGCGTCGAGTACGACGAGCGGGAAGGCGTTCGGGTGAACCACCGGCTCCAGACGTCGAACGCGAAGGTCTTCGCCGTGGGGGACGTGGTGCCGGGCCTCAAGTTCACCCACCTGTCGGACCGGCATGCCCGAATCGCGGTGCCGAACGCCCTCTTCTTCGGCCGCACCAGCGCGGAGGAGCTGGTCGTCCCCTGGTGCACCTACACCTCGCCGGAGCTGGCGCACGTCGGCGTGTCGGGCGCAGAGGCCGAGTCCCGCAAGGACGAGATCGACACGATCACCGTCCCCTTCGCCGACGTCGATCGGGCCCGCCTCGACGGAAGCGAGGAGGGATTCCTTCGCCTCTACCTCAAGCGGGGAAAGGACACGATCCTAGGCGCCACCCTGGTCGGGGAGCACGCCGGAGAGATCATCTCCCAGATCACCACCGCGATGACGGCCGGGCTAGGGCTGTCGAAGCTCGGCAGCACGATCTTTCCCTACCCGACCCGTGCCG
>SKRI01000076.1 GCA_007118565.1 Gemmatimonadota bacterium | reverse complement strand
TCCCCGGCCGAGGCGCCGCCGCTGTTGATGAGGCCGGCGCGCCCCATGTAGCAGTTGGCCACCTGGTAGCGGGTAAGATCGATGGGATGGTCGCTGGTCAGCTCATCGTACACCTTGTCGTGCGTCTTGCCGAATTTTTTGAGCGCCCGGTAACCCCCGTTGTTCTCCGGGAGCTTCTGCTTGATGATGTCCGCTTGAATGGTCACTCCGATGTGGTTCGCCTGCCCCGTGAGATCGGCCGCCGCGTGGTAATCCTTGTCCTGCTTGAAGTCGGAGTTGCGCAGGTAGCACCAGAGGACGGTGGCCATGCCGAGCTCGTGCGCCCGGTGGAAGGCTTCGCTCGTCTCCTGGATCTGCCGGTTCGACTCCTCGGAGCCGAAGTAGATGGTGGCGCCGATGGCGACCGCGCCCATCTCGAAGGCCTGCTCGACCTGACCGAAATACACCTGGTCGTACGTGTTCGGATAGGAAAGCAGCTCGTTGTGGTTCAGCTTGACCAGGAAGGGGATCCTGTGAGCGTACCTGCGCGCCACCATGCCGAGTCCGCCGAGCGTGGAGGCCACGGCGTTGCAGCCGCCCTCGATGGCCAGCTCCACGATCTTCTCCGGATCGAAGTACGCCGGATTCGGGGCGAAGCTGGCGCCCGCGGAGTGCTCGATGCCCTGGTCTACCGGGAGGATGGAGAGGTACCCGGTTCCGGCCAGCCGGCCGTGGTTGAACAGCTCGGAAAGGCTCCGCAGCACCGGGACGGGGCGGTCCGAGCTGGCGTGGATCCTGTCGATGAAGTCGGGCCCCGGCAGGTGGAGCCGGTCCCGGGGTATGGTCTGGCACTCGTGCTCCAGAAGATCCTTGCTGTCCTCCAGAATGGAATCGAGGGCTTGGCTCATCGTTCGGTGGGTGGGGGTTCGTGACCGTGCACGCCGCGCGGTACGGGAGCGGGGTGCCTGCGAGATCCTTGCCAGGTGACCGTGGCCGAGCGGGTCTCCGGATCTTTGCGCCATCCGGAGCGCCGGCTATCTTCTCCAGCATGAATCGTACATCAGAGATGGCTCGGCCGGGCGCTTCCGAGGGACAGACGCTCCGCGGGCGCGGACGGCTGGTCGACTACGCCAACCTGGTCAAGCTCCCGCACACCGTCTTCGCGCTCCCCTTCGCGCTGGTGGGAGTGGTGATCGCTTCGTACCGCGCCCCCGTCCGGGTCACGGATCTCGTCTGGGTGCTGGTGGCCTTCACCGCGGCACGCTTCGCGGCGATGGGCTTCAACCGGATCGTGGACCGCGACATCGATGCGAAGAACCCTCGGACCGCCGTCCGGGAGATTCCTTCCGGAAAGCTCTCGGTGCGCGAGGCGGTTTTCTCCGTGGTGGTGGCGAGCGGCGTCTTCCTCCTGGCCGCTGGGATGCTCAATCCGCTCTGCCTGGCCCTCGCCCCGCTCGCGCTCGGCTGGATCCTCTTCTACTCGTACACCAAGCGCTTCACCCGGTGGGCGCACCTGGTGCTCGGCTTCGCGCTGGCCATCGCGCCGATCGGTGGGTATCTCGCCATCACGGGCGCGTGGAGCACGCCGCCGACGCTCCTCCTCGCGCTGGCCGGCGCCGTCCTCTGCTGGGTGGCGGGGTTCGACATCCTCTATTCGCTCCAGGACACCGAGTTCGATCGGAGGGAGGGATTGCACTCGGTGCCGGCCGCCTTCGGCGTGGCGGGGGCCATCCGCATCTCTCGGGTTCTGCACCTCCTCTCCGCAACGCTCTTCCTGGCAGTGGGTCTGCTCGATCCGGCGCTCGGCCCGCTCTACTTCGTGGCGGTCGCCGTCATCGCCGGGATGCTCCTCTACGAGCAGAGCCTGGTGCGCGCCGACGATCTCTCGAGGATCGACGCGGCCTTCTTCACCGTCAACGGCGTCATCTCCCTGGTCTTCTTCGGGATCGTGCTGGCCGAGAGGCTGGTGACCTGATGGGAGCGAGCGAGCTTCCGCTGGTGCTCGGCGTCACCGGGGCGTCGGGCGCGCCGTACGCCGTCCGCCTGCTATCGGAGCTCAATGCGCGGGAGGTGCCGGTCCGGCTCATCGTCTCGCGGTACGGGATGCGGCTCCTCCAGGAGGAGTGTGACATCGCGGGTCTCGAGGGCCTCCGCGCCGCCACCGGAGACTGGTCCCGGGTGGAGGCGTACGACGCTGGCGACCGGGGCGGCACGCCTGCTTCGGGGTCCGCGCGCAGTCGTGGAATGGTGATCTGCCCCTGCTCCATGGGGACCCTCGCCTCGGTTGCCGCCGGCGTCTCGCGCAACCTGGTGGAGCGCGCCGCCGATGTGACCCTCAAGGAGCGGCGGCCGCTGGTCGTGGTGCCCCGGGAATCCCCCCTCTCCGCGATCCATCTGGAGAACATGCTCCGCCTCACGCGGGCGGGCGTCACGGTCCTCCCCGCGGCGCCGGGGTTCTACCATCGCCCTGAGACGGTCGCCGAGATGGTGGACTTCGTGGTGGCCCGGATCCTCGACCACCTCGGCATCGAGCACGGGCTCGGGAGGCGGTGGTCCGCCGGAGAGCAGGAGGTTGGCGGGTGAGGGTGGGGCTGATCTCGGATACGCACGGCCTGCTGCGTCCCCAGGTCTTCGACCTGTTCGAGGGGGTCGATCACATCATCCACGCCGGGGACGTGGGATCGCTCGACATCCTGACCGAGCTGGAAGCCATCGCCCCGGTCACCGCGGTTTACGGGAATACGGATGGATGGGATCTTCGCGACCGACTCCCGGATGTGGCCGAGGTGACGCTCGAGGGGGCACGAGTGGTGGTGCTGCATGGGGATCGGTTCGGCTCTCCGGTTCCGACCGACCTCGCCACCGAGTATCCCACCGCCGACCTCCTCGTCTACGGCCACACGCACCAGGGGCGGATCGAGAAGGTGGGCGCCCTGCTTACCGTCAATCCAGGAAGTGCGGGGCCCCGCCGCTTCAAGCTCGGACCGAGCGTGGCGCTGGCCGAGATCGAGAACGGCCGGGTCGAGGCCCGGCTCGTCCCGCTCTGACCTTGGCGTCCTCCGCGGCGCCGCTCAACCTCAACGCAGAACCATCGTGTCACAGATGAGAGCTGGAACGCTGATTATCACCCTGGCGCTCGCGGGCCTTATGGCCGCCCCGCCAGCGGCACCGGCCCAGACCTTCGCCACCGAGGATGCGGTCCTGGAGCAGATCTGGGAGCACGCCATGAACCGCTCCCAGCTCGAGCCGCTCGCGCAGACGCTCCTCGACTCGATCGGGCCGCGCCTGACCGGATCACCCGGCATCGACCGCGCGCACGACTGGGTGGTGCGGAAGTACGCCGAGTGGGGGATCGACGCCCGCAACGAGCAGTACGGCACCTGGGTGGGGTGGGAACGGGGCATCTCCCATATCGACCTGATCGAGCCGCGGGTGCGGTCGCTGGAGGGGATGAACCTGGCCTGGAGCCCGGGAACGGACGGGCCGGTGACGGGCGGGGTGGTCGCCCTTCCCGACGTCTCCACCCCGGCGGAGTTCGAGGCGTGGCTTCCGAACGTGCGCGGGAATTACGTGATGATCTCGGTGCCGCAGCCGACCTGCCGCCCGGACTACAACTGGGAGGAGTATGCGACGGAGGCGTCGCTGGAGCGGATGCGGGAGGACCGGAGCGCCCGGGTCCAGGCGTGGAATCAGCGGGTGCAGAACACCGGGCTTGCCGTCCGGGACCTTCCGCGCCGTCTTGAGGAGGCGGGAGCGGCCGGCGTGGTGACCTCGCTCTGGGTGAATGGCTGGGGGACGAATCGCATCTTCAACGGTCGCACGCAACGGGTGCCGACGGTCGAGCTCTCCTGCGAGGACTACGGGCTGGTGTTCCGCCTGGCCGAGAACGACCAGGGGCCCGTTCTCCGCGTGAACACCGAGGCGGAGTTTTTGGGAGATGTACCGGTCTTCAACACCATCGCGGAGATCCGTGGGAGCGAGCTGCCGGACGAGTACGTGATGCTCTCCGCCCATTTCGATTCGTGGGACGGAGCCTCGGGCGCCACGGACAACGGGACCGGGACCGTGCTCATGATGGAGGCGATGCGCATCCTCAGCCTGGTCTACCCCAACCCGCGCCGGACCATCCTCGTCGGGCACTGGGGCGGTGAGGAGCAGGGGCTGAACGGCTCGCGTGCCTTCGTGGAGGACCATCCGCGCATCGTGGACAATCTCCAGGCACTCTTCAACCAGGACAACGGCACGGGACGGGTGGTGAACATCTCCATGCAGGGCTTCGTCGAGGCGGGGGAGCATTTCGGCCGCTGGCTCTCGCTGGTCCCGACCGAGGTGAGCCGGCACATCGAGCTGCAGCTGCCGGGCATGCCCGCCGGCGGCGGCACGGACCACGCCGCCTTCGTCTGCGCGGGCGCACCGGGATTCAACCTCTCCGCGCTCACCTGGGATTACTTCACCTATACCTGGCACACGAACCGGGACACCTTCGACAAGCTCGTCTTCGACGACATGCGCAACAACGCGGTGCTGGTGGCCTCGCTTGCCTACCTGGCCTCGGAAGATCCGGAGCGCGTGTCGCGGGAGCGGCGCACCGAGATGCCGGTCGATCCCCGCACCGGGGAGCGGATGACCTGGCCGGAGTGCCAGAGCCCGGACCGGTCCGCGGACGTGAGCCCGCGGATGTAAGCCGGAGCATGCTCGCTGTTGCATGAAGCTGTTGCATGAAACGAAGAAGCGGGGGAGGCATCGCCTCCCCCGCTTCTTCGTACGCGACGTCCGACGGCCTCGAGCTCACTCCATCGGCTCCGCCTCGGGCTCCACCGGCTCAGCGGGGATCCCCTCGTCGATCGCGTCCAGGTCGATATCCTCGTCCACCTCTTCCTCCTCGATCGGCTCGATCGCGGCACGGAGGGTGGCGATCGTGATCTCCGGAGGCCCGGCCAGCCCGGTAGGGAGGAAGGTGTGCCCGACGCCGCAGGTCACGAAGAGAGCGTTGCCGTCCACGTAGAAGTAGCGATCCTGCCCGTTCATGCGGAAGGGAGCCATTATTCCCTCCTGGAGCTGCGCGAGCGAGGCGCGGCCCGGCAACCCGACCTCCCCGCACGCGGTACCTCCCGCGAGCACGAGACCGTACCGATCCTCGGGAAAGCGGGGCGCAACGATCGGGGAGGCGGAGAGGAGGACGTGCACCCGCGGCTCGGCACCGATGGCGCCGATCATCTCCGCCCGTCGCCAGTCCGCCGCCAGGTGCGCGTCTCCGTCGATCCCCGCCACGTGCAGGGTGTCACCGTTCCGCTCGATCAGGGCGCGCCGGTTCCGTAGTAGCTGGATCCCGGCCTCGCCGAGCGTTTCGGCGAGCTCGGCGCGGATCTGGTCCGACCCCGGCGGGCCCAGGTCCGCCGCGGAGAGGACAGCCGCCACATTCCGCCCCTGGACCGGCTGGAGGACCTGCAGGAGGAGCTCGTGGTCGCGCACACCGCCGAAATAGCCGCCTAGGAGCGCGATGAGATCCACCCCCTCCTCCACCGCACGCTCGAGGGCGGATCGCGCCACGGTAAGACCGTCCTCCCACCCGGTGACGTAGAGGTCGGAGATCGCGGCGATCCGGTAGCCGTCCATGGCCGCTGGCAGATCGGGGATGTCGATCTCGATGCGCGTGACCCGAATGTTCTGCGCCGCGGGTGTCCCGTAGAGCGAGTCGACCGCCTCTTCCTCTGCCAGCTCCTCCTCCGGGATAGGCGTCGGCTCCGGATCACCCGGGCGGCACGCGACGGAAAGGAGCAGCAGAACGACGAGGGCGAGGCCGACCGGAGGCGGCCGGGGGCCCGACAGGGCGGGATGGGACTGGCTCATGGAGTTGTCCAAGCGCAACGGATGTGCCACCTGCAGGTCGTGCCGGTCCGGATCGTCACCGTGTCTGGCATGCGGGGCAGAAGAAGGTGGAGCGGCCACCCTGAATGATGCGCTCGATCGGCGCGCCACAACAGGGGCAGGGGTCGCCCGCGCGGCCGTAGACCCGGAGGACGGAGCGGAAGCCGCCCTCGCGCCCGGAGGCGTCCCGGTAGTCGAGGAGTGTGGTGCCCCGGTACTCGATGGCCTCCCGGAGCACTTCACGGACGGCCTTCCGCAGTGCCTCGATCCGCGCCGGGCCGAGCGCTTTTGCCGGGAGCCGAGGATCGATCGAGGCGCGGAAGAGCGCCTCGCTGGCGTAGATGTTACCGATCCCCACCACCCGCCGCTGGTCCATCAGACGGGTCTTGATGGCCACCCTCGAGCCGCGGAGCACCTCGGTGAGCGCGTCCACCGTGAAGTCATCGGAGAGCGGCTCCACCCCCATCTCCCCGGCCCGTATCTCCCAGGCCCCGGCTCCAAGCAGCTCGAGCCGCCCGAAGCGCCGTACGTCCCGGTAGACGAGGGCACCCCCATCGCGGAGGAGGAGGCGAGCCCCCACATGGCTCGGCTCCTCCTCGCCGCGGCCGGCCAGGAGGAGCCGGCCGGTCATCCCGAGGTTCACCACGAGGCGGAGCTCGCCGAGCGTCAGCACGATGTTCTTGGCTCGGCGGCCGACGGCGTCTATGCGCCGTCCCGGCAGCTCGGTTCGCCACGCCGACGGATCCCCGGCGATCAGATCCTCGCGCACGATCTCCGCGCCCTCGATCACCGCTCCGGGGAGCGCGGGCGCGAGATCCCGCACGATGGTCTCGACCTCCGGGAGCTCAGGCACGGGGAGGGGCGTGAAGATGGGCGGCTCGCGGCTCGCGGCTCGCGGCTCGCGATCGGCGGAGCACGAAGGCGGTCCCGAGTCCAGACGGGATGCTTCGCGTCGCCATCACTCGTCTACCGTGCCCCGTCCCTCGCCTCTCTCTACCTCCCGCCAGCCGATGTCCCGGCGGAGCTGGCGTCCCTCGAAGGTGATCCGCTCCGCCGCGGCGCGGCTGCGCTCGGCCGCGGTGCGGACGTCGCGGCCGAGCGCGGTGACGGCGAGGACACGCCCGCCGGAGGTCACCAGCCGCCCCTCCCGCAGCGCGGTCCCTGCATGGAAGAGGAAGAGCTCTGGATCGTCGGCGAGGTCGCCGGGAATCTCGATCTCCCTTCCCTTCGGATAGCTCCCCGGGTACCCCTCGGAGGCCAGCACCGTCGTCACCGCCGCCCCCGGCCGGATCGCGACCGAGGCGCCCTGGAGGGATCCGCCTGCCGCTACGGTCCGGATCGGCTCGAGGAGCGATCCGTCCAGGAGCGGGAGTAGGGCCTGCGTCTCCGGGTCCCCGAAGCGGCAGTTGAACTCCACCACCCGCGGCCCGCTTTCGGTGAGCATGAGCCCGGCGTAGAGGAGGCCGCGGAAGCGGGAGTTCTCCTCGCGGAGCGCCGCGAGGGTGGGGGAGACGATGTCGCGCTCCACCCGCTCCATCAGCTCGGGCGTGGCGAGCGACACCGGAGCGTAGGCGCCCATGCCGCCGGTGTTGGGGCCCGTCTCCCCCTCGCCGATCCGCTTGTGGTCCTGGAGCGGGGGGAGGATCAGCGAGTGTTCTCCGTCGGTGAGGGCGAAGACGGACAGCTCCTCTCCCTCCATCCGCTCCTCCACCACGATCTCACGGCCGGCGCCGCCGAAGGCGTCCCCGGAGAGCATCTCCCGCGCGGCCACGAGCGCCTCCTCCTTTGCGTCGCACACCACCGCCCCTTTCCCCGCGGCCAGCCCCGACGCCTTGACCACAAGGGCGTGATTGGCGTCCCGGATGTACCGCTCTGCCTCGGGCAGCTCCCGGAAGGCGCGGTAGGCCGCCGTGGGAATGCCGTTCCGCTCCATGAGCCCCTTGGCAAAGGCCTTGGAGCTCTCGATGCGTGCGGCGGTGCGGGTGGGGCCGAAGACGGGGAGCCGGCGGGCGGAGAAGTGGTCCCCGATGCCGGCATCGAGCGGCCCCTCCGGCCCGACAATGGTGAGGTCGACGCCCTGGTGCTCCGCCCATCCGGCCAGCGCCTGGATCTCCCCGGGGTCGATCGGGATCGGCGTCGCGAGCTCCGCGGTTCCGCCGTTGCCGCGGGTGATGAAGAGCTCGGCCTCCGGCGCGTCCCTCCGGAGCTTCCAGAGGAGGGCGTGCTCGCGGCCGCCGTTGCCGACAATGAGGATCTTCACGGGGAATGCGGGTGTGGGGGATGAGGGCGAGGCGAAATTGTAGCGGACGGTTCGGGGACGATCAAACGGGATCCGGGCGGTCCGCTCACCTCCCGCCCACGAGGATCAGGACCACCCCGGCCAGCGCCCCGATCACGAGTACGGTGGAGAGGCTGCCGATCACCCAGAGTGGAACGCCTCGCATCCCCTGCTTCTCCAGCACCCGCAGCGTCCGCCGGTAGTTGAGGAAGCCGATCACGTGGAGGCTGCCGCCGATCAGGATCAGCGCCACGCCGATGGAGCGGGCCAGCCAGGTCGGCTCCATCTCCCCCAGCAGCTCGGCCACGCCGAAGCCGACGGCCATGGCGGCGAGCCCGGTGCGGAGCCAGGCGGCGAAGGTGCGCTCCTTGGCCAGGAGGGTGCGCTCGCGCGCCCGCTCGGTCCGCTGCTGGGCGAGCTCCCGCTTGGACTTCTTCCCGTTCGGACCGGAGCCGCCGTCCCGATCTCCCGCCTCGCTCTGGGCCATGGCCGCCTACGGTCGGGGTGCGGGAGGCCGGGCTCAGCCCAGCGCCCGGTCGAGGTCCTCGATCAGGTCCTCCACGTCCTCCACCCCGCACGAGAGGCGGACGAGCCCGTCGGAGAGCCCCATCTCCCGCCGCGTCTGCTCCGGCACGGCGGCGTGGGTCATCATGGCCGGGTGGCCGATCAAGGACTCCACCCCGCCCAGCGACTCGGCCAGCGAGAAGACACGAACCTTCTCCACCACCGCCTTCGCCCGCTCCTTGCTCCCCAGCTCGATGGAGATCATTCCGGTGAAGCCGCTCATCTGGCGCGTAGCCAGCTCGTGCTGCGGGAAGGAGGGGAGCCCCGGGTAGAAGACCCGCTCCACGCCGCTCTGCTCCTCCAGCCACTCCGCGATCCGCTGCCCGTTCCGGTTGTGGGCCTCCATGCGCAGGTGCAGCGTCTTGGTGCCGCGCAGCGCCAGCCAGCAGTCCCAGGGGCCGGGAATGGCGCCCGCCGCGTTCTGCAGGAAGCGCAGCCGCTCGTGCAGCTCGTCGTCGCTCACCACCACCATGCCCCCCACCATGTCCGAGTGGCCGTTGATGTACTTGGTGGCCGAGTGGATCACGATGTCCGCGCCCAGCTCGAGCGGTCGCTGGTTGTAGGGGGTGGCGAAGGTGTTGTCCACGCTCAGCAGGGCCCCCGCTTCCCGGGCCGTCTCCACCGCCGCCGAGAGGTCGGTGAGCCGCATCATCGGGTTGGTGGGCGTCTCCAGGTGGATCAGCTTCGTCTCCGGGCGGACCGCCTCGCGGATCTTCTCCGGGTCCCCCGAATCCACGAAGGTGAAGTCGATCCCGAGCCGGCGGATGACCTGGTCGAAGAGCCGGTAGCTGCCGCCGTAGATCCCCTCGCCCGATACCACGTGGTCCCCGGCGGAGAGGAGCTTGGTCATGGTGTCGATGGCCGCCAGCCCCGAGGCGAAGGCGATTCCGTGCTTTCCCCCCTCCAGCGCGGCCACGTTCCCCTCGTACGCCTCGCGCGTCGGATTCTGCGAGCGGGCGTACTCGTAGCCCAGGTCCCGCCCGAGCTCCGGCTGAACGTAGGTGGAGGTCTGGTAGACGGGCGTCATGATGGCGCCCGTGGTGGGGTCAGGGCGCTGTCCCGCGTGGATGGCGCGCGTGCCGAAGCGGGCGTCGGAGAAGTCTCTATCCTGGAATTCGTCGGACATTTATCTGGGAGTCGGTTCGTGGTTTCGTTCGGGCGCATCCGGCCGCTGGCCGGACCGTGGGACTTCTGGCGGCTCGCGGCTCGCTGCTCGCGGCTCGCTGCTCGCGGCTCGCACGCGCGTTCGTCGGCACCCGGATGCGCGGGGGCGAGTCCGTGAAGCTCGGGATCTAATCCACCGGCGTCCCACAGCGCAACAATGTCGCCGCATGCGGTTCTGGATGCGATGATCGGAGCTCCTCGGCCGGGCTGTTGCGAGCCGTGAGCGGCGCAACTTCCCCGGCGCCCTATGCCCGGCGACTCTCGACGAAGATCCGTCCCGGCTGCTTGTACGTCGCCAGCCGCTCCTTGCACAGCGCGCGTACCTCCTCCTCGGAGAGGGTCGCGCCGGGCGCGCGGGTGAGGAAGAGCACCACCTCGTTCTCGCGCTCGGCGTCCGGGGCCGCGCAGATTCGTGCCGCCTCGATGCGCGGATCCTCCTCCAGCGCTCGCGCCACCTCATTCGGATAGACGTTGAATCCGCTCCGCGTGAACATCGATTTGAGGACGCCCCGGTAGCGGAAATATCCCTCCCGATCGACGCTCGCCAGATCCCCGGTGCGGAGCCAATCGCCGTGGAAGTCTTCGGGCCTCTGACCGGAGTCGCCGGTATACCCGAGAAAGACGTTCGGGCCACGGACGCAGAGCTCGCCGACCTCTCCGGGATCCATCTCCCCGCCCGCGGTGTCGCGGACGGAAGCATCCACGCCGGGGAAGGGGAGGCCAAGCGTGCCGATCCGGTTCGGACGGTCGATACGGTTGAAGAGGCAGACCGGCCCCGCCTCGGTGAGGCCGTACCCCTGCCGGACCGGGATGCCGAAGAGCGTCTCGAAGCGGCGGGCCACGGGGGCGGGGAGTGGCGCCCCCCCGCAGATCGCCACGCGCAGCGAGTTTTCCGGAACGCCGCGCCGCTCTGCGACCGCGACCATGGTCGCATACATGGCCGGCACCCCGACCATCACGGTGCCCCCCAGCGCTACCGCCGCGTCCACCGTCCGCGCGGGGTGGAAGCGGGCGATCGGCACGGTGGTGGCGCCGACCGTGAGCGGCGCGTTGAGGGTGACCGTGAGGCCGAAGAGGTGGGCCCAGGGGAGCGCCGCGATCACCACGTCGTCCGCCGAGAGCTGCATCGCCTCGACCGTGGACCGCGCGTTGGCAATGAGGTTCGCGTGCGACAGGCGCGCGCCGCGCGCGCGGCCCGCCATGGCCGAGGTATGGATCACCACGGCCTCATCCTTCCCGGCCTCCGTCCGCTCGGCATCCGCTGGGGCGTCCCGCCACGATCCCGGGTCCTCGAGTCGGAGTGGCGCGGCCACGCCCACTCGGTCGGCCAGGGTGCCGGCGGTGATCACGCGCCGGACGCCGGCGTCGCGAAGGTGCTCGTCGATCTCCCTCCCGGAGGAGAGGGGATTAAGGAGGACCGCGCTCCCGCCACCCGTCAGGATCGCATGGAAGGCGAGAGGGAGCTGCGGGAGGTTGGGGAGGAGGATCCCGATCCGCTCCCCCCGTTCGACGCGGAGGATCTGCGAGAGCTCCTCCACGCGGTCGGCCACCTCACCGTACGACAGTGCGCCGTCGGCGGAGCGGATCGCCGTGGCCTCGCGCGCATTGCGGGCGGTTTCGCCGAGGGCTGCGGAGAGCGAGGAGGGCATCGTGGTGCGGCGAAGGTCCGGAGACGGGTGAATCGGCAAGGTACGTCGGCGGCGGGTGCGGGCAAGTCCGGCCCCGCGCTTGCGAGGGGGAGGGCCTCCGTCGGCCGGTTGCGCGGCGCGGTGCGGGTCACGGACGATCCGCCCGCCCGCGCCTCCTGCTCTCAACCCAGACATCGAGCCGAATGTTCGATACGTCCCGCCTGATGATAAGCGTCTCCGGCCTCCGCGGCCGCGTGGGTGACGGTCTCACCCCCGAGGTCGTCTCCCGGTATGCCGCCGCCTTCGGCGCCTACGTGCGCAACGAGACGGGGAAGCTCACGGTGGTCCTGGGCCGCGACTCGCGGGTGTCGGGGCCGATGTTCGCGCGCGCGGCCACGGCGGCGCTCGAGTCGGTCGGCTGTGAGGTGGTCGATGTCGGGATCGCGCCCACGCCGACGGTCCAGCTCGCGGTCGAGGACGCGGAAGCGGCGGGCGGTCTCGTCGTGACGGCCAGCCACAACCCGGTGGAGTGGAACGCGCTCAAGTTCATAGGCCCCACCGGAACCTTCCTCGACGCGAAGGAGACTGCGGCCATGCACGCCCTGCTGGAGGGAGACCGTGACGTCGCGCGCGTCCAGTGGAAGGAGATCGGTAGCTACCGCCAGGACGAGGGCGCCATCGATCGTCACCTCGAGCGCATCCTCCGCATCCCCTTTCTCGATCGCGAGGGCATTCGACGCGCGGGGTTCACGGTGGCGCTCGATTGCGTGCGGGGAGCCGGTGGCACCATCTTCCCACAGCTCCTGGAAGATCTCGGCTGCACCGTCCACGGGATCAACATGGAGCCGGATGGGCTCTTCCCGCGGGCGCCGGAGCCGGTCAAGGCCAACCTCGCCGAGCTGGAGGCGCTGGTCCGGGAGAAGGGAGCGGACATAGGCCTCGCCACCGACCCGGACTCCGACCGGCTGGTGCTGGTCGACGAGAAGGGCGAGGCGGTGGGGGAGGATTACACGCTGGCCCTGGCTGCCACCCTGGTCCTCCGACACCGGCAAGGGCCGGTGGTCACGAACCTCTCCACCAGCCGGCTCATGGACGATGTAGCCGAGCGCGCCGGCGTACCGCTCATGCGCTCCGCCGTGGGAGAGATCAACGTGGCCCGCCGGATGCAGGCGGAGAATGCCATCGTGGGGGGAGAGGGCAACGGCGGGGTGATCCTCCCCGACGTGCACCTCGGGCGCGACGCCCCAGTGGGTGCGGTGCTCGTCCTCCAGCTCATGGCGGAGACCAGGCTGCCCATCTCCCGGCTGGTGGAATCGCTCGGGAGCTATGCGATCGTGAAGGAGAAGGTGGATCGTCCCCAGGGCTCGCTCGACGAGGCGTATGCCCTTCTGGAGAGCGAGCTCGACGCTCCGGGGGTCGATCGCCAGGACGGCCTGCGGCTCGAATGGCCGGAGGAGAAGCGCTGGGTGCACCTCCGGCCTTCGGGGACGGAGCCCATCGTGCGCATCATCGCCGAGGCGGCGACGCGGGAGGAGGCGAAGAGCCTCGTGGAGCGGATTCGGGCCGCGCTTCCCGCGTAGGAAGCGCGGGAGCCCATCTCCCGAACCGACATTCTCCGGCAGCTTGATCGGGTCCACCGATCTCGCGGCCGTGCAACGGACAACCATCGACTCGCGACTCATATGTGCGGCATTGTCGGGTATATCGGCAAGCAGACGGTCACCGACGTTCTCATCGACGGGCTCAGGCGCCTCGAATACCGGGGGTACGACTCCGCGGGCGTGGCGGTGGCCAACGGGGACGGCATCAAGGTACGGAGGCGGGCCGGCAAGCTCGCGGAGCTCCGCGAGTCGGTCGAGGAGGAGCCCATCTCCGGCACCTACGGCATCGGGCACACCCGTTGGGCCACGCATGGTCCTCCCACGGAGAGGAACGCCCACCCCCACGTCTCGGAGAAGGGGGATTTTGCCGTCGTACACAACGGGATCGTCGAGAACGCGGGTCCGCTGCGGAAGATGCTCAAGGGGCGCGGACACGAGTTCACCTCGGACACCGACACCGAGGTGATCGTGCACCTCATCGAGGAGATCTTCCGGGACGGCAAGAACGGGGTCGAAACCCTCGAGCACGCCGTCGAGGTCGCCATCGATCAGCTGGAGGGAACCTTCGGCATCGCGGTCATCTCGACCCACGATCCGGACAAGATCGTGGTGGCAAGGCTGGGGAGCCCGCTGCTGATCGGCGTTGGGGAGAACGGCGAGACTTTCGTGGCGTCGGATGCGGCGGCCGTCATCGCCCACACACGGGACGTCGTCTATCTCGACGACGGCGACATGGCGACCATTACTCGGGATGGCTACTCGATCACGCGCTCGGACAGCGAATCGGTGGACCGCCCCGTGGATCATGTCGACTGGGACCTCGACGAGGTGGAGCGCGGCGGGTACCCGCACTTCATGCTCAAGGAGATCATGGAGCAGCCGGAGACGCTCCGGGAGACGATGCGAGGCAGGCTGCTGGAGGACGAGGGGACGGTGAAGCTCGGCGGCCTCCAGGGCATGGACGAGGAGCTGGCCGAGGTGAAGCGGGTCGTCATTCTGGCCTGCGGGACCTCCTGGCACAGCGGCCTGATCGGCGAGTACCTGCTCGAGGACATCGCCCGCATTCCCACCGAGGTCGAGTACGCCTCGGAGTTTCGCTACCGGCGGCCGGTGATCGAGCCGGGCACGCTGGCCATCGCCATCTCCCAGTCCGGTGAGACGGCAGACACCCTCTGGGCGCTCCGCGAGGCGAAGCAGCAGGGGGCCACCGCCCTCGGCATCGTGAACACGGTCGGCTCGACCATCGCGCGCGAGACGGACGCCGGTGTCTACCTCCACGCGGGGCCGGAGATCGGGGTCGCCTCGACCAAGGCGTTTACCTCGCAGGTGGTGGTGCTGACGCTGATGACCATCCACATGGGCCGGCTGCGCGGCACCCTGTCCAAGGCCCGCGCCCGGGAAATCGTGCGCGCGCTGGGGCGGCTCCCCGAGCAGGTGGGGGAAATGCTCGAGCTCGACGACGCCATCCGGGCGCTGGCAGAGGAGTACCAGAAGCACAGGAACTTCCTCTACCTGGGCCGTGGCTACAATTTCCCCTCCGCGCTCGAGGGTGCCCTCAAGCTCAAGGAGATCAGCTACATCCACGCGGAGGGCTACCCCGCCGCGGAGATGAAGCACGGGCCCATCGCCCTGATCGACGACGACATGCCGGTGGTGGTCATCGCCCCGCGCGACGCGGTCTACGAGAAGGTGCGCTCGAACATCGACGAGGTGCAGGCGCGCGGCGGGAAGATCATCGCGGTGATCTCGGAGGGGGATATGGATCTGCTGAAGGTGGCCGATCACGTCATCCAGATCCCGAAGACCCACGATGCGCTGACGCCGATCATGGCCTCGGTTCCGCTGCAGCTCCTGGCCTACCACATCGCGGTGCTGCGGGGGTGCGATGTGGACCAGCCCCGCAACCTGGCGAAGTCGGTCACGGTGGAGTAGCGGAGGGCGCTTCCTCCGCTCGACCGGAACCGTGCCTGCCCATTCGGTATGAGGGTCGTCGTCCAGCGCGTCCGCCGCGCCTCGGTTACGGTCGACTCTCGCGTAGTGGGGCGCATCGACGCGGGGCTGCTCCTCCTGGTGGGCATCCGCCAGGGTGACGACGAAACGACGCTGCGATGGATGGCGGAGAAGGTGGTGGGGCTGCGCATCTTCCCCGACCAGGATGGCCGTCTCGACCGCTCAGTGGTGGATACGGACGGTGCGATCCTGGCGGTCTCGCAGTTCACGCTGTACGGTGACTGCAGCAAGGGGCGGCGGCCGAGCTTCACGGAAGCTGCTCCGCCCGGGGATGCCGCTCCGCTCTTCGACCGGTTCGTAGAGTATCTGCGCATGTCCGGATGCCCCGTCGAAACGGGTGAGTTCGGCGCCATGATGGATGTCGAATCGGTGAATGCGGGGCCGGTGACGCTCGTGATCGATCGGTGACCGCCTCCTGCTCGAACGCTGTCCCCCTCACACCAACGGACTGATGGCCGTATCCCTGGTACTCGCGTCCCGCTCTCCCCGCCGCGCCGAGCTCCTCGAGCGGCTCGGGCTCGACTTCACCATCGAGCCGGCGGACATCGACGAGAGCTTCGTCGACCACCTCATGCCCTCCGATCATGCCGAGCGGCTCGCGCGGGAGAAGGCTGTGTATGTGGGGAACGAGCACCCGGAGGCGCTGGTCGTCGGATCAGACACCATCGTGGTGGTT
This sequence comes from Gemmatimonadota bacterium, assembly GCA_007118565.1. Classification (GTDB taxonomy): domain Bacteria; phylum Gemmatimonadota; class Gemmatimonadetes; order Longimicrobiales; family Longimicrobiaceae; genus SKRI01. Next base: position 8,316 of record SKRI01000076.1, on the reverse strand, counting down.
GGACGCGACGTGCTCGGCAAGCCGCGTGATGAGGAGGATGCCGTCAGGATGCTGGAGCGGCTGAGCGGCAGCGAGCACGAGGTCCACACCGGCGTCGCGGTGGCCCACCTCGGTCGGGTCGAGTCGGCGGTCGAGCGGGTCAGGGTGCGTTTCCGTCGCTTTCCGCGGAGCTTCGCCGAGGCGTACGTCGCCACGGGGGAGCCGATGGACAAGGCCGGTGCCTACGGGATCCAGGGGTACGGCTCCGCGCTGGTCGAGCGGATCGAGGGAGATTACTTCGCGGTGATGGGACTGCCCGTGGTGCGGACGCTCACGCTCTTCGAGCGCCTCGGCTGGAGGTACGATTTCGGAGGTCTCGTCGAGCTGGAGAAGGACGAGGCTGGCAGCGCCGGAAGGTAGGCATGAAAAGGCACCGAGCCCGACGCTTCGATCGACGGCTCCGGCCGTACATCCGCCGGATCCCCTCGGCCCTCGGCCCTCGTCCTTCGCTCCTCTACCCATGATCCTCGCCATCGACCAGGGAACGACCGGCTCGACCTGCCTCGTGATCGACGAGAACGGGGCGGTCCGGGGTCGCGCGTACCGCGAGTTCACGCAGCACTTTCCCCGGCCGGGGTGGGTGGAGCACGACGCGGAGGAGATCTGGACGGTGACGCGCGAGATGGCGGCCGAGGCGGCGCGCGACGCCGGGCGGGAGCTCGGGCAACTGGCGGGGGTCGGGATCGTCAACCAGCGGGAGACGATCGTGCTCTGGGATCGGAAGACCGGGAAGCCGGTTTACCATGCGCTGGTCTGGCAGGACGGGCGCACGGCCGCAACCTGTCGCCGGATGAAGGAGGATGGCCACGAGGATCTCGTCCGCGCCCGGACCGGACTTCTGATCGACCCCTACTTCTCCGGCACCAAGCTGGCCTGGCTCCTCCAGAACGTGGATGGAGCCATGGATGCCGCTCGGCGGGGACGGCTCGCGGCCGGCACCATCGACAGCTGGCTGGTCTGGAAGCTGACCGGCGGGCGAAACCATCTGACCGACCATACCAACGCCTCCCGCACGCTGCTCTACAATCTCGACACCCGGGATTGGGACCCGGATCTCCTCGACCTCTTCTCGATTCCTTCCGGGGTGCTCCCCGAGGTGCGACGGTCGAGCGAGGTGTACGCCGAGACCGATTACGACGCATTCGGCGCGCGCCTCCCCGTGGCCGGCATTGCCGGGGATCAGCAGGCCGCGCTCTTCGGCCAGGGATGCTGGAACCCTGGGCTCGCCAAGAACACTTACGGAACCGGCGCCTTCCTCCTGCTGCACACGGGCGATGAGCGAATGGCATCGGAGTCCGGACTGCTCACCACGGCGGCGTGCGCCGAGGACGGGGGGCCGAGCTACGCGCTGGAAGCCGCCATCTTCATCGCTGGAGCGGCCGTGCAGTGGCTTCGGGATCAGCTCAAGATCATCGATGTGGCGGCGGAGACGGATGCGTTGGCCCGATCGCTGGAGAGCAATGACGGCGTTTACCTGGTCCCCGCCTTCACCGGCCTCGGCGCCCCGCACTGGGAGCCGCGGGCCCGTGGCACGCTCGTCGGCCTGACGCGCGGAACCGGCCGTGCCCACCTGGCTCGCGCGGCGCTCGAGGCCATGGCGTACGCGACGCGGGACGCCGCCATGGCCATGGAGGCCGACAGCGGGATCACCATGGAGGAGCTCCGGGTCGACGGCGGGGCGTCGGAGAACGACTGGCTGGCGCAGTTCCAGGCCGATCTCCTCGACCTTCCGGTACGCCGCCCCGCCGTCGTCGAGACCACGGCCCTCGGTGCGGCCGGCCTCGCCGGACTGGCGCTGGGGGTCTGGGGCTCGGGGGAGGAGTTCCGTGGAGCCGTGGCGGAGGACACCGTCTTCCATCCAAATTCCGAGAGCGCAGATCGGGACGAGTGGATCGCGGGGTGGGAGCGCGCGCTCGCCGCCAGCAAGGCGTGGGCGGGCACGGGGACGGAAGAATGAACGTCTGCCTGCTGGCGCTCTGCATCTCCCTTTCGGGTGATCCGGTCCAGGACCGCTGGCTCTCCGAGGACAAGTTCATGCACTTCTTCGCCTCGTTCGCGGCCACCACCATGGCCGCGGCGAGCGCGCGAACCCTGGGCGCCGATGCCTCGACGAGCGTCTGGATCGGCGCGGGCGTGGGGATGGGGCTCGGCGTGGCCAAGGAGGTGAGGGATCTCTACCACCCGGCGGGGCATCCCTCCTGGCGGGATCTGGCATGGGACGCCGCCGGGGTCGGGGCCGGGGCCTGGGTGGCCTCGCAGGCACGCTGACGGTTTTTCTGCGGTGTAGGAGAGAGGCTTACCTGCTGTAGGGAAACCTCCGCGATCCACGAAAGGGTGGATCCGGCCCGCGATTGCGTTCCCGGGTGGGGGTTTCTACCCCCGGTGTCCGGGTATATATTGCTCGTTCCTACCAAGGTCCCTCGCAAGGCTTTGAATGTGGCGAGAGAGCGGAAGTTCCTGATCGGCGGCGTTCTGGTCGCGGTGGTGGTCGGTGCCCTCATGGTAACGGGCATGCGTGACGCCATGGTGTACTACTATACCCCATCCGAGCTCGCGACCCGGCTTGCAAGCGACCCCTCGTGGCATGAGGTCGGCGTAAAGGTCGGCGCCGAGGTCGTCCCGGGCAGCGTGTCGTTCGACGCGCGCAACCTCGATCTCCGCTTCGACGTCCGTGACCAATCGGTCCCGGATGCCACCTTTTCGGTCCACTACCGTGGTCCGGTTCCAGATACCTTCGAGGAAGGGCGCGAGGTCGTCCTCGAGGGACGCATGCTCGCCGCAGGCACCTTTGAGGCGACCACCGTGCTGACGAAATGCGGCTCTCGCTACGAGGCGGTCGAGGACGATCTTCGCGCTATCGGCGCACCGGGGCCGTACTACAATGGCGGCGACGGTGACTCGTACGGCGAAGGGTACGGCGACTCCGAACCGACGCCTTCGGGATCGTGACGGCACTCGGTGAAGTCGCCCTCTGGATCGCGCTTCTGCTGACGATCTGGGGGGTGGGAACCGCGTTCATCGGGGCACGGCGCGGTCGCGGGGACCTCGTCCTCTCCTCCGAGCGATCGCTCCACGCGATCTTCCTCCTCGTCGTTCTCTCGGCGGTGATGGTGGTCGTTGCCTTCCTGCGCAACGAGTTCCACTACCGCTACGTGGCCGGCTACTCGAACATCGAGCTGGCCACCCACTACAAGATCACCGCCCTCTGGGCGGGGCACGCCGGATCGCTCGTCTTCTGGGTGGCGCTGCTCGCCTTCTTCGCCTCCCTCGTGGTGCGGGCCAATCGGTGGAAGAATCGTGACCTGATGCCGTATGTATCGGCGACGCTGCATTCGGTCATCCTCTTCTTCCTGGTCGTCATCATCTTCACCTCGAACCCGTTCGAGACGCTGAGCTTCACGCCGGCGGACGGGCGCGGGATGAATCCGCAGCTCCAGAACTTCTGGATGACGGCGCACCCGCCCACTCTGTATCTGGGGTTCACCGCCTTCACCATTCCCTTCGCCTTCGCCATCGCCGCCCTCCTCTCGGGCCGTCTGGACACGCGGTGGATCACGGAGACGCGGCGCTGGACCCTCCTCGCCTGGTTCTTCCTCACCATCGGCATCATCATGGGGATGATCTGGGCGTACGAGACGCTCGGGTGGGGTGGGTACTGGTTCTGGGATCCGGTGGAGAACGCCTCCGTGCTCCCCTGGCTCTTCGGCACCGCCTTCCTGCACTCCGTGATGATCCAGGAGAAGCGGGGAATGCTGAAGAGCTGGAACCTCTTCCTGGTGCTGGGAACGTTCCTCCTCACGATCTTCGCGACCTTCCTCACCCGGTCGGGGCTGATCGACTCGGTCCACACCTTCGCGCAGAACCTGACAATCTCGTACGTCTTCCTGGCGTACCTGACGGTGCTGACCATCATCTGCACAGGGCTGGTCTGGTGGCGGAGGGACCGGCTGAAGAGCGAGCACCGGCTGGAGTCGTTTCTCTCGCGGGAGGCCGCCTTCCTCCTGAACAACCTCCTCTTCGTGGGGGCGATGTTCGCCATCATGTGGGGGACGATGTTCCCGCTCCTCACCGAGGGGCTGCTCGGCCAGACCATCGCGGTGGGACCGCCCTTCTTCGACCGGGTGACGATCCCGATCGGGCTGGTCCTGCTCGCGCTGATGGGGATCGGGCCGGTCATCGCCTGGCGCAAGGCGAGCAAGCGCAACCTGAGGCGCAACTTCACCCTTCCCACGGTGATGGGGCTCTCCGTGGGGCTGATCCTCTGGGCCGCCGGGGTCCGCCACCCGTATGCGCTCCTCACCTTCATTCTGGGCGTCTTCACCCTCACCACGATGGGTGTGGAGTTCTGGAAGGGGACCCGGGCCCGGGCGCGGATCGAGGGAGAGGGAGCGGGCCCCGCCTTCCTCCACATGATGTCGCGCAATCGCCGGCGCTATGGCGGCTACATCGTGCACATCGGGCTGGTGATCATGTTCATGGGCTTCGCCGGCTCGGCCTACGACGTGGAGGAGCAGGCCGCGCTCGAGCCGGGGGAGACGATGTCGGTGACCTCGGCGTGGGGACACACCTTCGACCTCACCTACCAGGCGACATCGGCATATCCGGCCACCAACATGACCAAGCTGGTCGCCTCGGTCCGTGTTCAGAGGAATGGCCGCGATGTCGGAATCCTCACCGCGGAGCAGCGCGCGTACCGCCAGCGGGACGAGACGATCTCGGTTGTCGGAATCCGCCGCGCCTGGAACGAGGACCTGTATATGATCATGGCGGGGATCGAGGACCCCAACGGGGTCATCCAGGGAACCAATCCCCGCCCGCTCGTCACCTTCCGGGTTCTGGTGAACCCGCTCGTCCCCTGGATCTGGATTGGCGGCATTCTCATGGCCGTGGGCACCCTCATCGCGATGTGGCCGCGCCGGGGTGTGCCGGAGCGTCCGGCACCTCCGCGGACGGTGCCTGTCGGGAAGGTGCCGCGCAGGGACGAGCGCGAGCTGGCGGAGATCGGATGAGGAGCGAGCGCCGAGGGACGAGAAGACATGGCGGATGGGGGCTCCGCCGCCTGACCCGGCTGGGCCTCGTGCTGGCTCTCCTGGCAGGGACGGTGCTCACCTGGCCGGCTCATCTTTCGTCGCAGGATCCCGTCCTGCGGGATCGACCGCCCATGACCGAGGAGGCGCGGCGTGCCATCGGCAAGCTCCGCTCCCCCTACTGCCCGGGGCTGATGCTCGAGGTCTGTCCCAGCGAGCCCGCCGTGATCCTTCGCGATAGCATCCGGCAGATGGCGCTCGACGGGCACGAATCCGATGAGATCGTCGAGTGGATGCTCGCCAACCACGGCGAGGAGTGGCGCGCGCTTCCCCGATGGGCGGGATGGGGGATGTGGGCCTGGATCCTCCCGCCGGCGGTGCTGATCATCGGGGCTGGCGTGCTGATCGGGGTGCTCCGCTCTCTTCGCGGTCGACGCGACCCCGACGAGGTGGACGACGACGGAACCGACGTCTCCGACGATGAAAATGAGCGGCTCACCGCGGCGCTGGCGGCGTGGGATGCCGAGGAGAGGGAGCGATGACGCTGTTCATCCTGTCGATCTTGATGGCCGGCGTCACCGGACTGTACGTGGCGCGACCGATCCTGGCCCGCCGCGCCGCCCTTCTGGCGGATGTTACGCCCGGCGAGGTGCAGGACGCCGACATGCGCCGCACCGCGGCGCTCGCCTCGCTGAGCGAGATCGAGTACGAGTTCCTGGCCGGCAAGCTGGACGAGACCGATTACGCGGAGCTTCGGCGGAAGCTTTCCCGCGAGGCGCTCTCCGCCATCGACCGCGCCGACGCCCTCCGGACCCGACGGGAGAGCGAGAGCTCGCTCCAGTGCTGCGAGTACCGGAACCCGCCCGGAAGCCGGTTCTGCGGGGGGTGTGGCGAGCCGCTCCTCGCGGCGGACGAGTGAGCTCCGGCCCACGGGGCCGATCCGGGTGGTGAGTGAAGCGGCGGTCGAGGCCGTCCGGCTGGAAAAGTGGTTCGGGCCCATCCCGGCGCTACGGGATGTCTCCTTCTCGCTGGAGCGGGGCACCTTTCTCACCATCTTCGGTCCGAACGGCGCCGGGAAATCCACGCTCCTCCGCGTTCTCTCCGCGGCCACCCGGCCTTCCGGCGGCGAGGGACGGATTCTCGGCCACCCGGTGGGCACCGGGGGCGGCGCATGGCGCGAGCGGCTCGGGGTGCTCTCCCACCGCACCTTTCTCTACGGAGATCTCACCGCACGCGAGAACCTCACCCTCTACGGCCGCCTCTACCGCGTCTCGGACCTCGCCGACCGGGTCGAGGCGGGGCTGGAGGAGTTCGGGCTGGCGCGCCGCGGCGACGACCGGGTCGGCGGTTTCTCCCACGGGATGCGTCAGCGTCTGGCCCTGGCCCGCACGCTGCTCCACGATCCCGAGGTCGTGTTTCTGGACGAGCCGTACACCGGGCTCGATCCTCACGCCGCGCGCGTGCTCCGGCGCACCCTGGAGCGGCTGCGGGACGGAAAGCGGACGGTGCTCCTCGTGACCCATAACCTGGCGGAGGGGCTGGAGCTCGCGGATCGGACGGTTATCCAGGTCGGCGGTCGCTGGGTGCACGATGCGCCCCGCGACCGAACCTCCGCGGCCGCCTTCGCGGACGTGTACACCGACCGGGTGGCGGAGGCGCTGGCTTGACGCGCTGGATGGCAGATGCCTGGACCATCGCCCGCAAGGATCTCGTCCTCGAGCTGCGCTCGCGGGAGCGGATCGTGGCCATGCTCACCTTCACGGTGCTGGTGGCGGTGATCTTCAGCTTCTCCCTGGGCCCGGCGGTGCGCGCCCAGGATGTAGCACCCGCCATGATCTGGGTGACGATCATCTTCGCCGGCATGCTCGGGCTGGGGCGATCGTTCTCGCTGGAGAAGGAGGAGGACGCGCTGGCCGGCCTCCTCCTGGCCCCGGTCTCCCGGGAGGCGGTCTTCGTCGGCAAGCTCGCCGCCAACTTCATCCTTCTGATCGTGGTCGTGGCGGCTGTGTTCTTCGCCTTTGCCCTTTTCTTCCCGATCTCCTTCCGGGGGGCGTGGGTGGCGGGCGGGGCGGTGGTGGTTCTCGCCTGCATCGGCTTCATGACGCTCGGCACCTTCTTCAGCGCGATCACGGCGCATACGCGGCTCGGGGACACGCTCCTTCCCGTCCTTCTCTTGCCGCTCCTGATCCCGGTCGTCATCTTCGCCGCCGGTGCCACCGAGCGCCTGATGGCGGGACGCCCGGCGTCCGAGATCCAGGGCCCCCTGCAGATGCTCCTGGCCTTCGACCTCGTCTTCCTCTTCGTCTGCACCCTTCTCTTCGCCTTCGTGGTGGAGGAATGAGGAATCAACGAGAGAGATGGATTCCGACGCGGCGTCGGATGATTCATTCAGCGATCAGACCATGACGACCCAACCGACCCGAGCCGCAGACGGCACGGACCAGTCACTCGCCGGCGTCCGTATCTGGGCCACCATCTTCGGCGTGCTGGGGCTCGTCGTGATGCTCATCTCCCTCTGGATGGTCTTCTTCTGGGTACCGACCGAGCGACTGATGGGGGTGGTCCAGCGGATCTTCTACGTCCATGTGCCCTCCGCCTGGATCGCCTTCCTGGCCTTCTTCCTGGTGGCCATCTGCTCGGCCCTCTATCTCTGGCTCCGGGACGACCGGCTCGACGCCATCTCAGTGGCGGGGGCGGAGCTGGGGGTCATCTTCACCACGATCGTCCTGGTGACCGGGCCGCTGTGGGGAAAGATCGCATGGGGCGCCTGGTGGGTCTGGGAGCCGCGGCTCACCCTCACCCTCCTCCTCTGGTTCATCTACATCGGCTACTTCATGCTCCGGGGCGCCACGGAGAACCCGGAGCGCGGCAAACGGTTCGCGGCCGTGCTCGGGGTGGTGGGGGCCTTCAACATTCCCCTCATCCACATGAGCGTGCAGTGGTTCCGCTCGCTCCACCCGCAGCCGGTGATCCTCCGCCCGGAGGGCCCGGCCGCCGATCCCGCCATCGTCCAGACGCTGCTCGTCTCGCTCCTGGCATTCCTGCTGATCTTCTTCTCCCTCCTCCTCTTCCGCTATGCGGCGGAGCGTCTGACCCGACGGGTGACCGCCCTGCGGCTGGCCGTGGAGCGGGGGGAGCGTGAACCCCGGACCGTATCATGATGCACCGCTTCATTCTCGGACTCGCGACAGCGCTCTTCCTGGGCATCCTCATCGCTGCGGCGCCGGCCGCAGCAATCGATACCGGCCTC
>SKRI01000246.1 GCA_007118565.1 Gemmatimonadota bacterium | reverse complement strand
GTAAAGAGTGGTGGCAAGCTCGGAGCCGGTCCGTCTTCAGCCTGCGTCATCGATCCTGCGGGCTTAGACGCGAAGCTCGGCTGCCTTCACGTAGGATGGGTGAGGTTGGTAATGGCGCAGACCGGATTCATCGTCCGGGAGCGGCCGAACATCCGACTCTCCTTCAGCCGCTCCCCGTAGAGACGGACTACCAGCCGTCGGCTCCAATCCCTGAAGCCAAAGGAATTCGGTGCCGGCCTCCAGCGTGTCCAGCTCTGATGCGAGCCGCGGGCCACGAAAAAAAGGCGGCGCCCGGATGACCGGACGCCGCCTCCCTTCTCTGCGCCGCCATGGCGCCGATCTACCGCGAAGCGACCCGGGGGCCCTTCGCGGGAGTCGAGCCGCCTACTGCTGCGGCTGGTACTGGCCCATGGCCTCGGCGAGCTTCACCTGCAGCTCCTCCGCACGCTCGAGCAGCGTGTCGGCCTCGGGATCGATCTCGACCATCTTGGCACGGCTCGCGCCCTCGAACGCCTCGACGCTCTGGCGAACGTCAGGACGGGAGATGGCGGCCTCCTGCACGGTCTGGATCTCCTGCTGGATTCCCTGCGCCTGCATGGCGAGGGTCTGGAGCTGCTCCTCGTCGCCGGCTTCCTGGGCGGCCTGCATGCCCTCCTGAAGCTCCTCGACGCGGGTGAAGAGGGTCGGATCCTCCTCACGCATGGCGCCCTCGACCTGCTCCTGGACCTGCTGGTACTGCGCCATCAGCTCGGGATCCTGCATGGCCTGCTGCTGGATGGGAGCCAGCCGCTGCTGGATCTCCTGCATCTCGGTCACGAGCGCCTCCAGCTCCGGATCGAGCTCGGGCTGCTGCTGCGGAACGGGCTCCTGCGCGATCAGCGTCGCCGGGATGACGAGTGCGATCGCGGTGAGGAGGCTGGAACGAATCAAAGCGTTCACGAGTCCGTTGGGTTCGAATGAAAGAGACAGCGGGACCTCCCGCCGGTACCGTGACCGCTCTTCTTTGGCGGCGCACGACAATGCCTACACGACCCCGTCTCGAATGGTTCCGGGCCGATTCCCGGCGGGAGGGTGGAACCGCGGGGGGGTGACGGGTATCATACCCTCCGAAGAGGTGGATCGAATCCCGTTTCGGAACCTCCGTGCACCAGAGATCGAACGAATGAACAACGTCAAGGTTTTCGGACTGATGGCGCTGATGACCGCGCTCCTCATGGGAGCCGGGTTCCTCATCGGCGGAAATCAGGGGATGATCATCGCCCTGCTCTTTGCGGGGGGAATGAACGTCTTCATGCTCTTCAGCTCCCACAAGATGGTCCTGCGCATGTACAAGGCGCAGGTCGTGGACCGGTCGCAGGCGCCGCAGCTCTACGAGATGGTGGACCGCCTTCGCCAGCGCGCCGGTCTGCCCATGCCGACGGTAGCCATCGCCCCGCAGGACCAGCCGAACGCCTTCGCCACCGGACGGAACCCCGAGAACTCGGTGGTCTGCGTGACGAGCGGCCTGATGCGGCTGCTCGGGAAGGAGGAGATGGAGGGCGTCATCGCCCACGAGCTGGCGCACATCAAGAACCGCGACATGCTCCTGCAGACGGTCACGGCCACCATGGCCGGTGCCATCTCCATGCTCGCGCAGATGGCGATGTGGGCCCGGATCTTCGGTGGCGGAGACCGTGGCGGGGCGGGGCAGGCCATCGGTGCCATCGCCATGATCATCCTGGCCCCGATCGCGGCCGGGCTGGTCCAGATGGCCATCAGCCGCCAGCGGGAGTTCAAGGCGGATGCGGTGGGTGCGGAGATCTGCGGACGTCCGCTGGCGCTGGCGAGCGCGCTCCGCCGGCTGGAGGCGGGTGCCCGCCGGATCCCCATGGACGTCTCACCCGCGGCGGCGCCGCTGGCGCAGGTCAATCCGTTGGCAGCGCACGGCGGCGGTATGTCGAAGCTCTTCTCGACCCACCCCCCCATGGACGACCGGGTGGCCGCCCTGGAGCGGCTGGCCCAGCGCGGTCCCCGGGGTTAGCCGTCCGGAAGGAGAAGAGAAGCACGCGCGGGTCCGGTGCGCGCAGCGCCCGGGCCCGCTCTCGCATGACCCTCGAGGTTGATCGCGTCCCACGTTGACGCCCGATCGGGCGTGCGGTAACTTTCCCGGTTTCCGCCGTTCAGCGGTTGCCGGCAACCTCCCGACGCTTACCGGGGAGAGGATACGCCCAGATGTTCAAGAATCTGTCTGCACGTTTCGCGCTCATCATCGCGCTCATGGGTTTGAGCGCGTGGTTCCTCTATGACCGGGGCATCGTGCTCGGCCTGGATCTCCAGGGGGGCACGCACCTGGCGCTCGAGGTCGAGGATCCGGACCGGACCATGTCCGCCGCCGCGCGCGAGGACGCCATCGACCGTGCCCTCACCGTCATCCGGACCCGGATCGACGAGCTGGGCGTGGCCGAGCCGACCGTGCAGAAGGTGGGTGCGGACCGGATCGTGGTGGAGCTGCCCGGCATCCGGGACGAGGGTCAGGCGCGCGACGTGATCCAGCGGACCGCCTTCCTGCAGTTCCAGATCGTCCGGCCCGTCAGCGAGCTGGAAGGCGTTCTACGGCGCATGGATCGGGCGGTGGTCGATGCCCTGGGCGACGAGGCCCTCGAGCCCGAGCCCGAGGACGAGCTCGAGCCCCGGATCGATCTCTTCGAGCCGGCCGCCGAAGCGCCGGAGGGTGAGCCCGACGAAGAGGAGCCGCTCCCCGAGGACGAGGAGGCCGATGCGGAAGCCGCGCCGGCGGCGCCGACGGACGACGAGGCGCGTCCGCTCAGCGGACGCCTCTTTCCGTCGGGCGGAGAGAGCATGGTGGTGGGCGAGGAGGACGTCGAGCTCGTCGACCGCTACATCTCCCTTCCCGAGGTGCAGCGTCTCCTGCCGCGGAACTCCGTGCTCGTCTGGGGTCAGAGGCCGCGGGGAGAGGACGCCCGCGCCTTCCGTGATCTGTACCTGCTGGAGGCCGAGCCGATCATGACCGGCGACCGGCTCGAGGACGCCCAGGCGCAGCGCGACCCGCAGTTCAACCAGCCGATCGTCACCTTCCAGCTGACGCGGGCCGGGGGCCGTGCCTTCGAGCGCGCCACCGGGCGCCACATCAACGAGCAGATGGCCATCGTGCTCGACAACCAGGTGATCACGGCGCCGACCATCCGCTCGCAGATCGGCTCGCGCGGGCAGATCGAGATGGGCACTGCGGGCATGGACGAGACGCGGACGCTGGCGCTCATCCTCCGCGCGGGTGCCCTTCCGGTCCCGCTCGAGATCGTCGAGGAGCGCTCGGTCGGGCCGACCCTCGGTCAGGACTCGATCGACCGCGGCCAGCTGGCCGGGATCATCGGACTGATCTTCGTCGTCATCATCATCATGGCGTACTACAGGATTGCCGGCGTGATGGCAGTGGCGGCGCTATCGATCTACCTGCTCTTCGTCATGGGCGGGCTCTCGATCATCAACGCGACGCTGACGCTACCCGGGATCGCGGGGCTCATCCTCTCGATCGGTATGGCGGTCGACGCCAACGTGCTCATCTTCGAGCGAATCCGCGAGGAGATCGACGCCGGGCGGAGCTCTCGCGTATCTGTGAACGAGGGCTTCAAGCACGCGCTCTCGGCCATCGTGGACGCCAACCTCACGACGCTGATCACCGCCGCCATCCTGTTCTACTTCGGAACGGGGCCGGTCCGCGGCTTCGCGGTGACGCTTGGCATCGGCATCATCGCCTCGATGTTCACCGCGATCTTCATCACGCGGACCTTCTTCATGGTGTACCTGAACCGGCAGAAGGCCGGACAGCCGGTCAGCATCTGAGGACCGGGGAGCGTCCGCCACATCGGACGCTCCCGGCCCTTCGCTGACGCACCCACGCTTTCGACAGAGCTTTCATGCGCATCTTCTCCGACGCCTCCTACCCGTTCCTCCAGTGGAGGAAGAAGGGGTTCCTCGTGAGTGCCGTCGTCCTGGTCCTCGGCATCGCCGCCATGGGGTGGAACACGGTGCAGACCGGATCCTGGCTCAACTACGGCGTGGACTTCGCCGGCGGAACGCTGGTCCAGGTCGAATTCGCCGAGCCCACCACCGAGGACGCGCTACGAAGCGCGGTGGGCGCCCAGGGAGTAACGGGCTGGGACATCACCCGCTTCGGGAGCGATCGGGAGTTCGTGGTGCGGATGCCCACGGACCCGGACGCAGAGGTCACGGGGGCCGACCAGGTCCAGGCCATCTTCGGCGAGGAGTTCGGTGCCGAGGCCTTCTCGATCCAGCGGGTGGAGGCGGTCGGGCCGCGTGTCGGCGCGGAGCTGCAGCAGCGCGCGCTGTTCGCGATTCTCGCCTCCTTCCTGCTGACCCTCGTCTACATCGCCATCCGCTTCGAGTGGCGGTTCGGCGTCGCCTCGGTGATCGCTACCGCGCATGACATCCTCATTACCCTCGGCTTCCTGGCGCTGGTGCGCATGGAAATCTCGGTGGCTACGGTCGCGGCCTTCCTGACCATCGTGGGTTACTCGCTGAACGACACCATCGTCATCTTCGACCGGGTGCGTGAGAACGTGAACAAGCTCCGTAAGAAGCCGGAGTGGATCCCAATTCTCAACCAGTCGGTCAACGAGACGCTGCCGCGGACGGCGCTCACCTCGGGCACCACCCTGGTAGTGCTCCTCTCGCTCTTCATCCTGGGTGGCGCGGTGATCCGCGACTTCGCCCTGGTGCTGGCGCTCGGCGTGGTCATCGGAACCTACTCCTCGATCTTCGTGGCGGCTCCGGCGCTCCGGGCCATCGAGGAGCGCTGGCCGGTCGAGACCAAGCGGAAGCGGTCCACCACCGCGACCCGCGGCGGACGACCGAAGGCCGGGGCCACGCTCTGACGAGAAACCTGCGTCGGACGCTGGTCATCATGTGCTCCGAACGAGCCGTCATGCTGGGTGTGACGGCTCGTTCCACGTCCCCCCGTGCTCTCCGGGAACCGCCGTGGAGCTGATCGACTCGCACGCCCATCTGACGCACGAGCGCCTGGCAGAGGATGCGGAGGCGGCCATCGAGCGCGCACGCGCCGCCGACGTTGTCGCGATCGTCACTGTCGCCTCCAGCGCGGCGGATGCCGCGCGGGCGGTCGAGCTCGCGAGCCGGCACGAGGACGTCTTCGCGACCGCGGGCGTTCATCCGCACGAGGCGGATAGCGCGTCGGCCGAGGCTCTGTCCGAGATTCGCGATCTCCTCGGGCGCTCCGAGGTGGTGGCGGTCGGGGAGACGGGGCTCGACTACCACTACGACTTTGCTCCGCGCGAGGTGCAGCGCACCTCCTTTGCCGCCCATCTCGAGATGGCGCGCGATACCGGGCTCCCCGTCGTGGTCCACAGCCGCTCGGCCGACGAGGATACCCGTGCCCTGATTGCCGAGGCCGGGGAGGGGGTGCGGGGGGTGCTCCACTGCTTCAGCGCCGGCCGCGAGCTTCTCGAGCTCGCGCTGGGGGTCGGCTGGTCCATCTCCTTCACCGGACTGGTCAGCTTCCGCAACTACGACCAGGTCGATCTCCTGCGATCGGTTCCGCTCGACCGCATCATGGTCGAGACGGACAGCCCGTACATGGCGCCGATGCCGCACCGGGGAAAGCGCAACGAGCCGGCCTTCGTCCGGGAGGTGCTCCTGCACGCGGCCCGCCTCCGGGGAGAGGCGCCCGAGGCGCTGGCCGCCGCGACCACCCGCAACGCGCGCCGGTTCTTCGGACTGACGACAGCCGAGGCCACGTGACCCGTCGCATCCGCGTCCTCCCGGATCGCCTCGCCAACCAGATCGCCGCCGGTGAGGTCGTCGAGCGTCCGGCCTCGGTGGTGAAGGAGCTCGTCGAGAACGCCCTCGACGCCGGAGCGACGAGGGTGACCATCTCCCTCCGCAACGGCGGGAAGACCGAGATCCGTGTCGCCGACGACGGCTCGGGGATGGGCCGCGAGGACGCGGTGCTGTCGCTGGACCGGCACGCCACCAGCAAGATCGTCGAGGAGAAGGATCTGGCCGCAATCCGCACCCTCGGATTCCGCGGCGAGGCGCTCCCCTCGATCGCTGCGGTCTCCCGACTGAACGTGGAGACGTCGGACGGGCGGGGTGAGGGCACTCGTCTGCGGGTCACGGGGGGGAGCCTGCTCGCCGTGGAGGAGTGCGCACGCCGCCGGGGGACCACGGTTACCGTGCGGACGCTCTTCTTCAACGTTCCGGCCCGCGCCAAGTTCCTGCGCAGCGCGGCGGCGGAGACGCGGGCGGTGAGCGAGGTGGTAACCGTCCTCGCGCTCGCCAACCCGAGGGTCGGCTTCACCCTGGAGTCGAACGACCGGCGCATCCTGGAGCTCGGGCCGGACTCCGAGCTTCGCGCCCGCCTGGCCGACATCTGGGACCGGGAGATGGCCGAGGAGTACACGCCGGTCTCCTTCAGCCGGGCCCGCACCGCCCTCTCCGGGCTGATCCAGCGTCCACATGCCGCCACACCGGGCAGCCGGCGCACCTACCTCTTCGTGAACGGGCGCCCCTTCACCGATCGCTCCGTCCTCCGTGCGGCCGAGCGCGGCTACACCACGACCGTGGCCCAGGGGATCCGTCCCTCCCTCTTCCTCTTCCTCGAGGTGCCGGACGGGGAGGTGGACGTCAACGTGCACCCCGCCAAGGCGGAGGTCCGCTTCCGTGACCGGAAGGCCGTCGAGGCGGTTGTCGAGGAGGGGGTGCGCCGGGCGCTCGGGGATGTGGACAGCACCCCGACGATCGGTGCCCGCGCACCGGAGGTGGCCGCGGGAGCACCGGCCGGTAGCAAGGCCCCGTCTCGCGCTTACGGGACCGGGACGGGTGCGGCCGGAGAGGCACAGGGTTCGGCGCCTGCCGGGAGCCGCGTGGCCGAGTCGCAGATGAGCTTCTTCATGGCCGGGGCGCCCGCGGACGACGGTCCGGGGGGAGAGAGATCCATGGAAGCTCCCCTGGCCGCCGAGCATGCCGCGCCCCCGCTCATGTGGCAGCTCCATCGCCGCTACATTCTCTCGGAGACGCGCAGCGGCCTGATCATCGTGGACCAGCACGCCGCCCACGAGCGCATCCTCTACGAGGAGCTGATGGCCGCCTTCGACCGCGGCGGGAAGCCCGGCCAGCGCCTCCTCTTTCCGCTCACCATCCGACTCTCCCCTGCCGAGTTCGGCACGGTCGAGGAGCTTTCGGGAATCCTGGCGCGGGCCGGCTTCGAGATCGAGCCCTTCGGAGGCCGCTCGGTCATCGTGCACGCCGTTCCCGATCCGCACCCGTACTTCGACGCGGAGCGGTCGCTGAGGGAGATGATCTCCGAGCTGACCCACGGCTCCGCGCTGGTCGACGCCGCGCGCAATCAGCACCAGCGGCTCTGCCTGAGCTTCGCGTGCAAGGCCGCCATCAAGGCGGGGCAGGCCCTTTCCCGCGAGGAGATGGCGGAGCTCTTCGACCGGCTCTTCGCCACCGAGCTCCCGTACCACGACGTGCACGGGCGCCCGACCGTGATCCAGCTCTCCCTCCAGGAGCTGGACAACCGCTTCCGCAGGAGCGGGTGAGCAAGCCAGGCGGCTCGCGGCTCGCGGCTCGCGGCTCGCAACGGCCCATCGCCATCGTCGGTCCCACCGCCTCGGGGAAGACCGGCGTCTCGATCGCGCTGGCGGAGCGGCTGCCGATCGAGATCGTCTCCATGGACTCGCGGCAGCTGTACCGGGAGATGGACGTCGGCACGGCGAAGCCGACGCCGGAGGAGCGCGGCGACGTGCCCCACCACGGCTTCGATCTGGTGAGCCCGGCCGAGCGGTTCAGCGCCGCCGAGTTCGCCCGTCGGGCGCGCCGGTGGATCCGGGAGATCGAACAACGGGGCCGGGTGCCGGTGCTGGTCGGGGGGACGGGTTTTTTTCTCCGCGCCCTGACCGATCCGATCTTCCGACAGCCGGAGATAGACTCGGAACGGCGGGCGCGGCTCCGCGAATGGCTGGACGCGCTCCCGGCGAAAGAGCTCCACGGCTGGCTCGCCGCGCTCGACCCGCCGATGGCCGAGCGCTACGCCTCCTGGGGCGGCCGGCAGCGGGTGATGCGTGCCCTCGAGCTCCCCCTCCTCACCGGCCGCCCGCTCTCCTGGTACCAGCGGCACG
>SKRI01000208.1 GCA_007118565.1 Gemmatimonadota bacterium | reverse complement strand
TCGGAGACGGTGGAGTGAAGGTGCAGATCAGCGCGCATGGGTGCGGGATTCGGGGAGATCGTGGTGGAAAAGCCGAACGCGCCGGGGGATAGATCCCCCGACGCGCCCGCGATCTGAAGGTAAAGGGTTCTACCGCCGCTAGCGCCAGGAAACTCCCAGGCCCCAGTTCGCGGTCTCGTTCCCCAGGCCGAATCCGAGGCGGAAGTTCACGCCCGGCGCAAAGGCGAAGTCGATTCCGATGTCGCCGAGGAAGCTGGCCTCGAGCCCGTCGAATCCGTCGCCCCCGAAGACCCCCAGCCGGGGATGTACGTAGGGGGTGAAGGTGAAGTCACCGGGAACGAAGGTGTAGCCGATCGTGACCCCTACCGTGCCGCCGAGCTGGGAGGCCTCACCCAGGATTCCCTGGGCACCCGCCCCGAAGGCGAACTCGATGGGAACGTCCTCCACCTGGAAGGGGCTGCGGATATCGGCGCCGAGCAGGATGTGGGCACCGTCGGTGTCCGGGAGCGGACGGACGTCGTTTCCGCTCGCCACACCGCCTCGGATCCCGAAGTCGTGGATTCCCAGATCGATCCGCATCACGCCCTCCACCGAGAAGTCTCCCGGACCGTCGTTGATGTAGATTCCGTAGTCGCCCGCGCTTCGCGGAGACAGGTAGCTCGGCGTGAAGACCTGCGCCTCGGCGACTTCCACGCCGGTGAAAACCGCCGCAAGAAGGAGCATCCAGATTCTATACTTCATGGTCGATCGTGGTATCGGATGTATCTCTTTGTGTTTGCGCGGGATGCAGAGGCGCACCCCGACGCGCGGGAACCGGCGCAGAGGTCAAGATCCGGGCCAACGCGAAACGCGCCCCCGGCCATGGCCGGGGGCGCGCTCGAGGTCGACACGATCCGAAAGACCTATTCGACGGCGGTACGCTCGCTGAGCACCGTCACCACATTGTCGATGACCTGCACGAAGCCACCGGCCACGAAGAAGCGCTCCGTCTCGCGGTGTCCCCGGACGCGGAGCTGGCCCTCCCCGAGAAGCGCCATGAGGGGCGCGTGGCCCTGGAGGATGCCGATCTCGCCGTCCCAGGCCGGGATCACGACCGACTCCGCACTTCCCTCGAAGACGGATCCCTCCGGCGTGATGACCGATACGTGCAGCGGCCCGCCCGTGGCTTGCTGTGCCATCAGCCCTTCTTCTCCAAGGTCCGCGCCTTCTCGACCGCCTCCTCGATCCCGCCGACCATGTAGAAGGCCTGCTCGGGAAGGTGGTCGAACTCGCCCGAGACGACCCGCTCGAACGACTCGATGGTATCCTCGAGCTTGACGTACTTGCCGGGCGTTCCGGTGAACTGCTCGGCCACGTGGAAGGGCTGCGACAGGAATCGCTGGATGCGCCGGGCGCGACCGACGATGACCTTGTCCTCCTCGGTGAGCTCGTCCATGCCGAGAATGGCGATGATGTCCTGCAGATCCTTGTAGCGCTGGAGGATCCGCTGCACCGAGGTTGCCACCCGGTAGTGCTTCTCGCCGATGAACTGCGCGTCGAGAATGCGGCTGGTCGAGTCCAGCGGATCCACGGCCGGGTAGATGCCGAGCTCCGCAATGGAGCGCGAAAGCACAGTGGTGGCGTCCAGGTGGGCGAAGGCCGTGGCCGGCGCCGGATCGGTGAGGTCGTCCGCGGGGACGTAGATGGCCTGCACCGAGGTGATGGAGCCCTCACGGGTCGAGGTGATCCGCTCCTGCAGCTCTCCCATCTCCGTGGCGAGCGTCGGCTGGTACCCCACCGCCGAGGGCATGCGGCCCAGGAGCGCCGACACCTCGGAGCCCGCCTGCGTAAAGCGGAAGATGTTGTCGACGAAGAAGAGCACGTCCTGCTTCTCGACGTCGCGGAAGTACTCGGCTACGGTCAGCCCGGTCAGCCCAACCCGGAGACGAGCGCCCGGAGGCTCGTTCATCTGACCGTACACCAGCGCCACCGAGGACTCCTCCAGGTTGTCCTCCTTGATGACCCCGCTCTCTTTCATCTCCAACCAGAGGTCGTTCCCCTCGCGGGTGCGCTCCCCCACGCCGGCGAAGACGGATCGGCCACCGTGACCGATCGCGATATTGTTGATCAGCTCCATGATGATGACGGTCTTGCCGACCCCGGCGCCGCCAAAGAGTCCGATCTTTCCGCCCTTCACGTACGGGGTGATGAGGTCGAGCACCTTGATGCCCGTCTCCAGCACCTCGGTCTTCGACTCCAGGTCCACGAACTTCGGAGGATCCCGATGGATCGGCCAACGCTCGGCGTCGGCGGGGATATCCCCTGCCTCGTCCACCGGATTTCCGAGCACGTTCAGGATCCGGCCGAGCGTGTGCTTGCCGATCGGAACGGCGATTGCACGGCCCGTGTCCTCGATCTCCATGCCGCGGACCACGCCGTCGGTCGAGGACATGGCCACCGCGCGGACCTGGTTGCGGCCCACGTGCTGCTGCACCTCAAGCGTGAGGTCGATGGCCGGACTCCCGTCCTTCGCCGGCCTGTGGATCCGCAGCGCATTGTAGATCTCGGGCAGTTGCCCGGACTCGAACTCCGCGTCGATCACGGGGCCGATGACCTGCACTACGCGACCGGTCTGTGCGGTCTCGGGGGTCACGGTTGCCCGCTCGGGAGCTGTGGTTGCCATATCTCGGTTCTCCGTTGAAAAAAAAGCGATCCAGCAATCAGGGTCGAGGATCGGAGAGAACGTTCTCCGTTTCCGATCTCGACGGCGCGCCGTCCGTTACTCGAGCGCAGCGGCGCCACCCACGATCTCCGCGATCTCCTGGGTGATCTGCGCCTGGCGGGCCCGGTTGTAGGTCCGCGTCAGGTCCTCGAGGATGTCCCCCGCGTTGTCGGTGGCGGCCTTCATGGCGGTCCGACGTGCGCCCTGCTCCGCTGCCGCCGTCTCCACCATCCCCCTGTACAGACTGTTGCGCACGTATAGCGGAAGGATCCGGTCGAGGATCTGGTCCGCCGACGGCTCGAGGATGTAGTCCACGTCGGAGGCGGCCTCGCGCTCCTCCTGGCTCGGCGGCTCGACCGGCAGGATCTGCTGGGTGGTCGGCGGCGTCGAGAGCGCGGAATGGAATTGCGCATAGACGAGGTAGACGGCATCCAGCTCACGCCCCACGAACGCCTCCATCAGCGGATCGATGAGGGAGGCCGCATCCTCCGCAGAGGGGCGCTCGTCCAGATCCGTGCGTGCGGTGGCGAGCTGCTCCTGCTGGAAGCGGAAGAAGTTGATCCCCTTCTTCCCCACGATGTGCAGATCCACCTCGATCCCGCCTCCGCGCAGCCGCTCCACGAGCAGCCGCCCTTCCCGGATCAGGTTCGCATTGAACGCCCCCGCGAGCCCGCGGTTCGAGGTAAGCAGCAGGACCGCCGCCCGCCGCGGCTCCTTCGGCTGACGCAGGAGCGGGTAGCGCGCCGCCATCTCCGGCGTCATGAGGCGCCGGATGACACCCTCCAGCCGGTCGGCGTAGGGCCGCGCCGCCTGCACGCGATCCTGCGCTCGCTTGAGCTTGGAGGTCGCCACCATCTCCATGGTACGCGTGATCTTCCGCGTATTCTGGATGGAGCGGATCCGCCCCTTGATCTCCTGTGAGTTGGCCATCGGCGCTATCGGATCTCAGCGATCATTCGTCGACGTCGCGATCAGCTGCTCTGCCGCGCGCTGCCCGCGCCGGACTCCGGGCGCTGCGCGAGGCGCGCCTGCTCCTCCGACATCCTCCGGTCCTTGTCCGTCTCCTGCAGGATGGCGGAGCCGGAGTAGTCCTCGGTGCCGATCGGCGACTCCGGATCGGCGAAGAGCTCGTTGTAGGTGGAGACCGCCTCCTCGAGCGCCGACTCCGTATCGTCACCGAGCATCTTCGTCTCGCGGATCGCCGTCAGGATCTCCGGCTTCTGAGTGCGGAGATAGATGTGGAAGTCACGCTCCCAGGCGGTGATCCGGTCCACGTCGACCTCGTCCAGGTGCCCATTGGTCAGCGCGTAGATGACCGCGACCTGGTTCTCCACCGGGACCGGCGAATACTGGGGCTGCTTCAGCACCTCGACGGAACGGGCGCCGCGGGCAAGCTGCCGCTGCGTGGCCGCGTCGAGCTCCGAGCCGAACTGCGCGAAGGCCTCGAGCTCCCGGTACTGGGCGAGCTCGCCCTTCAGCTTGCCCGCGACCTTCTTCATCGCCTTGATCTGCGCCGCGCCACCAACCCGGGACACCGAGATTCCGACGTTGACCGCCGGACGCACGCCCGAGTAGAAGAGGTCGGACTCCAGGAAGATCTGCCCGTCGGTGATGGAGATGACGTTCGTCGGGATGTACGCCGAGACGTCGCCTGCCTGCGTCTCCACGATGGGGAGCGCCGTCAGCGACCCGCCGCCCATCTCCTCGGAAAGCTTCGCCGCCCGCTCCAGGAGCCGCGAGTGGAGATAGAAGACGTCTCCGGGGAAGGCCTCTCGTCCCGGAGGGCGCCGCAGCACCAGGGACACCTGACGATAGGCTGCCGCCTGCTTGGAGAGGTCGTCGTAGACGCAGAGGGTCGCCTTGCCACGCCCCTCCTCGTCCTTGGTGTACATGAAGTACTCGGCGATGGCCGTCCCCGCATACGGAGCGATGTACTGCAGCGGCGCAGGGTCGGAGGCGGTGGCGGCGACCACGATGCTGTAATCCATGGCGCCGGCCTCCTCGAGACGCTCCACCACGCCGGCCACGGTCGAGGCCTTCTGTCCGATGGCCACGTAGACGCAGACGACTCCCTGACCCTTCTGGTTCAGGATGGTGTCGATGGCGATGGCGGTCTTGCCGGTGCCACGATCGCCGATGATCAGCTCCCGCTGTCCGCGCCCGATGGGGATGAGGGCGTCGATCGACTTGATCCCCGTCTGCAGCGGCTCCTTCACCGGCTGCCGAAGAACGATGCCGGGCGCAACGATGTCGATCTGACGGCGCTCGCTCGCGCTGATGGGCCCCTTTCCGTCGAGCGGCTCACCCAGCGGGTTGATCACCCGGCCGAGGAACTCCGGGCCGACCGGAATGTCGAGCACGCGGCCGGTGCGGCGGACCTGGTCCCCCTCGTGGAGGGCGGTCCAGTCACCGAGGATGACCGCGCCGATGTTGTCCTCCTCGAGGTTCAGGGCGAGAGCCGTGACGGTTTCCTCGGTCTCCGAAGAGACGACCTCGAGCATCTCGTTCGCCATCGTCTCCCGGAGTCCGTAGACCCGGGCGATGCCGTCCTTGACCTCGAGGAGCTCGCCGACCTCCTCGGCGGAAAGATCCTCTTCGAACCGCTCGATCTCCGAGAGGAGGACGTTCTTGATCTCGCTCGCGCGAAGCTGGGTATCGACCGAAGCCATGAGTCTGCTCTACGAGTAAGAAGTACCGGATCAGGCGGCCGAGGCCGGGATCCGCGTGTTCAACATGCGACGCCGCATCTGCGTGATGCGCCGCCGGAGAGATCCATCCATCACCCGGTCGCCGACCCGGATAACCACGCCGCCCACCACGCCGGGGTCGACCCGGAAGGTGGGGAGCACCGCGGAGCCGAACTGCTGCTCCAGCGTTTCCCGGATGCGCTGCTGCAATGCCTCGTCGGCAGGACGGGCGAGCCGGATGTCCGCCCGAAGCCGTCCGAGCGACTCGTCCACGAGCTCGTGGAACGCGGCGGAGATCTCGACGAGCAGGCCCGCGCGGCGCTTCTCCGTGGTGACGAGGAGGAACCTGAGGACGAGGTCAGGGACCCGGCCCTCGAACGCCTTCCGGATCACGCCGCGCTTCTCCTCCACGGACACCCGGGGGCTGGCCAGGAACTCGCGGATCCGCGGCTCCTCGCGGATGGCCGCGGCCACCATGCGCATGGCCTCGTCGTAGCGCTCCGCCCCGCCCTCTCCGCCGTGCCGCTCGGCGAGGGTGAAGAGGGTGGAGGCGTAGTTCCGGGCGATCACGCTCGCTCGCATCGATCAGACTCCCGCCGAAACGGGCGACTCAGAGTCGGAGGTCGTCTCGACCTCCGCCAGATAGCTCTCCACCAGACGACGGTTCGTCTCATTGTCGAGGTTCTCCCGCACGAGGCGCTCCGCCGCGGCCAGGGCCAGGTCGACCGCATCCCGTCGGATGCCCTGCAGCGCTCCCTCGACCTGCGTCGAAATCTCGCGGCGGGTGCGCTCGAGCATCTCCTCCTGCTGCTGCCGCGTCTCCGCGATCATCTCGTCACGGGCACGCTCCGCAGCCTCCCGACTCTCGGCCAGGATCTTTTGCGTCCGGCCACGGGTGGCGTCGAACTCCTCCTGCTGCCGCTCCAGTAGCGCGGCCGCATCGGCCCGGTCCTGCTTGGCCTCCTCGATCAGGTCGCGGATCGCCTGCTCGCGCTGTTCGACCGCTCCGAGGATGTGCGGGAAGGCGAACTTGCCGAGCAGGACGAGCACGACGACGAAGACGATGAGCGTCCAGATCATCAGCCCCTGGTCGGGGCTGAGGAGATCGACCTGCGCAGCGGCAGGCGTCGCGCTCAGCGCGCTCAGCAGAGCGGTGGCAAGAATGAGATTCAGTTTCATGGATGAAACCAACTGGGTTCAGAAAAGCGGAGCCGTGGAGGGGTGCCTCCCCTCCACGGCGACCACGTTCGTCAGATGGCGCCGAGGACGCCGAAGCCGACGATGATGGAGATCACCAGCGCGATGATCGCCGCGCCCTCGATGAGGGCCGCCAGAATGATCGAGGTGGTCCGGATGTCGCCGGACATCTCGGGCTGACGCGCGGTGGCCTCCGCTGCACGGGATCCGATCATGCCGATGCCGATGGCCGCGCCGAGCACTGCGAGCCCCGCGCCGATCGTGGCGCCGAAAAGGCCAAGGTTGAGAAATTCCACGGTTTCCCTCGTTAGATGGGGATGAACAGTTCGGGTCCCGCTCCGGGCAACATTGCCGTAGTCGCTACAAGGCCACGCCGTTTCCGGCTGATATCCACCGCTCTCGCGGCGTGCGGCCACGCGCATTCCCCGGGCACCCATCTCCCGGGTACAGTACGACGGGGGAGGAGCAGCTCCCCGCCGGCGCAGCGTTCCGGGCCGCTGCGCTGGCCCTCCAAGCTATCGATTCCCTCAGTGTGCGTGCCGGATCAGTCCGATGAAGACGCTGGTCAGCAGGGCGAAGATGTACGCCTGCAGGAACGCCACGAACAGCTTCAGGAACGTAAGTGCCACGGTGATGGCCACCGGTCCGACGGCCAGCCAGATCGAACCGAAGACGAAGATCAGCCCGATCAGCGAGTAGATCACCAGCGCACCGGCGAACATGTTGGCCATGAGACGAACGGCCAGGGCGAACGGCTTCACCAGCTTCCCGATGATCTCGACCGGGGACATGATGACGGCCATGAGGATCCGGACCGGGAGGCCCAGCTCCTTGTTCCAGTAGATGATGGTGCCCATGTAGCCGGCCGGCCCGAGCGCCCGCATCCCGCTGACCTCGATGACCACGAGGGCGGTGAGCGCGAGCGTGCCGGTCACCGCGATGTTGCTGGTGGCCGCGCCCGCGTAGGGCACCAGACCGAGCAGGTTTCCGAACAGGATGAAGAAGAAGAGCGTCGCGATGTAGGGAACGTACTTCCCCCCGTCGGGCCCGATGTTGTCGAGGACCACCTTCTCCCGGAAGAAGAGCACCAGTGCCTCGACCACGTTGTGCCCGCCCTTGGGCGTGACCCCCGCCTGCCTGCGTTTCGCCCCCTGCCCCGCCGGGATGAAGACGACCAGCATGAGCAGCCCCATGAGCCAGACCAGCACCGTGTGCTTGGTGGGCGTCATGTCAACGGGGCCGACCATCCACGACCCCTCGGGTGGCAGGTCGACGTACCCGACGATCGGCAGCCGCATGCGGCGGCTGTCGAGCGCGAGCGGCATGACGTCGAAATCACCCCGCGTGACGTCCTCCTCGGCGGGGAGCTCGGGGGGCGGCTCCACGGAAATGTCCTGCGGAGCCGCGATCAGAAGGGAGAAGGCCAACAGGAATGCAGTCAACATTCAGCTTCGCAGCGGCGAAGGGGCGTGGAACGCGATCGGCTCCATCACCGTGGTGGCAAAGAGAACGGCTCCGAGCGACAGCAGGGTCGGCGCGAGCGGGAGAATTCCGGTGATCCCGACACCCACGGCACATCCGATCACGACCGAAAGGCGCCCGACGAAGCCGAAGACGAAGCCGAGAAGCCAGTGCTCCGGACGGAGACGGGCAGCGAGAACGGAAACGGTACCCACCTGGAAGAGGAGGGCGAGAGACGCCCCGACCCAGACGGCCCGCGCGGCTGCCGGATCGGCCAGAAGGCCCCCCACCAGGAACGCCGGAAGTGTGACGCCCGCCGCGAGCGCCGCATAGCGCAGGGAGCGATTCACCGGGAGGTACCCTTCCCCTGGCTGCGTTTGCGTTGTTCCGGCACGGTGACCAGCTGCCTGTACATCGAATAGAATCCCAGAACGGAGCCGAGGGCGACACCGAGGAGGAGGAGCCACGGCTCCGTACCCAACCGCTGATCCGCCCAGTAGCCCGCGAAGAGGAAGACCAGGATGACCGCCGCGAACTGCATCCCCACGCCCAGCAGATGCCCCCCTTCGAGGTGGGGCGGCACGGAGTTTCGCCGATCGTCTGAGACCATCTGCCCCCTCAATTTGCAAAACAGACGTGCATCATAGACGCTTGTGAAACTTTGCGCAAGCGTCACAAATCCACCACTTTCGGTTGACCCCGGCTTCGCCGGGTATTTATCTTGCCAGCCGTGCAAGCGCATCGGATTCAGACCGGCCGATTCGCTTCCCTCTCCATCTTCACCTGATCTCATGCGCACTGCCGCACCCCTGCTCACCATCGTCTTCCTGATCCTCGCCGCAGCGCCGGCGTGTGCGCCCAACGACCTCGCGGAGGATCAGGTGACCCGTGACGACGCCGAAGGCCCCCTCGTATCCTCGCTTCAGGTGGAGGTGGAGGACGGCTCCGCCCTCCTCACCCTGCAGGTCACCAATGCAGACGTCGAGCCGATCGAGGTGGAGTTCACCTCCGGGCAGATGTACGACTTCGTGGTCCAGAGGGAGGGCCGCGAGGTGTGGCGCTGGTCCGCTGACCAGATGTTCACCCAGGCGCTGCAGACGGTCAACCTCGATGCCGGTGAGACCCGGACCTTCCAGGAGCGGTGGACGCCGGAGCCCGGCACGCGGGGGAGCTTCACCGCCCGGGGGCGGCTTACCTCCTCGAGCCACCCGCTGGAGCAGGTCACCGAGTTCGAGCTGCGTTGAGCGGGCGAGACCCCGGCCCCGCGCCCGAGGACCCTCCGGAAACCCGCGGAGACCGGCCTGCGCCGGAGCTTGAGGAGCCGCCGCTCCGGGAGCCGGCATGACCGGTCTGGTGATCCTCCTCGTCGTCCTGCTGATGCTCTCGGCCTTCTTCTCCGGGTCGGAGCTGGCGCTCTTCTCCATCGGGGACGCGCGGGTGCGCGCGCTGGAGCGTGCCGGCGACCGGGGATCCCGGACGCTGGCACGTCTCAAGGCGAATCCGGAGCGTCTCCTCACGACGATCCTGGTGGGAAACAATGTGGCGAACATCGCCGCGGCCTCCATCGCCACCGCGCTCGCGCTCGAGGCCTTCGGGCGCGAAGGGGTGGCGGTGGCCACAGGAGCGATGACCCTGCTGGTCCTCATCTTCGGCGAGATCGTCCCCAAGAGCTTCGCGGCGACGCACGCGGTGCGCGCCAGCCTCTTCATCGCCCCCATCATCTACTTCCTCTCACGTGCGCTGCTCCCGGTGGTGGCGCCGCTCGAGTCGCTCACCCGGTGGATGGTGAGCCGAAGCGACGCCTCCCTCCTGCCCCGCGTCACCGAGGCCGAGATCCGGGAGATGACGGCCATCGGGCACAAGGAAGGGGAGATCGACCGCCACGAGCGCGAGCTCATCGATCGGGCCTTCCGGCTGGATCGGACGCGGGCATGGGACGTGATGACGCCCCGGGTCGACATCTTCGCCTGGCGGGGAGATCGGACCCTCGACGAGGTCGCGCCCGAGCTTCCCGATGTCCCCTACTCGCGGATCCCGGTCTTCCGGGAGACGATCGACGACATCATCGGCATCCTCCACATCCGGGACGTCTTCGAGGCGCTCCTCGCCGGGAGGGGGAGCGTGGGACTGGAGTCGCTCGTGCGGCCCCCGTTCATGGTTCCGGGGAGCGTGCCGGTGACCCAGCTCCTGGAGGATTTCCAGCTGCGCAGGATCCATATGGGCATGGTGATCGACGAATACGGCGGAACGGACGGCCTGGTCACTCTCGAGGACATCCTCGAGGAGCTGGTCGGGGAGATCGAGGACGAGACCGACCTCGCCCGTCAGCCGGTGGTCCGCGTCTCGGCGAATGAGATCCTGGTCGAGGGGAGCACCGAGCTCCGGGAGATCAACAAGACATTCCATACCACGCTTCCGCAGGCCGAGCATCGCTCCCTGAACGGGTACCTCCTCGAGGAGATGGGGCACGTGCCGGACGAAGGGGAGGAGCTCGAGCGCGAGGACGTCCTCATCCGCGTCGAGCAGGCCACCGAGACCCAGGTGATCCGCGCCCGGCTGACGAGGCTGAATTCGCAATCGTCACCCGACCCCGGGGCGAACGGAAATCCCGGCAATGTCCGCGACCGATGACTCGCGAAGAAGACGCGATCCGCAAATGGCCCTGATTCTTCCCTTCCACGGCGTCACGCCGCGCATCCACCCCTCGGCCTTCATTGCACCGACCGCCACTATCATCGGCAATGTGGTGGTAGAAGAGGAGGCGAGCGTCTGGTTCGGCGCGGTTCTCCGCGGGGACGAGCCCGATCACGAGATTCGGATCGGACGCGGGAGCAACGTCCAGGACAACGCCGTGGTCCACGTGAGCGCCCAGGGTGCGACGGTGCTGGAGGAGGAGGTCACCATCGGACATGCCGCGGTCATGGAGAGCTGCCGGATCGGACGGGGTGCGCTCGTCGGGATGAACGCGGTCGTCCTGTCGCGGGCGACCGTCGGGTCCGAGTCGCTCGTGGCGGCGGGCGCCGTGGTCACGGAGGGAATGGAGGTACCCGCCCGGGTGCTGGTGGCCGGTACGCCGGCACGGGTTCGCAAGGAGCTCGCAGGGGAGGCGGCCGCCTGGATCGCAAAGAGCGCCGGCCACTATGTGGAGCTCTCACGGGAGTATCTCGGGCAGGGGATCGGCCGCCCGGACGGAGAGGTGAGGTGAGCGCGCCGGACGTCCTGGTCATCGGGGGAGGGATCATCGGCTGCGCCGTCGCGGCCGATGCTGCCGAACGAGGCCTGCGAGTCACTGTGCTCGAGCGCGGCCGGACCGGGGAGGAGGCATCCTGGGCGGCGGCAGGGATGCTCTCCCCCCTGGCCGAGGCTGTGGGACCCGGGCCCTTCCTCGATCTCCTGCTCGAGGCACGGGAGCGCTTTCCGGCGCTCGCCCCGCGTCTCCGCGACGCCACCGGAATCGACATCGGGTACCGCGATGAGGGCGCCATCGTGCTGGCGCTCCGGCCGGAGGACGACGACGTGCTGAACGCGCGTCTCGACTGGCAGCGCGGGTCGGGGCTCGCGGTGGAGCGGCTCGACGCGCGGGAGGTGCTGGAGAGGGAGCCCGCGGTCACGGATGCGGTGCGCTGGGGGCTCCTCTACCCGGGGGATCACCAGGTCGACGCCCGACGGCTCTCGCGCGCCTTCCGGGTGCTGGCCGAGCGGCGCGGCGCAGTGGTGCGCGAGGGTGAGGAGGTACGTGAGATCTCGATTCGCGGCGGGCGCGCCATCGGCGTGCTTCTCGCCGACGGCGCGCGTGAGGAAGGCGCCACCGTCGTCGTGGCGGGGGGCGCCTGGTCCGGGAGGCTGCACGGTCTGCCGCGTCCTTTGCCGCTACGGCCGGTCCACGGTCAGCTCGCCGCCGTCGAGCACCTTCCCCCGCTCTTCCGGCACATCGTGACCGCGGCCGGGATCTACGCGGTTCCCCGCGCCGACGGTCGGATGGTTCTCGGAGCAACCGAGGAGGAGTGCGGCTTTCGCAAGGCGGTGACCCCGGCCGGTCTCGCCCGCGTTCTCCAGGGCGCCGCAGCAATCAGCCCTTTGCTGGGGGAGGCCGCGCTCACCGGATTCTGGTCCGGGCTCCGCCCCACCACCCCGGACCGCCTCCCCGTCCTCGGGGCGGACCCCGAGGTCAACGGGCTCCTCTATGCCACCGGCCACCACCGAAACGGGATCCTGCTCGCGCCGATCACCGGAGAGCTGATCGGCGCCATGGCGGCCGGGGAGGAGCCGGCACTCGACCTCGGTCCATACGGCGCGGGACGCTTCGGCGATGACCCGGAACCGTACTGTTAGGAGATGGTCTTCGGCACCTCTCAGACGCCCAGGGCGTAGCCCATATACCAGTCGATGATCCAGTCTCCCCACAGGAGCGTCACGGTGGCGCCGAGGGCCAGGAAGATGCCGAACGGCACCAGCTTCTTCGTCCTGAGGGAGATGGGGCCGAAGATCACGGTGCCGAGGAGCGCTCCCAGGAAGACTGTCAGCAGCACCCCCGCCGGCCCGATGAACGCGCCCACCATCGCCATCATCTTGATGTCCCCGCCCCCCATCGCAGGTTTGCGGAACACCTTCTCCCCGACCACGGCCACGAAATAGAGGAGGGTGAAGCCCAGGACCGCCCCGAAGAGCGATTGCCAGACGGTGATCCCGCCGGGTGTCAGTGAGAGGGCCACCCCGAGCATCAGCCCCCCCAGGGTGAACGGATCCGGGATGGTGTAGGTGCGCGCGTCCGTGAGGGCGATCCCGAGCAGCAGGGTGAGGAAGACGGCGGCTCCCAAGGCCTCCCATGAGAAACCCTGGACGACGACGGCACCCGCCCAGACGAGCGCCACCGACAGCTCCACGAGCGGGTACCGGATCGAGATCCGTTCCCCGCACCGCCGGCACCGCCCACGCAGGAGGAGCCAGCTCACGATGGGGATGTTGTCCATGGGAACGAGCGCCGCGTCGCACTTCGGACACCGCGAACGGGGAGCTACCACCGACCGGTGCTCGGGCAGACGATGGATGCAGACGTTGAGGAAGGATCCCACGCACGCGCCCAGGATGAAGGCGAGGCCCACCAGGATCGGGGCCGGCATCAGGAGAGGAGCTGATGGAGGAGGATGGCGGCGGCCCCGGCCACATTGAGGGACTCGGCACGGCCGCGCATGGGGATCCCGACCAGCCGATCGGCACGCTCCCGCGTCTCCGGGCCGATGCCGGAGCCCTCGTTCCCCATCACGAGCGCGGCCCGGGCCGGCGGATCGACCAGCCCGCTTCCCCCGGCATCCGCGGCGAGGACCTGGTACCCCTCCGTCGCCAGCACCTGACCGAGCTCCTCCCAGCCCGCGCGGATCACCGGGAGCCGGAAGGTGGCCCCGGCGGCCGCGCGCACCGCCTTCGCTCCCCACGGATCGGTCGTCCCCGGGAGGCAGACGAGCGCCCGCGCCCCGAGCGCCTCCGCCGTGCGGGCCAGGGTCCCGAGATTGCCGGGGTCCTGGATCCCGTCGAGGACCAGCGCCACGAGGGGTGGCTCGCCCCCTTTCAGAATCTCCACGGCCTGCTCGCGGATCTCCGCCACGCCCAGCACGGGCTGCGGAGTCTCCGTATCCGCGAAGAGCGCGAGCTCCTCCTCGGTGAGAGTCCGGATCGGAACATTGCGCTGGGTGAGCCGCCCGCGTAGCCTGATGCCCTCCTCGCTGTCCCAGAAAGTGGACAAGCCGGCCACCAGGCGGATCGGCCATTCCGACGCCACGAGGTCCCGGAACACCCGCACTCCCTCGGCCAGGAAAACCGGCTCGCGCTTGCGGCGGCGCCGGTTTCCCGCGTCCCGGAGGAGGCGCTCCTCCCGCCGCGAGAGCGTGTCCGGACTATGGTCCAAGACTTGCCCGATCCGTAGTGGGAAACAAGCTTATCCTCCTCAAGGAGAATGACTTATGAGCGGGCTCACTTCCAGGCGTGTACGAAATCTCGGGCTGGCGTCGTTCACCGCGGCAACCATTGGGCTGGTCGGTTGTGCAGGGATGATCTCCACCCAGGAAGAGGTGCAGATGGGCGCGGAATACGCCGCCCAAATTAACCGCCAGCTTCCGATTGTCGAGGATGCGGCCATCAACCGGTACATCAACGAGCTCGGACGGAGGATCGCCACCCGGGCGGACGATCGGGACATCCAGTACCGGTTCTTCGTGGTGAACTCCGACCAGATCAACGCCTTCGCGGTTCCCGGCGGCTTCATCTACATGAACCGGGGCCTCATCGACAGGGCCGAGAACAAGTCCGAGTTCGCGGGCGTGCTGGGGCATGAGATTGCCCACATCACCCAGCGGCACGGGATCGAGCAGATGGCTCGCATGCAGCGGGCGGAGCTCGGATTGAACGTTGCCCAGGTCCTCCTGGGGACCCCGGGTCCGGTCGGCCAGGTCGCGGTGCAGGCCGGCGCGGGCGCCTGGTTCGCCAGCCACAGCCGCGAGGCGGAACGCGAGGCCGATCAGCTCGGTATCCAGTACGTGGTGGACGCGGGCATCAATCCGGAAGGGATCGTCACCTTCCTCCAGAAGCTCATGGAGGAGCAGCAGCGGGATCCGAGCCGCGTGGAGCAGTGGTTCGCGACCCACCCGACCACCCAGAGCCGGATCGACGCCACTCGGCAGGATGTCCAGCAGATCCCGGCGAGCACGCGGCAGCAGCTGACCACGAATACGAGTGCGTACAATCAGTTCCGCTCGCGCGTCCAAGGGCTTCCAGCGGCACCCCGCCGGTAGTCACCCGCGGGGGTGGTTTGGGGAAACGGGTTTTCACGGAACGAATCTTCGCATGACTCGAGCAAGCATACAGGTGGAGCGCCCGCACCGGCTGCTGCCGGTGTGGGCGCTCGTGCTCGCGACCCTGCTCGTCGGCTGCATCGGGGAGGAGCGCGAGCAGCAGCTCGGCGACGAGCTGGCCGCCGAGCTGAACCTTTCCCTCCCGCTGGTGAGCGACGACGCGGTGCTCTTCCATATCGCCGAGGTGGGATCTCGCATCGTCGAAGTGAGCGACCGACCCGAGCAGGAATACACCTTCTACCTCGTCAACAGCGACATCGTCAACGCCTTCTCCCTCCCGGGAGGGCACATCTACCTGACGCGCGCGCTGCTCGAGCGAACCGAGTCCGCGGCCGAGCTGGCCGGCGTCATCGCGCACGAGGTGGCGCACGTGGCGGCCCGCCACGGTGTCCGACGGCTGGAGCGGGAGATGCGCTCCGGCTCCCTGATCACCGCCATGTACGAGATCTTCCTGGGCGGTGAGCCGGCCCTTCTCGACAACCCCGCCGTCCGGCTCAGCGAGCAGCTCGGAAGCGGGCTCCACTCGCGATCCGACGAGCGCGAGGCCGACCGGCACGCGGTCCGCTACCTCGTGCAGGCCGGGTACAGCCCGGAGGCATACATCAGCTTCCTGCAGACCATCGCGGAGGACGACGAGGACGCGCCGGCAGCGGCGGAGTGGTTCTCCACGCACCCGAGCACGGATAGCCGCATCGCTCTGGCCCGCGAGAAGATCGAAACCCTGGAGGGCGCGGTGGATAAGGAACGGGCGGGATCGCAGGACGATCGCGCCGCGCACCGCGCCTTCCTCGTCCGCCTCTCGCTCCTTCCGGAGCCGCTGACCTTCTCCCACGGCCGGTGAGCGATCCCCGTCCGGGGAATCCCCGGACCCCCATCGCCCTCACCATCGCCGGCTCCGACTCCGGCGGCGGGGCGGGGATCCAGGCGGACCTCAAGACGTTCCACGCCTTCCAGACTTTCGGAACCTCGGTCGTCACCGCGATCACCGCCCAGAACACGCTGGGCGTGCGCGACGTCCATCCCATTCCGGCCCGCACGGTGCGCAGCCAGATGGAGGCACTCGCCGCGGATCTGCCGCCCGACGCCTGCAAGACCGGGATGCTCGCTACGCGGGAGCTGGTATTGCTGGTGGCGGAGGGGATCGAGGAGCTCGGATTTCCCCACCTCGTGCTCGATCCGGTGATGGTCTCGAGCAGCGGGGCGCGTCTCCTCGACGAGAGCGCGGAAGAGGCGGTCCGGAACGAGCTCCTCCCCCGGGCGCGCATCGTGACCCCCAACACCCACGAGGCGGGCATCCTGGCGGGGATGGCGATCGGATCCGCGGAGGACGCCGAGCGCGCCGCGCATGCGCTTCTCGAGCGGGGCGTCCCCGCGGTTCTGATGAAGGGGGGCCACCTCTCCGGACCGGAGGTGATCAACATCCTCCTGGAGGGGGACGAGCGGTACGAGTGGCGAACACCCCGTCTCGAGACCCGGCATACCCACGGAACGGGTTGCACCCTCTCCGCCGCCATCGCCGCCGGGCTTGCGTACGGCAGGGAGCTTCCCGCAGCGGTGGAGGAGGCGCTCGACTTCGTACATCGGGCCATCCGCGCTGCGCCCGGGCTCGGCGCGGGTCACGGCCCGCTCAACCACCTCGTCCCTGCCGCCTCTCCGGCGGCGACCCCTTCCTGACATCCGGTGCCAGAATGGCCCGCCAGGGCCTTTCCTCCTGCCGCTCCGGCAGGAAATTGCATCGTTTACCGGGGCACATCGGTTGCACCTTCCGGTTCCGAGCACGCCCTCCGGCCTCGCGGGGGGCCGGTAGGGATTCAACCCGCACGAATCGAACATGTCAAAGGTAATCGGGATCGACCTGGGAACGACCAACTCGGTCGTGTCCGTCATGGAAGGCGGAGACCCCGTCGTCATCCCCAATGCGGAGGGTGGCCGCACCACCCCGTCCGTGGTCGCGTTCACCAAGGACGGGGAGCGGCTGGTGGGCCAGGTGGCGCGCCGGCAGGCCATCACCAACCCCAACAACACCGTCTTCTCCATCAAGCGCTTCATGGGCCGCAAGGAGTCCGAGGTGAAGGAGGAGGAGAAGATCGTCCCCTACAAGGTGTCCGCCGGTGACAACGGGCTGGCCCAGGTGGAGGTCCCCAACGCGGACCGCGCCTACACGCCGCCCGAGATCTCGGCCATGGTGCTGCAGAAGATGAAGCAGACGGCTGAGGACTACCTCGGCAGCACGGTGACCCAGGCGGTGATCACCGTTCCGGCGTACTTCAACGACGCCCAGCGGCAGGCCACCAAGGACGCGGGCAAGGTCGCCGGTCTCGAGGTGCTGCGGATCATCAACGAGCCCACGGCGGCCGCGCTCGCCTACGGCCTCGACAAGAAGAAGGACGAGAAGATCGCGGTCTTCGACCTCGGCGGCGGCACATACGACATCTCCATCCTGGAGCTGGGAGATGGGGTCTTCGAGGTGAAGGCCACCAACGGCGACACCCATCTCGGCGGTGACGACTTCGACCAGCGAGTCATCAGGTGGCTGGTCGACGAGTTCAAGAAGGAGCAGGGGATCGACCTCTCCCAGGACGCCATGGCGCTGCAGCGGCTGAAGGAGGCCGCGGAGAAGGCGAAGATGGAGCTGTCGACCACCACCTCGACGGACATCAACCTGCCCTTCATCACCGCGACGCAGGAGGGGCCGAAGCACCTCAACGTCACCCTGTCCCGCGCCAAGTTCGAGTCGCTCGTCGACGACCTGGTCGAGCGGACGAAGGGGCCGATGGAGAAGGCGCTCAAGGACGCCGGGATCCAGCCGGGTGACGTGGACGAGGTCATCCTGGTCGGCGGATCGACCCGGATCCCCAAGATCCAGGAGACGGTCAAGAGCTTCTTCGGGAAGGAGCCCAATCGTGGCGTGAACCCGGACGAGGTCGTGGCCATCGGCGCGGCAATCCAGGGCGGCGTGCTGGCAGGGGACGTCAAGGACGTCCTCCTGCTCGACGTGACGCCCCTGTCACTCGGAATCGAGACGCTCGGCGGGGTCTTCACCCCGCTCATCGAGCGCAACACGACCATCCCCACGAAGAAGTCGGAGACCTTCTCCACGGCCGAGGACAACCAGACGACCGTGGAGATCCACGTGCTCCAGGGCGAGCGGGAGATGGCCACCTACAACAAGACCATCGGCAAGTTCCAGCTCACCGGGATCCCGCCGGCCCCGCGAGGGATGCCGCAGGTCGAGGTGACCTTCGACATCGACGCGAACGGGATCCTGCACGTGTCGGCCAAGGACCAGGCCACCGGGAAGGAGCAGAAGATCCGCATCGAGGCCTCCAGCGGTCTCTCCGACCAGGAGATCGAGAAAATGGTCAAGGACGCGGAGCAGCATGCGGAGGAGGACAAGCAGCGCAAGGAGGAGATCGAGACGCGCAACCGCCTGGACTCCATGGTCTACGAGGTGGAGAAGAACCTCAAGGAGTGGGACGAGAAGCTGGACGACGAGAATAAGAAGAAGCTCAACGACTCTCTCGAGCGCGCCCGCAAGGCGCTCAAGGAGGGAAGCCTCGACGAGATCCGGAGCGCTCAGGAGGAGCTGACCCAGGCCTACAGCGCGGTCGGCGCGCAGATGTACCAGGCGCAGCAGGAGGCGGCAGGCAGCCAGGAAGGGGCACAAGCCGATGCCGGCTTCAGCGGCGGCGCCACCGCGGGGGCCGGATTCGAGGAGGATGCCACGGCGCGGGCCGGTGGTGCCGCGCCGGAGGAGGACGTGGTCGAGGCGGACTACGAGATCGTCGACGACGAGGAGAAGAAATAAGCCCGACGTCGTGAAGAGCAGGCAACCGTTCGCGCGCCTCCGACGTCCAAACGTTGGGGGCGCGCTTCCGTTTCCCGGTGCTCGGCAGCCGCTCGGAACTCCACCCTCCCGGCGCGCGTACCTTAGATGTTGCCCGGAATCAAAACCAGCTCGAACCGATTGGAGACATGCTCGATCCCATCATCGCAAAAACACGCGTAATCGCGATCACCACGGTTGCATTCGTTGCCGGGATCGGGCTCGCCTCCGGTCTCGAGCTGACCGCAGGAACGCACGCAACCCCCTTCCAGATCACGCCGTCGGCGGAGGAGGTCCGTCCGGTCGGGGAGCTGAGCGAGGCCTTCATCAGCATCTCCGAGGCGGTGACCCCGGCGGTGGTGAACATTCAGGCCACGCGCCGCGCGGCTGCCGGCCAGCGTGGGCAGCGTCAGCCGGGGATCCCGGAGGAGTTCCGCGAGTTCTTCGGAATCCCCCCGGGTGGCGGCGGTGGTGGGGGCGGCCAGCCGCAGCAGGCCGGCGGCACCGGCTTCATCGTCAGCGACGACGGCTTCATCATCACCAACAACCACGTCATCCAGGGAGCCGAGCAGATCACGGTGACCCTCCAGGATCGGCGCGAGTTCGCCGCCGAGGTGGTGGGACGGGACCCCTCCACCGACATCGCGGTGATCCGGATCGACGGGAGCGGGCTGCCGACCACGCGAATCGGCAACTCCGACAACACCCGGGTGGGTGAGTGGGTGCTGGCCATCGGGAGTCCGCTGGGCCTGCAGAACACTGTGACCGCGGGAATTATCAGTGCCAAGGACCGAACCATCAACATCATCGGTCAGGGACTCGGCGAGCAGGCGCAGTGGGCCATCGAGGGTTTCCTGCAGACGGACGCAGCCATCAATCCTGGCAACTCCGGCGGACCGCTGGTCAACCTCCGCGGCGAGGTCGTGGGCGTGAACACCGCCATCGCCTCCCAGACGGGGCGCTCGGAAGGGTATGGCTTCGCCGTGCCGATCGATCTGGCGCAGCGAGTGGCGAACGACCTGATCGCCCACGGCCGCTTCCGCCGCCCGGTCCTGGGTGTGCAGACGCAGTCGGTGACCTCCGAGGACGCCGAGATCTACCAGCTTCCGTCGATCAGCGGAGCCTGGGTCGCCGGCTTCCCGGACGACAGCCCCGCGCGTGAGGCAGGAGTCGAGATCGAGGACGTGATCGTGGGGGTGGACGGCCGCGAGGTGAGCACCTCCAGCGGGCTGCAGCGGGCCATCGCCGCGCGGGATCCGGGCGAAACGGTCACCCTGAACGTCATCCGGCACGGGGATCGCCGGGACATCCGGGTGCGGCTCTCGGAGATCCCGGCGGAGACCACGGCGCCACAGCCCCGTCAGCGGGAGGACGGAGGCGGGGAGCAGCTCGGCTTCCAGGTGACGGAGCTCACCCCGGAGGTGGCGCGCCAGTATGGGTACGACGAGCCCGGCGGCGTGGTGATCGCAGGGGTTCAGCCGGGGAGCCAGGCGCAGCAGCGCAATCTGCGGCAGGGCATGCGCGTCACCCACGTCCAGCGGCAGGAGATCGGGTCTGTCGAGGACTTCCGGCGCGCCATGAACCGCATCGGCGCCGGAGAGGTGGTGAACCTCCGCATGGTGACGCCCGACGGCACCACGCAGGTGGCGAACCTGCGGATGCCGAGGTAGCGGCTCTCACGGAGGAGAAGGGGTGCGTTGACCGCCGGTCACCGCACCCCTATGATCACCCCCGCAGCGACTGGCGGAGCGCCCACGAAGCAGGTGCCCCCCGCCCGGTCGCTGCGGGGTCTTGTGCGCACGTGGCGGAACTGGCAGACGCGCCAGATTTAGGATCTGGTGCCTAACGGCGTGGGGGTTCGAGTCCCTCCGTGCGCATCGTCTCCCCCTCCCTTCCCTCCCTCTCGGTCCGGCCGCAATCGGCGGTGAGCCAGGATCGCGCTCTGTAGCAGTCGTGATCTCGCACGACCGCCTCCGCCGTTCCCGCTCCTTTCCCCTGGTTTCGCCAAGTCGATGCCGGCGAACGAGATCCGGATGTGACCTTCCACTTCGCTGAATCGTCTCCCAAACAGATGACCGGACCGTCCTCCCGCGTCGATCCTCGCGTCAAGGTGCGCGGTTGCGGCGCGTATCCACCGGACGAGGTGGATGGGAGCATTGTGTCCCGGATCGACTGCGCCACCCCAGGGCAGGCGCGGAAGATGCTCAGGAGAACCACCAATCGGAAGGAACCGGCGATGATCTTGGACCCCTCGAGACGGAGAATGCGGTCGCAGGCGGAAGCCCCGGAGGTCAGGCTCGGCCTCGTGGAGGTCGAGGAGATCCTCGCCCGTGGGGAGACGGTTTTTGCGCCGCTGATCGCCGAGCGGGGAATCGCCTTCTCGAGGTGGCAGGAGACGTCGCAGGCGCCCACGTCCGTGCTGGCGGACGCGGAGCAGCTCACGCAGATCCTCGTCTCCCTGATGGACGACGCCATTCAGACCACTCCGGCGCAAGGTCGCATTTCGATGGTGGTCCGCACCGACCGCGACCGAGCCGAGATCCGCATCACGGACACCGGTCTCGGCATCGACCCGGACCACCTGGGAGCCATCACCGGACGACCGACCGCCCCGCGCGTCGCCGAGGCGGCGGCGCCGATGCTGGCACGGCGCATGGGTGCGCACCTCTCCGTCACCCGGAGCCCCGGTCGAGGCTCCACCTACCGGCTGGTCCTTCCTACCTGCTCGACCTGAGTCCGCTCCGCCGGGTAGACGATCCACCCGGTTCCCATCCCACGAGATTGCGCCGGCCCTAGGGCCGGCGTATTGTTTTGGGTTCCACAGCTTTCGCCGGCGGACACCGCCGGCGCGTCCTGTGTATGGCCGGAGATCCCGGCCAGCTCTGCCTATACCGCCGCATCCCGTACCCGATCCGGTTGATCGATGTCCACCGATACAGAGAGTCTGACCGTAACCGTTGAAGAGCCCGCGGCCTGGAGCCGGGTTCTCTCGATCATCGTTCCGGCCGAGCGGGTCGCGAAGACCCGCAGGGCCATTTCCCGGCAGATCGCCGAGCGCGCGAAGCTTCCCGGATTCAGGAAGGGGAAGATGCCGGCCGGTGTCCTGGAGCAGCGCTTCGGGCCGGCCATCGACCAGGAGACGCTGGACCGGATGATCCAGGAGGCCTATCGGGAGGCGCTCGAGCGCGAGGACCTCAGCCCGATCTCCGAGGCCGAGGTCGACAACGTCGTTTATCAGCCGAAGGAGGACCTCCGCTTTGACGTCCGGTTCGACATCCGTCCGGATCCGAAGATCGAGCGCGTCGAGGGCTTCACCGTGAAACGGCCGCCCACCGAGATCGGTGACGACGACGTGGACTCGGTGCTGGAGCGCCTGCGGAACGAGCAGGGTACGTGGCACCCCCTCCCCGCGGGCGAGACGCCGGACTACGAGGATCGCGTCACCGTCGAGATCACCGAGCTGGACGGCAGCGAGGGTCAGGAAGCGGAAGCAGAGCAATTTCGGTTCGTGATCGGCGAGGGGCAGGCCATCCCGGATGTGGAGGAGGCCATCACCACCCTCGAGCCGGGGTCGGAAGGAGAGTTCCGACCGAAGTTCCCGGACGATTTTCCGGATGAGTCCCAGCGCGGCAAGGAGCAGCACCTGCGGATCCGCCTGGTGGAGGCGCACCGCAAGGAGCTGCCCGAGCTGGACGACGAGTTCGCCTCCTCGGTGGGTGAATTCGAGTCGATCGGCGCTCTCCGGGAGCGCATCGAGACCGACCTGAAGAAGGATGCCGAGGAGCGGGCGGAGGCCTCGGTCCGTGACCAGCTGGTGGAGCGGATCGTGGAGGCCAATCCCTTCGACGTTCCGGAGTCCATGGTCGATCGCTATCTGCGTCTGATGCTGACCGGCGGCCGTGACGAGAAGCCGACGCCGGAGCAGGAGGCGCGCTTCACCGAGATGAAGCCGCAGCTCCGGCCGCAGGCGGAACGGAGTCTGCGCAGAATGATGGTCGTCGAGAAGCTCGGCGAGCGAGAGGATCTGCGCATTACCCCGGAGGACGTGGACGCGCGCGTGGAGGAGATGGCGGAGCAGTACGGCCGGGAGCCGGGCGAGGTCTGGATCCAGCTGGAGAAGTCCGGTCAGCTCCAGTCGCTCGAGAACGAGATTCGCGAGGACAAGGTCTTCGATTTCCTGAAGTCTGTAAACACGGTCGAGTAGCGGTCCAGAAGAATTCACGGCTTCACAGAACTCAGAACACAGCCGACCATATGCCGATCTACGCCCCGTACGTCATCGAGCGCTCCAGCCGCGGCGAGCGCTCGTACGACATCTTCTCCCGGTTGCTCATGGACCGGATCGTCTTCCTGGGCACGCCGATCGACGACAACGTCGCGAACGTCATCATCGCCCAGCTCCTCTTCCTGGAGGCGGACGATCCGGACAAGGACATCTATCTCTACATCAACTCTCCGGGCGGCTCGGTGTACTCGGGGCTGGCCATCTACGACACCATGCAGTTCCTGAAGGCGGACGTGACCACCTACTGCATGGGCATAGCCGCCAGCATGGGCTCTTTCCTCCTGGCCGCGGGCACGAAGGGGAAGCGGTTCGCCCTCCCCAACTCGCGGATCATGCTGCACCAGCCGTCGGGCGGAAGCCAGGGCACGGCAGCGGACATCGAGATCCAGGCGAAGGAGATCCTTTACATCCGCGAGCGGTTGAACGACATCTATGCGGAGCGAACCGGACAGCCGGCCGAGAAGATCGCGGAGGACATCGACCGGGACCTCTTCATGTCCCCGGACGACGCGAAGGAGTACGGGCTCATCGACCACGTCATCAGCCACAAGGGTGACGTGGTGGAGCCGAAGCACGACGAGCCGGAGACCGGCCGATAGGGGCCGGCTGCGCGACGTGGGATTCCACTTCCGGGCCGAGCATCCTATCTTGCAGGGTGAGCACGAGTAGGATGATGGGCGCACGACGTTTCCCCGGCAGGTTGAACCATGCCCAGTGACAAGCATCTCCGCTGTTCCTTCTGCGGAAAATCGAAGGATGCCGTCAAACGGTTCATCTCCGGCCCGTCGGTCTACATATGTAACGAGTGCATCTCCCTCTGTAACGAGATCCTGGCGGAGGAGGAGGAGAAGGAGCAGGACTCCGTACAGATGCCGCTCCCCACTCCGCAGGAGATCAAGCGGAGCCTGGACGAGTACGTCATAGGGCAGGAGGAGGCCAAGCGGTCGCTCGCCGTGGCCGTCTACAACCACTACAAGCGGGTCAACCACCAGGGGATCGTCGACGACGTCGAGCTGGACAAGTCGAACATCCTGCTGATCGGCCCCACCGGTGTGGGCAAGACGCTGCTCGCGCAGACGCTGGCCCGTACCCTCGACGTTCCCTTCACCATCGTCGACGCCACCACCCTCACGGAGGCCGGCTACGTGGGC